>CAZQIP010000332.1:0-16341 GCA_964593655.1 uncultured bacterium | reverse complement strand
GGTGGTTTTTCTGAGTCACTACGATGCCATCTCATGCTCTAAAAATCAAGCAACTTTTTCAAAACAAACGCATTTTCATAGTGCTATACCTACGATCTATTGATGATTACTGACTCCTTGATAGATTTGATAAATACCAGTATATCCATTAGGGGCTATGTTGGGGGCAGTCATGATTGGTGTCGGTATTGCCCTGGGTTTCAGATGGGGTGGTAGATGGCTTTTGAAAATCATTTACAGCGATCCCGAATTTGAAAAATGGCTGAGACAGGTTCTCAACACTTCTGAAAAATCGGACCTATAGCAGGATATCCAAATAAGGAGTTTACCAATGGCCTCAACTTTTGGAGGAATTATAATCCTGTTCCTTCTGTAGGCATCAGGAGCTATCTTTGTAACAGTCATGCTGGCTGTTGGTATCGCATGGGGGATTCGATGGGGCATCACATGGTCGATCAAGGAAATATCCAGAGACCCTGAACTTGAAGCATGGCTGAAACGGGTACTCAGTGCCTCTGAAAAATCAAATCCATAACGAAAGATCCAAGGCACGTCACTCCCACAAAAACCTGTAGATTGGTTTGACAAACGCTCACTAAAGTTGCTAAACTATTTGATGTATCCAGTACTTAGTAAACTTCTAAACTTAACAGGGAAAAATCAAATATGGAAGGATTAATAGGTCTAATAATAACTATTCCTATTGGAATAGTCGTCGGAGCCGCGACAATAGGGCTCGGTATCAAATGGGGTGGCACTTGGCTCTTGCGAGCAATTTCTGATGATCCTGTGCTTGAAGACTGGGTAAAACAGGTCTTCAACACTGAAAAGTAAAATAATACCCAACGTCTCTACCAACACTCTAAAGCGATCGAATTAAACTATGTCTAAGAAGAACCAGGAAATGGAAGGCATCTTACCACTCTTTACGGAATTGCTGGAAAAAGCCGATAGCTTGCTAAATCGCCTGAACGCGCGTACGACGCACACATCAAGTGAGTGTCTCAACGACTACATCGCTTTTCAGTGGCGGACACAGAACGGGACTGGGTATTTCGCGCCTGTTAAACACCCGCATCTTGTTGATAGCACGGATCTCATCGGCATAAATTCGCAATCGGCAGCGTTAGATCGAAACACGCGGCAATTTCTACAAGGACTGCCCGCAAACCATGTCTTACTATGGGGGGACCGTGGTACTGGGAAATCCTCGCTCGTTAAAGCGATGTTGGAACGCTACGCCGACAAAGGACTTCGGTTAGTAGGCATCAGCAAAGAGGGACTTGTGCATCTACAAGAAGTTGCCGAGATGTTGTGGGAACGTCCAGAACATTATATCCTTTTTTGTGATGATCTTGCATTCAACGAAGATGAACCCGAATACCGCGAGTTGAAAGCCATGCTGGAAGGCGGAATTTCTGCGTGTCCAGACAATGTACGCATCTATGCCACCTCAAACCGGCGGCACTTGATGCCGCGGCAGGTCAAAGAAAACCAGTTCCCCCAGAACGATGAAGATGAGTTGTATCCGCGCGAAGCAACCGAGGAGAAAGTGTCGCTGAGCGACCGTTTCGGTTTACGGCTCGCTTTCTATCGAATTTCGCAAGATACTTATTTACAGATTGTGTCTCACTACGCACAAAAACGAGGGCTTTCCGTCCCAACGGAGACGTTACACCGAGCAGCGTTGGAGTGGCAGGCATCCTCAAGCGGACGGTCTGGACGTGTTGCCTATCAATTCATCGCAGACCTTGCTGGACAATTAGCACTCGAATCAGATACAAAGTAGTAGGCACGCTCCGCGTGCCGTAACTAACAATCCGTACGGTTTTAACCGTGCAGCTATGGAGGTTTTTATGAAAACCCGATCAATACTCTATTTAGTACTCGCGATCTTTCTAAGCGGTGTGCTTCTGATACAAACGACAAATGCCGTGCCGAAAAAAGGCACATTGCGGGTCAGCGGTGATAATACCTGGACTGCCTTTATCGACGGTGAAGAGGTTGCCCAAAGCGGAAACTGGCAAGCACCGACCGTCAGCGAGTTTACATTGAAGAACGGCTTCGCACAGATTGCCGTCTATGTCCATGATGCCGAACCCGGTGCCGCCGGTAGAGGTGGGTTCCTCGCAGATATTATCCTTGATGCTAAGCCCGATTACATCGGGACAGGCGAAGATGGCTGGCGATGCGATACCGGCAAACCTATCGCTGATCGGAATGATGGTTGGGAAAAAATCGATTTCGACGACAGCAAATGGGAAGATGAACTCGAAATCTACGAAAAATTCGGGGAAGGCATCTGGGGGTTCGGTGCCGGAGTGATGCGCGCAATTCTCAAAGATCCAGATTGTGAAGCCAATTGGGTCTGGTGCGGTCCCAACGATGCCGAAGATGATATCTATTTCCGGTACACGATCGGCACTCTTCCTGTTGAACCCCAGGACAAACTCGCCACCACATGGGCGCGTATTAAAAATGAGACTAAATAATCCCGTTAATCGCGAGCACTCGATCGTAAAACTTTAGGGTTCGGTTAGAAGCAATGCTAACCAGTTCTATCATACATAACAAATAAGGAGAACGACGTGAAAAAACTTTTCACTTCAACAATTTTGGTTTTAGTTTTAGCCTTAGTCGTTTCAGGCACTTGGGCAGCGACACTCCGTATCAATGGTGACAACTCTTGGGTCGGTTTCGTCAATGGCGAACAAGTTGCCGAAGGCGATAACTGGCAACAAGCCAGCATCACCGAATTTGACATGCCGGACGGTTACGCTGTCATCGGTGTCTACGTCCACGACGCAGAACCGGGGGACACCGGGCGCGGCGGTGCGCTGTTTGATGTTATCCTTGACGACGGCACCTATATCCCTTCTGATGATACTTGGAAGGCAGATGCCGGTGCACCACTCGCCGATCGCAAAGACGGTTGGGAACAACCCGATTTTGACGATAGCAGCTGGGATAACGCGACGCAACTCGATCAATTCGGTGCCGGTATCTGGGGATTCGGTGCAGACACGATGCGTGAAACGCTGAAAGATCCCGATTCAACGGCGTACTGGGTCTGGGCGGGTCCTAACGATGTTGAGGACGACGTCTATTTCCGAAAGACTGTCGGAGATCCATCAACCACACCTGTCGAACCGAATGGAAAAATCACCACGACGTGGGGTGCTTTGAAAGCCGCACAATAAGCCTATAGGGAACGGCTTTCGCGCTGTTCCCTACACGCCTTCAATAACCCTTGCAATCTTCGCAAATACCGTCTCAATATCCGATGCATCAAGACACGAATAGGCGATCCGTAACTCTGTCTCGCCCAGGGCAATTGTCCCGATGCCATGCGCCTCAAGAAGCCGCTGCCGAACGGTCTCAGCGTTCCCGGATTTAAGGTTCAGACACGTGAAATAGCCGGCATGACTCGGATATACTTCCCATAATTCTGCATACCGCACATCCGACGCGACCGCCTTCACTTTCAACGCACGTGCCTTGAGCGTTTCATAGTTGTGTTGTTTCTGTTCAGCATACCCCGGTGCCTTCATCGCTTCAAGGATAAGCGTTTGGGAGACCTGTGATGCCCCAGAGGTATTCGCTCGAATCAGTCCACTGAACTTCTGTTCAAGGGGGAGCATCGCTGCTTCTCCGAGACCGAAGCTCAGGAATGCCACGCGTAAGCCCCACGCGTATTCCTCTTTCGTTGCCCCATCTATTTTGGCAGAGACGACATTCCGGTGACATCCGACCAACAGACCAAAGAGCGATTCTTGCATAACCGATGCATCGTACCACAAACCCGCATAGGCATCGTCAATCATAACGAGGATGCGACCGCCAGCATCGGCGCGCGCCACGATAGCGTCCACAATATGTTGCGCTTCTGTCCGGGTAATCGCATAACCGGTGGGGTTATGCGGAAAATTCAGGAGAATCAGCAGCTTTTCGGCGGTAGTGTTGGCGAGTGTCTCACGAAAGCCTTGTGTGTTGAAATCTTTCGCTGCGTTGAAAAATGGGTAGGTTCGAAGGTTCACCCCCGCTTTCGTTTGGAAAATAAGCCTATAATTTCCCCAGATTTTATCTGGTAGAACAAGCGTGTCTTCATTGTCTGTAAAAAGTTCCGCCAGTAGACTAAACCCGTGTGTCATTCCACTCGTCACAATTGGTAGACTCAACCCTGTTTTAGCAAGTGAAGGGTTCTCTTTCAGAAGATGCATCTTCCACGCATCCCGTAATTCCGGTTGACCTAACACGGGCGCGTACCCGTAGATGCTTTCCAAGGGTAAGGCAGGCACGAACTCGCGCGAAACAGCAAGATGCATCATATCGCTGTCTTTCAAGGCGATCGCGCGGGTCGCGTTGCAGAGGTGCGCCTTTGTATTCGCCTCTGCCGTCTGGCTTAAGATGCCTCTCGGCAGGTAAATGCGCTTTCCTAAATCGGAGAGTAACGCAAAAACCGACGGCGCGGCTTCTTGAATCTGTTCGTTTAATTCAACTGCCAAGGGATTTAAATCTTGCATATTTTTTCTAAATTGTGAACATTGAACTCCTCTCCAGTCTAAAGTCTGGAGATTCCTTTTGTTCCTTATAGGAACATTCCTTGATTTAACTCAAGGCAACCGGGACCTCTAATCTGAAGCCCTGGGGCGGCGCCATGTCCACCTCTACGGGGACACCGAGGCATCCCAGATACTTTTGTCTTATATTTATCGCACCCACACCATCGCGGTGATATGTGAAACCACACTTACACTTATATTCGCGATTTATAGGTTTCTTTCTATTGCCACATTTCGGACAGGTTTGCGAGGTATATGCTTCATTGATATGTTTCACTTTGATACCTAATGCTTTTGCTTTGTAAGTTATCATGTTTATCAATTTGGCAAATGGCCATTGATGCAGTTTCTGGTTTGACTTTTTACCGTAATCTATATTATCGCGGATCCCAGTCAAATCACCCACAACAATTGTGCCAATACCTCTTGCTTCACATTCACCCATTAACTTTCGCGTGTGCTTGTGTAAGCCATCCTTGATTTGATTGTCTATTCTTCTAATGCGCTTCCACTTGCGACGCGTAAGTTTCCACCAGCGTTTGGAATGGCGTTGGCATTTACTAATGGCAGAATTGAATCCAGCAAGCACTTTATTTCTAAGGCGATATAGCGAGCGGATATATCGTCCTTAAAAATCATAGCATACTGCCCCTCAAAACATACCATAGGATGAATCTCACCCAAATCAACGCCTATAATACCATTACCAACTTCCGGCTTTTCTATAGGCTCGTAATATGTGAAATGTAACTCCCACTGTCCATAATCATAGACCAACTCAATAGTGGCAATCAAATGATTTGTGGACATATCAAAGTTTTTTGGGAGTTTTATATCTAATCTTGGTCTACCTGCACCCATGGAAAGTAAAACGCGTTTACCCAACAATTCACTTTCAAAAAATCTAATTGCTGACTTTTTCCAATGGGTAGTGCGGTACTTCTTTCGTTTATTAGGTGGTTTAGGTTTCTTGATGCCACCTGTTTTCTTAAGCACTGAGTAGGACGCCCAAGATTTGAAATAAGATTGACGCACAGCTTGAATACTCTGTGAATGTAAAGGTTGGGATTTCGTTAGATTTTTGTCCATCCAACCTTCGCAATCTTCGCCTATATAGAAGTCCTGATGAGCATGACCATAACCACGCTGCCACTGATACCAGTCCATCAAATTACAGCACTCACGCCATACTTTACCAGATGCTTCGTTAATTTCAGAGAAGATAGGTTGTCTTTTTATTTTAAGCCGTTTGGCTCTTACTAATCTCATAGAATTTCGCATATCGCACCATTTATCCCCTGTGAAGTGGGAGGCTGGCACATTGCCAAGCGGCAATGCTTCACATGCCAGCCAATGCGATGAATATAGTATACCACAAAAACAAAAATCTGTCAAGACATATTTACTTGACAGATTTTCAGTATTGCTAAATTTTTCCAAAAATTGTAGAATTTTCTTGTAAAAGGCGAGCCGGGAATTAAACCCGGCTTTCTAAAGCAACCAGCCGCCTTAATCAACAGCGAAGCAGATGTTAAGAACTTCGCTATCAAACTATTAACTTAAATATCGCGTTAATCGTCACTTAATGTGATATTTAAGTTAATCCTACCATTTTTCGCGCGAAAAGTCAACAAGTAACGCGAAAAATAATAGAGGATCTTAATATGTCACGTACTATGCAAGTTAATTGGTATACCACAAATCAATTTGGAAGACCATTTGAACTTTGGTATCCGCATTCAGATGATTTAGATTACAATTGTTTTGGCGTTTATATTCTTTGGAAGTGGGGAAATGGGCGACCTAAAGCTATATATGCTGGCAAAGGTTGGATTAAGAACAGGTTTTCTGTTCACAGAGGAAAAGAATGTATCAAGAAACACGCCTCTTCAATCCCTCCAATCTTTGTAACTTGGGCTATAGTACCCAATGAAGAAGAAATTGTTTATGGCGTTGAACACTATATTCACGCTTCATTAACGCCTTGTGAATCAAGGGCTAAGCCCACAGATGAACCCATCCGCGTTAATTTGCCAGATTGTTTCAATTAACCTTAACGAAATTGGGCTTGGCGATGTTTTATCATCCCAAGCCCAGTCTCTTGACGCACGCCCCGCGCCATTTTCTACATCTCCAAGCTAAAGCATGGAGTTTTGAAAATGAAAGACTTTTGATAAACTACTAAAAAGACAGAGAGATATTCGACATTAATTGTGGACTGTTGCTAACTTAATGTCAACTGATTTTTGTGTATACCCGTTGAAGAAGAAAAGTTAAAACACAGCTCCCAGTGATAGGACAAGAAACATGAAAGCACTTCTGAAAAGCCTGACATTTATCATTATCTTTGTTATTTTCGTCGGTTTTGGCTTTAGCGTTTATATTCTTCAAGCACCACCCGTGCAACAGACGAAAGTTCCGAAATTACAGATGCACACGCGGACAGCAGTGCGCGGCAGACCGGTCGTCACTTCAAAACCCCTCGCTTACACTATAGATGTATATCGCTTTAATTTGGATAGGCAATATATTAGCAACCTGAATAACGGTAAATTGGAACGTGAACTTCTGTTTAGCGCGGCATTGACACATCGTGCAAAACTCAAAGGCGCAGCTTTGGACAACGCTTTGAGAACGGAGACCGATTGGCAAAAGATGTTCGCCAATATGACAGAAAATATTCGTTTCGGTCCGAGTACGCCCATCCTTGAAGTTTTGCTAAGTGGCGAGGAGTGGCTGCTCAAAAATGCCCCCGGTGCCGGGTATATAGTTGTTAGAACAGGTAACCAGATTGATATCTATCTGCCTGACCTAAAGGACGCGTTTAACACAAATAAAACTGAACTTTCAACAGATCTGGAAGTCTCCACCCAACAGACAAACAAACAGTGGTTCATTAAAGATAAAAAATACGGGCAGACTTATCGGATCACGAACGGCGACGAAAAACTCATTGTCTACCAACAATCCAAGTATGAAATTCTGACGTTGCTGTTTGAAGTGGATTTAGCAGCGCAGACTTCCCTCACCGAAGGCAAATTGTCTCAGGAACTGAGCCAAGGATTCAAAACAGCGAAAATACCGCTGGCAGGACGCGCAGAAGTATCAACAATCGAAGAAGGCGTCAGCTGGCAGGTAACCAATCTTTCAATGAAATATAACATCCGAAGCGAGGATGACCGATTAAAGGTCTATCTCGATCTTGAAAGCAGATGGCTTCACATTAGGGCTGATGACAACGTAACAGGTTGGGTACAAAGTGAGCGAGGTACTATTTTTCAACCACCGCCACCAATACCGAGTTCACGTCAGTTAGCGAAAAAACGGTTGCTCGTACTCATTGAGACCTTAAAAGAGAAAGTTGGGATTTCCGATGAAGAAAATAAAACCCAAGATACTGCGTCCCGGTAGCCGTATCGCAGCCATCTCGCTTTCTTGGGGAGGTCCAGGGACTGTCCGGCACCGGTACGAGATTGGGAAACGGCAATTTGAAGAAGAATTTGATGTAACGGTTGTTGAGACAGCACACGCCTTGCGCGATGCAGATTGGCTCGCCAAAAATCCTGAAGCACGGGCCGACGATTTGATGGAAGCCTTTGCCGATGAAACAATTGATGGTATCATCTCAACCATCGGCGGTGAAGATTCCATCCGCACGCTGCCATACATAGACTTGGATCTGATTCGGAAGAACCCTAAAGTCTTTATGGGTTTTTCGGATACGACTATTTCCCACGCTGCCTGCTTTAAAGCGGGGATCGTTTCGTTTTACGGGCCCTCATTTATGGCAGGATTTGCCGAAAACTGCGGGATGTTCCTGTATATGGTAGAATCAGTTCGACGCACTCTTTTTTCCGCCCAACCGATTGGCGTTATTGAACCAAATCAAGCAGAATGGACAGTTGAATATCTGCCGTGGGAGAACCCCGAAAACCAATCCATTCGTCGAAAACTAAATCCCTGTACTGGCTGGAGATTTCATCAAGAAAAAGGTGTCGTTGAAGGGCAACTTTTTGGAGGCTGTGTTGAAGTTTTGGACTGGCTTCGCGGCACTGACTACTTCCCCTCTGCCAAGGACCTTTACGGGGCTGTTCTCTTCTTGGAAACCTCCGAAGAGATGCCACCACCCTCATTTCTAACAAGGTTTGTCAGATGCCTTGCGGCGATGCGTATTCTTGAAGGACTGAATGGTATCCTACTCGGACGACCCGGCGGAGGTGTTGATCCCGCCGCTTTTCATGAGTACGATAACGCGCTCTGTAAAACTGTACGCGAGGAATATGGATTAAACGACATGCCCATTGTCACCAATATGGACTTCGGGCACACGGATCCGATGTTCGTCCTTCCGATCGGGACAAAGGTGCGTATTGATTCTGCAAAGCAGGAGATCGCCATTGACGAGGCGGCAGTCACTGAAAACTAATACAGATAGGCTCTTGGACTGCTATTACCGATTTTCCGAAACCGGATAAAGTGTGAGTCTCGCTTTCTTACCCGATCCTTCATCTGCAATTATGAGTGTCCCATCCGCTGCGAAGGTGATACCTTCAGGTTGACGATGCCACTGGGCAGGAAACTGCCTGGCTGCAACGACCTGCCCCCACGGCGTAACCTCCGCGATTGCCCCCTGACGCGCAGCCACGACAAAGTAATTTCCTGACACAGGGTGTCGTTCGATCCCAGAAGGTTGAAATTCTTTTCCCCCAATATAACGTGTGAATTCAATGACAGGTATGACTATATGTGCATCTTCGATGAGTTGTTTCTTCTCAAGTGACCAACGATATAAAACCAATTGTTCTTTCAGGTCTGCTCTACGAGAACCTTTGCTCATCAGTAAGAGTGCCTGCTGGCTCGCGTCGTACGCTAAACCCTCTATTTCGTAATCTCTACCGACGCCAGTAGCATAGCTATTATAAAGGACAGACGCTCCCTCGGCTCCCCTGCTACCTTCGTATATGCGCCCTGAACTTGTGACCAAATAGACCTGATCGTTAACTGTCGCTATACCCTCAAAATCACCGTTTACTGGGGCCTTCATATCCGCCAGTTGGAATGCTTTTACGATTACCCCATTCTGATAATCTATCTCGTGAATGACCGCCTTTTCATCATTGTGCGCTATAAGTCGATTGTCGAGGGTCATTGCTAAACCAGAAATCTCTTCGAGACGGCCGGGCAGCTTCCAATGCGTCGCTGTCTCTACTTTCAGGTCATAGCTTTCGAGAGATATTTTCCTTTGTCTTACCGCCTTCGTGCCCACCGAAAGATGGTCAAGTATAGCGGTTGGATTCATATTTAGCAAGTCTTCACTCAAACCTGCCGATGGATTCTCCTTATTGATTTTCTCCTCACTTAAACCTGTTGGTGGATCCTCTTTATTGATTTTCTCCTCACTTAAACCTGTTGATGGATCCTCTTTGACCTTCTCCTCACGCAAACCTGTTGATGGATTCTGCCTATAAACCATTGACACTAAAAGGATAAGCAGGCTAAAAACAAGGAATCCTAACAAGAGTTTATTTCCGCGATTCTGCATGTGCGATTATACCCCCCTGAGTTCTTGCCCCTTCAGTTTTACGCTCTTGATACATCCTCTTCCGTTTTCTTCAATATCCTGTATAAAGGAAGGCAAAGTGACAGATTTTTTTAGCCAAACATCAAACACAACCATGGCAGTCCCATCCGGGTTTTCGACCACATCTGCTACTTGCCACCGTTTGGTACTGGGTTCAAGAATTTGCGCAGTTGATTTTCTAGCTACATTGACTTTCGTCGTATGCACTTCGATCTGGGCATTATAAAGGTTTTCAGTGGCAATGGCCCCTCCTCCAGGGGCTGTGCCCCATTTTCGAGAATTATCGATTTTCCAGCCAGAAAGGACTTCCGGCTGCGCGCCAAAATTGCTTTTCCACACACACAGAGTTAAGATGACAAAAACCAGGGACGCAAGATAAGCCACTAAAATAAGTTGCGTACCCGCCGCGAGCCCTATCCCGATAGCCATCAGCATATATACGGAATCCATCGGTTCTTCGAGTGAAGTGCGAAAACGGACAGCAGCCACGATGCCCGCTAAACTGAACGCAAGTGCAATACTATCCTTGACCAAAAAAACAACTAACGATATCGCAATAGGTATAACCAGCAAAGTGTGTGCGAAGGATTGACTGTATTTCTTGCGCGGTCGCGTCCAACGATATAACCACGTAATCGGGAGCGTAACCCAAAATGCCATTGCCAGAGCTACCATAACCGGAATCGTGCGTGCAGGATCAACAAATGTGACCATGAGCAAGACTTCTGTGAGATTGCCTTCAACAAGCGTCGCGACACCCTCTTTGATTTTCTCCAGGTCACCTTGTTCGCCTTCAAAGAGGCGTTCACGTCCTTGGACACGTTCACGCTCTTGCGAGACATAAATGAGAATTTGGGGGAAGAGGTGAAAAATCCCGCCGAGAGCCAAAAGCCACGCAAGATAGTAAACAACGAGACGTATAATTATGTTGTTGAGGATGCCATATATCTTGTTGAGCATACACTATTTCTCCTATTTGATTGCCTAAAACATGAAACCCGCGCGCAGATACACACCTGTCAAGTCATCGCCATTGATGACCGCAACACTCAAGGTCTGCTTGCGTTCGAGAAAAGAGAGCCAGAATCCGCCGCCGACACCCGTGTGCCATTTGTCAGCATCGTCCGGATCCTCGGCATAAAATACCCTGCCGACATCAGCCGTAATGAACACGCCGAACTCGCCTGGCACTATGAAGTTAATAGGGAGCAGCACAAGGCGCAGTTCGGCATTCCCATACACCGAAGTGTCTCCAGCGAACCGATTTTTCCGGAAACCGCGTATATGGCTATCGGATAGACCGGTAGCAGCAAAACCGGGACCGCCGAGGAAGGCACTTTCGTGGAAAGGATAAGTTCCCCATACTTTCTTGCCACCTATCCTCAGTGCCAGGGTTGGGTGCGTCGGAATAGGAGCCGTCAAGTAAGTGTGTACTCTTCCATCTATACTGCCAAACGGAGACTCCACATCCCAAACTCCTGGGTAGACAGCTCCGGCAGCCCTGATCAAAAACCCACGAGTCGGATATGCTGGATTGTTTCGTGTGTCGTACATGATTTCACCCGACGCGCCTACCTGACCAAAGTAACCTGTGCCATAGTACACCGGGCGATCCGGAGCGTAGATGAAATTATCCGCGTTGGCATCTGATGGCGTGCTTGAATACTTGAGGATCGGCCCCAGGGACGCGGTCAATGCCGAGCGCAGCGGTTCCGCAGGTCCCCCAGGCACATCTTCCTCATGCTCTTTCTTGCGAAAATAGAGGGAGGGTGCAAAAGCGACATGACTCTGTTCCACCTTATAGAAGGAAGACGGTTCTGAAATCTGAGTGTCGTTGCCGAATCCGTTGAAGCGGATTGTCTGGATGCCAGAATACTTGAAGTGAACTCTTCCGTCGAGATTGGGCAGTACGCGGCGAAAGTCGCCGGTATAGGAGGCAAAAGGCTCGAAACCATTCGTAGCAAGTCCAACGTTGAAAGAATGCCGCGAAGCGAAGGGGGCTTTTCGATAGCCGAAATACATCCGGCTGTGGTGTGCCCTCAAGAACAGACCCAGATCCGGATTTACCGTAATACTCGGGTAAGTAAAGGTGTGCTTACCCCAGTCCAGTGCATACCGGGCAAGTAAAATGGGAATCCATCCCGGAGGACGTTTGTAGGAAGTCTCATCAATTTTCGCGCCCTTGCCTTTGACGAACCGATTTTTCCCACGAAAATCATAGAACCGAGTCTTTGAGGCACCCGCCTCGGAGGTATTTGTAAACGTGTCGTCTCCACCGCCACCGTCTATACGAACGGTAATGCGACCCTTTGTCCCTAATATTTCCGCGTGGTCGTCTCCACCCCGGAGGTATATTCGGACTTCTCGCGATTCTTTGGGGACGAACGTCCTCTGGAAATAGGGTGCCTTCTTTTCGCCATCGGGACCTTCTATGAGACCCATACGGACGACCAAATCACCACTCGGTGTATGCTCACACGCGACGTACTCGTTCTGATCAGTCGCTTGGATTTCAGGCTGGCGCGTAATCAGCGCATAGTACCTGCTGGCAAATTGAGGCAATGCATCCCGTCTCGACTTGAGTGCCTCAGCAAGCGTTTCCCCGATGATCTCGTAATATGCCTGTGGAAGCTGCCGGACTGCATCCTCAATGACCGGGTCCGATAGTTCCGTGCAAAACACCGTTACTACCGAATCCCATGCAGCCTTATCGAGTTCAACAAGGAACTCGCGATCGAGCTCCCAACCCGTAATCGTCAAGCCCAACAGACTTGGATACTTATCCTCGAATTCCATGAAAACGGGGATCCCTCTCCGCGCGACTGCCATGACAACCCCATCAAGATCGCTAAGCGCGTGATCGCGATCCTCTGGTATGGGAACCCAGATATGCCCCTCGCCATCGGGAAACCGCGCCCATCTCCATTGACCGTCATGACGGTCCTTGTCACCGATGAGAAAATCCATCAATCTCGCCTTTAGAAAAGCGCGGGCATCAACGCGGTTAGAAGGTGTTTCTTCCAAATGCTCCCACAACTTCTCGGTACCGCTGATCTGCCGCGAACCCGCAAAGCCCGGAGTATTATCAACTCCTTCCGAAGGGTGTTCCTGTAGCGTTCCTATAAGGCCGGCAAATTGATCGCGGTACTCCTTCAACCTCGGGTCATCTGGAATAACGACAAGCGTATGCTTGGAATGGAGAATGTCAGTGGCTTCCATCAGCGGATCAATTACAAGGGCACCTGTCGGCAGAAGCGCACTAACCATGTTCTGGAGAAAGTCGTCGGCAATCGTACCCTTGAGGACTTCCCATATCCGTTTCGTGGGATCCTTGTCCAGGGAACGAACCGTATACCGGCGACCATCCTCACCTGTGAAATGAAGGGATATGGACTGTCCGAATCCGCCAGTACGAAGCGGCGTCAGCCCGCCGCCTACACTGTCGAGGTCAAGGACTGCAACTTCGATTGGGGTGTTCCAGAGATCCCGATAGTCGCTGCCATAGATCCAACGTTTGAACCCGCCGGCCCGGAACCTTTCCCCCGGAACGACTACGTGAGTCTTAGCACCCTGTGGCGGAATGGATCGATGGATCCGGTATCCTGGAGGAGGGGAGTCCTTCTCAGATGCCGACATTGCTGGCACAGAAAGCGCAAGCACCAACGAGAGTAAAAGGGCGTTCCCTTTAGAAAATATCATTAATAATATGCCTCCGTCTCTGTAGAAAGAAGAAAGGTCCATCACGCTTATGCACAGTGTTCTCATCACTGACCGCAATAGTTGGGAGACCTGACCGTAGTGAATACCTTTACACAACTCAGGGTCTTTTATTAAACTCATGTTTGCAAAAACCGTGCCAACGCTTCCAACCTTCTGATTTGTCATTGTGTCTTCTACGGGTTCACGCCCGATACACCCTTGTAAAATCAGGGTTTCTAACATCTTATTAATTCTAAACCCAATGAGAACTCGTTTCGCCAATCCGTGTAAAACCGCAAAAATTTTTGTGATGCTTGCCAAAGTTTTTAGTTTCAGAAAAGATTTTGGTTTTGCCAAAAGGAACGTTCCATACATTGGTTCACGAAGGCACCGAGAAGACAAATAGCACAAAGCATTATAATAGTCTATTTTAAATATTATTCAAGTTAAAAAGAATCAAGTCTATATCTAACTCTATACTTTACGACAAAAAGCAAATTATACAGAGCTATTTAGCTTTCGGTTTTTTCGTAATATTCACATCAGAAGTTAGGGCGCATCCGCAGAAGCCTTAACTACGCCTTTTGCACCACCCTAACTATCGCGAGAAATATGAGTTCTGAATCTTCATCCTGATTTTTTCATTGACTTATCTATCTAAAACCTGTATCCTTATCAAAAACCAACACGCTTCTACCCGGCGGATACTATGAAGCATTACCCAAGAAGTCAATATACCGTTTCGTCAGTTAGGCAATACCTTAGGTTAAAAGAATGAAAATCCTTTTCCTATCGCCTACCGTGCCGTTCCCACTCACCGATGGCGGACGCATCCGGGTTTTTAACCTCCTTAAACAGATTGCAGCGAAAAGCGATGTGACACTGCTCGCTTTGGAGACACAACCGACAGATGCGGACGGAGTCGCCCAGTTGCAGCAGTTAGGCATTCAGGTTCACCTCGTTCCCAACGCACCGACACTGCCACGCGTATCGTTAGGCACACTCGTCACCGCTTTTCTCAAACGGCAACCCATCACTGTCGCTCGCTATGCGCTGCCTGCCTATCGCCAAAAATTTCGGGAATTAGTCGCAACTGAAGACTTTGATCTCGTCCATTATGAGATGTTTCACACGGCACAATTTCAGATGGACACCGAGCTCCCCGGTGTGCTTTCACAGCAGAACGTTGATTCCGCGATCTGGCGGCGGCTCTGCAGTGAAACGATCAATCCGTTCTACAAACTCGCGTATTGGACACAGCAACTCGCATTCCAACGCTATGAACGCGTGCTAAGTCCAAAGTTTGACGCGGTCACCTGTACCTCTGACATTGATGCTGCCGTTTTTCAACAACACTGTGCCGAAGACAGCATAGAGATCATCCCGAACGGTGTAGATGTTACGCATTACCAACCCGACTTTGCGTCTGAAGCCCCCGCGCACCTCATCTATATCGGGAGTATGGATTGGTATCCGAATGAAGATGCTGTTACCTTTTTCACCGATGAAGTGTTACCACAGATTCAGGAGAAGGTCCCTGATGTCCGATTTTCGATTGTCGGTGGAAACCCATCGCCACTTGTGGAAAGGTTAGCGGAAAGAAAAAGCGTTGTTGTCACAGGACGGGTGCCGGAGATCAACCCCTATTTCGCCGAGGCGACGGTTTTTGTCGTGCCGTTGCGTATCGGGAGCGGCACCCGCCTGAAAATCCTCGAAGCTTTGGCGATGGGCAAAGCGATTGTCTCTACAACGGTCGGCGCGGAGGGGTTAGATCTCAAAGACGGTGAGGAAATCTTCATTGCTGATGAACCGATTGCCTTTTCAGATGCAGTTATCCGCCTGCTCACAGACCCTTTACTCCGCCGTAGGATTGGCGAAAGTGGGCGCGCCCGCGTCGAACAAGATTACGACTGGCGAAGCATCGGCGAGAAACTCTATAAACTCTACACTGAGATTATAGTGAATCCTAAAAGTAAGTAGACATCTTTGTAGCATAACCTGTTAGGTTGTGCCAGTCTGAATGTCCTCAACGGGCATTCAGACTGTTTGGGTTTGAGAATGCCCAATTAATGATAGGTTTTACTATAATAGACGCGCGAGTTGACTTTCCTTATTATATATGCTAATATTTAAACAACTTAAACAAACCGCTTGAAACTCAAAAACGAACGACTTAAAAGGAGCAATACGATGAAACTCTTTACGTTGACTTTGGCAGTCACTTTTTTACTCATGAGTGCCACTTTGGGGATTACCGGTGAAGACCCAGATTTAGTGGCTTATTTTCCGTTTGAAGGTGACTCGGAAGACGCATCTGGAAACGATAACCACGGCAAGGTTGAAGGCGGATCAAAGTGGGTTAAAGGCAAATTTGGAGATGCAATCCATTTGGATGCTACGGCTTATGTCGAGCTACAAGTCTCCGACTCTCTCCACGGGGACATCTTCAAGGCAGACCCGTTCACAATTTCCGCATGGATTAATCCCAACTTTGAAGGC
>CAZQIP010000331.1:0-9996 GCA_964593655.1 uncultured bacterium | reverse complement strand
GTGTTCGGTGATACCCCCAAAAACGTGCTAACCTCCTCACTCGTCATTTCTGCGAGATAATACAGCGTTACAACGGTGCGCTCGCTCTCTGGGAGTTTTTGGAGGAGGCGTTTGACGAGTTCGCGCTGGTGTTCAGCAGATGCTTCCTCGCCGCGCGCTGCCTCATATCGTGCATAACATAACGCCTCTAACTCGGTTGTGGGCATCGCATTCAGGGATGTCGTTGATACACGCTTCTTTCGGAGCCATGTGATACAGTGCCGTGTCGTGATGACATAGAGCCACCCCGGAAAACGATCTGGCGGTTTCAGTGTTGATAACTTTTTGTAAACCTTCAGGAAAATATCCTGCGTGAGTTCTTCAGCGGTATGGAAATCACCGATCTTCCGCCAGACAAGGGTATGAACCCATTTCTGGTATTTGTTGACGAGCGTTGTAAACGCCCCCTCGTCTCCATCTAAAGTCCGTTGAATTAATGCAGCATCACTTTCTCTCATCTGTCTCCCTCCGAAGAAATGAAAAATAAGGCTTCATTATATAGTAACGCACTTTGGGGGTCGAAGTGGTGCATAAAATGCAATTTTGGGAAGATAACCCCCCTTATCAGGGCGGAACAATGATGCAAAGGCGAGGTTAAAAAACCTCGCCAGCAAAAGGAAAATCAGGGAAAGGAGATATAGATGGAAAAGAAGAGAAAATACTTATCAATGGTCACGCTGAAAACGGAGAACACCGTTTTGTTTTGTGCCGATGTAAAAGGTATTGCCATCAATGGCAAAGGAGATTGGGGTATGGGGTAGTTCTGGAATGATCTGTTTCCATGTGTTTGTTTGGTTATCTACCTGATAGACACCACTATCACACACACCATAAGTCGTTGTCCCATCGACTGCGATCCAGTCCATGATAAATCTGTTCCCATCGGCATCGGTGATGACATTCCATGTCTCGTTATTGCTCGAACTCATGACTCCCATGTCCGTTGAAACGTAGACTGTTGAGCCCGCGAATACGATCTCCTTAAAGTGTCCAAATGGAAAGGCGAGGTCCTTGGTGACGTTGTTCCATGTGTCTCCGCCGTCTTGGGATAGGAAAAGCTCACCCTCCCGTTTACCGGCATAAACCGTGTTTCCGAAAGCGGCGAGAGCGAGCCCTTTTCTGCCGATAGGTGAGATTTCTGCGTGATCTTCCAAACCAGTGTCGTGCCATGCCGTTTCGTCGAACTGCCATCTGTAAAGTTTATGTCTGTATTCCATGAAGACGGCATCCTTGGTAACCGTAAACGTTCCATTCGTCTCCTGTTCTTCTTGGATTCGCTTTTGTTTGGCATTCCACTGATTCATCACTCTGTCAATATCGGCACGGTAACGGCTCCTTATTGCCGCATTCCGCTTTTTCTCCAATTCCGTGTATAAAGTATCTTCTTCAAAATCTGGGGCATCTTCAACCGGTAGAAACACATTGCCAGCATCAGCGAGGCGATAGAGCGTGACACCATCATGCTCACTATTGCTCATATAAAGAACACCGTCGACTGTGGCAAATTTCCTTGCCAAGGCATTCAAACTTTCACGAAGAAAGCCCGGAGAAGGATGCCGAGCTTTTGTATTAGCACTTATTAAGCCGTCGGATTCCCACGACTCGCCACCGTCCGCGGATTTGAACATTTTTGTACGTGTTAAGGCGTAGACAACGTTTTTAAATACAAATAGATGCGGAACACGGGAATTCACGATTCCGGTCATAAAGGGGTGCCACGTGACACCGCCATCGGTGGAGCGTCTTATTCCGATGCCACTGGTGTAAAGATTGCTTTCGTCTAACGCGATAGCAGGAGACACGCTAATCCTGTTTAGGTCTCCGCCAAGCGTCATCCATGTTTCGCCCCCATCTTGAGAGTGTAAACCATAACCGGTCAATATCAGTGTGTCTCCGACTGTAACGACCTCAGCAACGCGTATAGAATGTCCGCGGCTAATTGGCGTAATATCGGTCCATGAATCGCCGAGGTCGGTCGAAGCGAAAACTGTTGTAGGTGCCGACGATTCGGGCCCGATCCCCAGTGGTGGCAGCCCGTGCGGGAGGATTGTTCCGACGTAGAGTCTAGCTTCGATGGCTGCCAAGGATTTGATACCGTCTAATGTCGGCACCGGCAACTTTTCCCAGGCATCGGTCAATCGGAAAAGTCCCTGACTTGTGCCTATAAATAGGGTGTTGTCAATAGCGAGCGCATCCCATATACGGAAAGCCATGTTATTAATGGCGTGGAAGTCCCCAAGAGCAGGATCATTGGGGCGGACCTCTTCGAGTTTGTTATCGGCTAAAGCTTGCGAGGCTAAGGCTCGTAAGGTTTCTCCTATAGGCTCCCACTGCTTACCGACATCCTCGGACCGAAATACCTCTGTTTTGAGGATGAGGTACATCACCATATCCGTGATAACCAACGCAACTGCACGGCCTTCGGGTCGTGCGCCGAGGCTATTCCACGTCTTACCGTTATCAACTGAGACCAAGAGTTCATGGGGTGTGAGGAGGTAAAGGGTGCCGTCACGGTCTGCCATAACGCCCTCAAATTCCCGATTCGGGCCGCTGGCACTGACAAACGTCCACGCGTCTCTTTCTTCTCTGAGTCGATAGAGACCTGTTTTGGTAATAGCATAGAGGGTTTGATCGGATGTTAGAGAGAGCCCGGCACTTAAAACGCCGCCCGGTCCTTTTGTCTGAATCCACTGTGGTTTTGCTGTTGGTAGGTCGGTCTCGTCTGCTTGCGCAGCTGCGAGGAGCAGGGGTTCCGCTTGGAATCCAGAGGCACCATTTTTACCCGGTGTATCGGTATTGCCGAATTGGGTTAGCGCGTCGGATTTACGTTCCAATTCAAGGACGACAGGTGTGTCAACGAGTTCTATTGTCATTTCCGATGTTGCATCTAAATTATAGGGTTGCTGAAAACGGGACAATGCGAGCGTGCCGACTCCGATCATCAGGATAACTAAAAAGGTTGATGCGAAAGAGAGACCCCACGGTAGCCCCGGTCTGCTCGCGGGAGGCGATGTCGGTTTGACATTGGCGATTTCGCGCATGATGTTCTCGGTGAGTGTTGGGGGGACTTGGAAAACACTTGAGGCATCGTGGAGTAGATGCTCTTGTTTCTTCAGTCGCGCTCGGGCGCGATGCAGCCGGCTCTTAACTGTGTTCGGGGATACGCCCAAGAATTCGCTAATCTTTTCGCAAGACATTTCTGCCAGATAATGGAGGGTTACGACAGTGCGCTCACTCTCCGGCAACTTTTCGAGGAGACGCTTGACGATGTCGCGTTGGCGTTCAAGAGAGATTTGTTCACCGGATGCTGACTCATGTTGGAGATAACAGAGTTCCTCCAATTCCGACGTTGGCATCGTGTCTAACGACGTTGTCGGCAGCTGCTTCTTTCGGTACCACGCGATACAGTGTCGCGAAGCTATCACATAGAGCCAGCCCGGAAAATGATCCGTGGGTTTCAGGGTTGATAGTTTTTTGTAAACTTTCAGAAACACATCCTGTGTGAGTTCTTCGGCGATATGAAAATCGCCGATCTTCCGCCAGACGAGGGTGTGTACCCATTTCTGGTACTTGTTCACGAGTTCGGTAAACGCGCTTTGGTCGCCCTCTAAGGTGCGCTGGATTAAGGCAAAATCACTTGCTTTCATCTATCTCCTCACAAAAAATTAAGAGTAGTCCCTTCATAATATTAAAAATATTAAAAACGCGTCCGTGAATCCAAATAGCATCGGATGGATGCTTATTTTTTTTTCAGGGCACCCCAAACTGTTGGTAACTTATCTGTCCGATCAACAGCGAGCCCCGTAGTCGATTGGTAATTCTGCATGATTTCTGTTTCAGTGAGGGTTCGATCATAAATGCGGACTTCATCAATAATGCCGTTGAAAAAGCCTTCGGCTTTACCGCGATTATTTCCTGCGCCAAGATAGACAGGTTCAGAGAATGGCTCATATTTGTACTGACGGTTCGGACGTATTGGATTAAACTTTGTAATCCGATTCAGTGTTCCATCAATAAAAAGCGCGCGTTCCGGCCATTCTGCACCGTTTTCATCTATAGTCTTATTCGTATAGACGAGGTGATGCCATTTGCCATCTGAAAGCGGAAATTCGCTCATCAGAAAGAAAAGTGAACACCCTCCTTTATTTTTTAAAAGAGCTGGGAAATAAAGTTGCATGGAATCCTCAGCAAAAATAATCTGAGGCCCAAAAGGGTCGTTCTGACGCTCCTCAGCATTCGCCGTCCTTCTGTTGATATCTATTCCCCAAATCATAGTTGCCCGATTATTGCAAGTGCCTATAGTTTTGAAAATTGTTGTCCATGTTTCTTTGTAATCCGTTTTAATCCACACTTCAACGGTATAAAAATCGAGTTTAGTCCCAAAATCGCCGAGGGTCGTTAGGTTCACATAATCCTTGATCCCATCAAATTTGAGTGCGTCTTTCAGGTGTCCGTTGACGATGGTTGGGGTTCCTACAATTGTTGCATTGTTTTCGCCCCAAACGTCTTTGACAGTGTTATCAATAATGTCCTCCCGATCAAAGGTCCAGTAGCTCACAAGTCCATCGGTTACGATATTTTCTGCGTCTGTAATGCCACACAACGCAACGATAACCACAGAGAACATCAGCACATTCATGAGTGTTTTCATAATGATTTACCTCCAGCGAATATAGTAAAGAGGGTTCTAACCAACTCATGCTATTGCAGGGATGGGTCGAAACCCTCTTAAACACGTCACACTGCAACCAATGAGAGAAGTATACCGAATTTTCAAACAGAGGTCAAGATATAGTGCCTTCATAATTAGAGTGCTTCAGTAACCTCTTAGCCGACTATTGACTGTCAATAGCCATCTGCGATTTTTTCTTCTGGAGGGGCAACGTACGTCTGAACGATAACAGATTCCGGCGTTATAGAGACGTGTTGTCCATCATTTTAAGATTGTCTTCAGGTTGCCCCAAACGACAGGCAGTTTCTTGGTCGCCTCAACGGAGAGTCCGATTTCAAAATTCTGGGTCACTTCGTCTTCAGTGAGCGGTCGATTGTAGATACGGACTTCATCAATGATGCCGTTGAAAAACCTTTCTGCTTTGCCACGATTGTTCCCCGCACCAAGATAGACAGGTTCTGTGAATGGGATAGAATCACCGGGTTTCCATCGGCTATATTTACCGAACCATTCCGGGTTACCATCTATAAAGATGGCTTGTCCCCGCCCTTCGTGTCCGTTTTCATCCACATAAGGCGCGCCGTTTATATAAACAAGGTGATGCCATTCCCCATCCGAAATTGGAAACTGCGTTTCAGAGACTGAAGTGTGGCATCCATGCTGCCCTACTTTATGGGCAAGATAAAGGCGAATCCAATCCTTAGAGAAACTAATGGTATCAAATTGATTTTTTATACGGTTCTCAATAAAGTTTACCGGATTTACTAGATCAGCCGCTAAGTTAGGGAGCACCGTCTGTGCGTTGAGATCGATTCCCCACCCCGTACCACAATCCGGAACCTGGATTTTGATAGCCCCTGGATCACGTTCTGCCAAGTCAACATCACGAACTTTGAAGAGCGTTGTCCAGCGTTTTTCTTTCAAGTTCGTTTTGATCCAAGCTTCAAAGGTAGACGAACCGACCTGACTCCCAAAATCACCGAGGGTTGTCAGATTTACATAGTCGCCAGAACCGTCAAATTTCAAAGCACTGTTTTTTCGACCAGTAACAAGTTTGGGGTCTCCTACAATTATGCCATCGTTTTTGCCCCAAACATCCTTTGCTGTGTTGTCAATAATGTCCTGCTGATCGAATGTCCAGTAACTCACGAGTCCATCCGTCACCGGTGCCGTGTTTCCGTTATGGGAAAACACAGTAATAGTAAGGGTGAACGTAAAAAGAAAGATAAGTTTTCTCATGGTAACTGCCCTTTGAATACGCGCGGATCGCGCGGTAAGGTTATGCCTACACAATGGACATTTATAGAATCTGCTTCCTAAACTTTCGATAAGTAGATTCTATCAGTTTCCAACGTTTTTATCGAAATCTAATTCAGAGAAGTTACGGATTATATAGAACAACTATCTGATTAGGACTATTTAGTTTTAACCTAAGTTGCCACGCATGTAGCACAAACTTTTAGTTTGTGTCATAAGGGCGCAAACTAAAAGTTTACGCTACAAAATAGTGGCTAACCGGGCCTGGGTACCAAAATTGGACGAAAAAACCGAGAACTAAATATCCGTGCCTTCATAATATTATAAACGCGTCCGTGAACCCAAAAGGTTGCATAAAATGCAATGCGTCCGATCACCGCGTAAAAAAGAAGACGCATCACAGATGCGCCTTTTATATGGATAGTGCCAAGGCTTGACAATCTTTTCAGCTTGACAGAGAAGGACAAGAATGGTATGCTGTTGCTAAATTTTAGTTATTCTCGGCACCTTCATCAATCCAGTCAATGAAGAGTTGGATTTGGTCCCCATCCAGCGGGGGTCTGCCAAGGGGCATGCCGCCGCCATCAATGCGCTTGACGACAAGGCTACCCTTGCCATCACCAGCATCGAACCCGGGACCGTTGTTGCCGCCTTTTTTGAAGGTGTCGTAGTTGCCGAGGTCAAGTCCGGCAGCACCCGGTGCGGCGTGACACCCTGCAATAGCACATTCCGAAGCGAGGATAGGTTGAATGTGCTCTTGAAAAGAGACGCCCGGTTCTTCGACGACCTCCTCTGCCGGTGGTGGTCCTTCTACCGGAGGCGGGGGTGGCGTTTCAGAAGGTGTTGTTGTGGGTTGTAGGACATCTGTCATACCGGTGGTATCTTCAGGGGTGTCGCCTTCGTCGCCACAACTCGCGATGAAGATTGTAGCAAGAAGTATGCTAATTGCCAAAATGGGAATAGAGATAATATGGGTCCGGCGGTTACGCGAACGCATAGAAGATAAATTTATCACAATAAAATTCTCCTTTTCTGAGAATGTATTTTTGGGTAAGAATTTCGCTATTCTGTATATAGAATACCACGATGTATGGGAGATGTCAACATGAAAATTTTGATTAACACGGATATTACGCCAGAACAACAGCAGCAAATCGGATCGGTTTCTAACGAGCTTTCGCTCGTGAAACCACAGAATTCAGAAGCAGCACTGCGTGAAATTGTAGACGCCGATATCGTGTTCGGTGGCTTCAACCGCTCGCTTTTTGAGAATGCGAAACAACTGAAGTGGGTGCAAGTCCTTTCTGCCGGTGTTGACGGCTTGCTCTTTCCCGAATTTGTCAAGAGCGATGTTATCCTGACGAGCGCGAAAGGCTTCGTTGGACCGCATTTAGCAGACCAAACGTGGGCATTACTCCTCGGACTCCTGCGAGGCGTCGGACGCTCAGTCCGCGAGCGGACGTGGGATAACCGGATGTCGATCCGCCACGCGACGTGGGAATTGAGTGAATGCACGCTTGGTATTGTTGGACTCGGCGGAACGGGGATTGACGTTGCGCGCCGGGCACAAGGGTTTGAGATGCGCGTTATCGCTGTTGATCCTGAAGCGGTTGAAGCCCCGTCGTATGTCCATGAAGTTTGGAAGATGGATCGGTTCCATGAACTTCTCTCGGCATCAGATGTTGTCTCTATCTGTGCGCCACTGACACCGGAGACGCACGGTATGTTTGACGATGCCGCATTTGAACAGATGAAATCGCACGCGTTGCTTATCAACGTCACACGCGGCAAGATTGTAGATGGGCCTGCACTGCTCCGGGCACTCACTTCAGAGAGTATTGGTGGTGCGGGGTTGGATGTCACACCTGAGGAACCGCTGCCTGACGACAGTCCGTTGTGGGATCTGCCGAATGTCATCGTTACACCGCACGTCGCTGGGGGTTCGCCAATCCGCTTGGATCGGTCGGTTGGACTGTTCTGTGACAACTTAGAACGACTGCTCGTTGGTAAACCGCTTCTCAGTGTAATTGATAAAGAGAAGGGATATTAGCGGCGAATTTAGGCTGTGCACGTGTAAGTAGCGAGTTCAGATTATCGTAGTCTTCACTCCAATTCAGCGATCTTGACGAGTTGTTTTCCGATATTGCCACCTTTTAACATGCTAATGAATGCCGCGGGTGCGCTCTCAATCCCGCCTTCTTCGATCGTTTCATGGTATTTCAACTTGCCTTGCCGCAACCATTCTGACATCTCAGCGAGTGCTTCTGCGTGCTGATCGGCGTACTCAGAGACAAGGAAGCCTTCGATTCTTGCACGTTTGGTAATCATGTGCCAGAGGAACCGCGGGCCTGTCTCCGGCTTTTCTAAATTATACTGAGAAATTTGTCCGCATATAACAACACGTCCCTTGATTCTTAAATTGAGGAAGACAGCATCCGTGATCTTGCCGCCAACGTTGTCAAAATAGACATCAATACCATCGGGTAGAAGCGTCTGGAGTTCCGTGTGGTAATCGGAGATCTCTTTATAATTAAAAGCCGCATCAAAACCGAGTTCATTGACGATATAATCGACCTTTTCATCGGTACCGGCGGAGCCGACAACCCGACAGCCTTTAATTTTCGCAATCTGTCCGACGACAGAGCCGACTGCCCCTGCGGCCCCAGAGACAAACACCGTCTCTCGCGCTTGAAGTTGTCCAACTTCAAGCAGCCCAAAATATGCTGTTAACCCTGGCATACCGAGAATCCCTGCGCCTGTTGAGATAGGCGCGATTGTCGGATCAATTTTCCGCAACCCATCGCCTGCAGTAGCCCCGTATTCCTGCCACCCGATATTCGCGTTGACAATGTCCCCGACCTCAAAATTGGGATGCTTTGATTCAATCACCTGAGCAATAACACTCCCCACCATTACTTCATCAATTTCGACGTTGGCGGCATAAGATTTTGCTGCATTAATCCGCCCGCGCATGTACGGATCAACGGAGAGGTAGATAGTTTTCACCAATACTTGACCGTCTTCCGGTTTCGGTATGGGGACTTCCACCAAGTTGAAATCTGATTCTTTCGGATACCCTGCGGGCCGAGAGGCGAGGGTAATTTGATGATTCATTAATAATACTCCTTTTAAATAATTAACCTCTCTTGTTGAATTGAACGGGATCTTCACCATGAATGACAATGAGTTCGTGTTGCGGTGCGTCCCAATCGAAAACTTTAACAATCGGCAGGATGACGCGAACCGCCAAACCGATACGCCGTTTGTCAGAGCGATTCGCCTCGGAGTGATGCAACGTGCGTTCATTAAAGAGCACAAATTCGCCGGGTTGCATCTCTAAGTTGACGACATTGCTTGTATCAACGAACCCGAGGTCACCCATCTGATTGAACGCCATGTCGGCGGTCGCTTTCACGTGCGGTATAACTTTGCGGTGTGAACCGGGTACGATCTGGAGGCAGCTATTTTCCAACGTTGCTGAATCGATAGCAATCCATGCCGAAATAATAATCGGTGGCTCAAGGGGCCAATAGTTGAAGTCTTGGTGCCACGGAATCTCCTTTGCTCCCGGTTCTTTGACGAAGAAGTTCGTCCGCCAGAGTAGCAGGTCTGGTCCGTAGAGGGATGCCATCCGCTTGATAATAGTCGGGTGCGTGGCAAGATTATGGATTACCGGAGAATCAAGATGGCGGTTATGCACCCTATTTTTATGGTCAGGCGCGTCAGTTTCAAGCACCCTTTCAATTGCTGGTTGCAGGTCGAGCATCTCTTCGGAGTTACAGAGTGTGTAAGGACCGAGGTAGCCCTGCCGCCAAAACTGCTCCCTTTCTTCAGGACACAATATATGGTTTCCGTTTTGCATTGTATAGAATCCTCATATTATACCAATTCTAATTGACAGTTTTTTTTAAAGAGTTTATCGCTTTTGGTTATACTCGGTGCGGTTAGGAATGCAGATCGCAACCCGCCTTTATCCCCTAACCCCCCATATCCCCCTTATCAGGGGGGCAGGGGGCAGGTGAGTACAC
>CAZQIP010000330.1:0-16162 GCA_964593655.1 uncultured bacterium | reverse complement strand
ATATAATTAAAACAATCTTTTGTGGGGGATTAGCTCAGTTGGGAGAGCGCTTGCATGGCATGCAAGAGGTCACCAGTTCAAGTCTGGTATCCTCCACTTTTTTTATTTTTACTGCTGCGGTCTTTCATCCGTTTTTTTGCTGGTTTGCGACTTCGTTATTCTACGTGGGACACCATTATCCAAGATACCGAAGAGCGTCAAGTGGAGTTGCGCTTGCGTCGGCAAGGTCTGAAGCAATTCTTCCTCGATCTTCTCAATCTGTTCCTGTACTTCTTTGCGTTTTGACCGAAATTCGTCCAGGGTTTCTTGAATTTTTGCATCCGCAACAAGCGAATCTTTTGCGAACCGATTTAAGGTTTTCAAGTCTTTGACTGCCTGAATCTCTTTTTGGCGTTTCAACTCCCACAAGGCTTCAAGTTGGGTTTGATGTGCTGCTGTTACGCCAAGGTCCGCCCAAGTTCTTGCCTGTTCATTTTTATTCTCACTCTTTTGTGCCCACCCGATAACACCGCAAAGCGCGACACATATAAGAATACCTATCGTTCGCTTTAGCCAGATGAGTGAAGGTCGCTTCCGTATCTGTTTACCGTCTTGCATGATTTCCTCCAGCTGTAATATCGAAAGTGCTGCAAATCTGCCTCTACCATAATAACACGGCAGATAGAGGATGTCAAGGCAAAACCCAAAACCGAGGGCTATTTCGCTTGATTTTCCGAAACCTTGCTAACCGATTTTGAACACCATATTATCATAGAAAACTGTCCCTCTGACCGCTGACTGCTGACTGCCGACTGCTACTATAAAAACAATTCCCTTGACAAAAAATACCGTATCTATTAGAATTACTTATAATATTACGCCTCAAACGGCTTCGACACTACATGGCGAGGCACTCGAATGCAAGGAAGGACTGAATGCTCTACAAAGGGTTAGAATTGGATCGGTTTCAGGAGGAAGCGATCGCGGCAATTAATCAGGATACCTCGGTGATTGTCACTGCACCTACGGGTGCCGGCAAAACTGTTATCGCAGAGTACGCTGTCGAAAAGTGTCTTCAGGAAAACTGCCGCGTTATCTATACCGCACCCATCAAAGCCCTCAGTAATCAGAAATATCGCGACTTTCATGCTGAATACGGAGACAAAATTGGCATTGTTACAGGCGATGTAGTACTAAATCCCTATGCCCAAGTACTATTAATGACGACTGAGATTTTCCGAAATACTATCTTTGACGACATTGAGCGATTACAGGATGTCTCTTACGTCATCTTTGACGAAATCCACTATATTAACGATATTGAGCGCGGCACCGTTTGGGAAGAAAGCCTCATCTTTGCCCCCCAGCATATTAAATTCGTCTGCCTGAGTGCCACGATTCCAAACATCAATCCCTTCGCGGAGTGGATGCGGAGCGTCCGAGAGATTGACATTGAGGTCGTCGAAGAATTAAAACGTCCGGTACCTTTGGAGCATCACCTCTATTTTAAAGATTACGGGATTGGCGGTATAAAGCATATCACTGCGCTTCGTAACAGAGCAAAAAGCGACGCACGTAAACGAAAATCCGATCCATTTAATGATAGACGTGTAAAGGCACTTCCGTCTGATTTCACGGAGACACGGCTCGTTCCATATCTCCAACGTGAGAAGCAGCTACCCTGTCTCTATTTCTGTTTTAGCCGAAAGGGGTGTGAAGAAAACGCATCTTCATTGGTATTCGGTTCGCAGCTGCAGCTGCTCAATAAAAAACAGAAAACAGAGATTCTCAGGCAATTTGACGAACTTTGTGTCCAGTTTGACATCGTTGACGAGAAGAAAATTACTGAGTTTCGTAGACTCGTCAGCTGCGGGATCGCCTACCATCATGCCGGTATGTTACCGACGCTTAAAGAGGTCGTAGAAAGGTTATTTACTTCTGGATTAATTCAGCTCCTCTTTACCACTGAAACCTTTGCTGTCGGTATTAATATGCCCGCCTGCACTGTCGTCTTTGATAGTCTTGAAAAATTTGACGGTATCGGATTCCGCTACCTCAAAGCGCGGGAGTATCACCAGATGTCCGGACGTGCCGGCAGACGCGGGATTGACACGATCGGCTACGTTTACACCCAAATTGTACCCGCTTATGCCGATTCAGGTGAGATTCGAGCCGTCGTTGCTGATAAGATAGAACCCATAGAGAGTCAGTTTAATCTCTCCTATTCCAGTATCCTTAATCTTTATCAAAAATATGGAGACGATATATACGATGTTTACACCATGAGTTTGAGCAATCATCAAAACCACGTACGCGTGGCGAAACTCAACAAACAAATTGAGGAGAAAACAGAGAAACTTCAGACACTACCGGAGCCCGAATGCATCCACGACGGTATTGATGGCAGCGAGCAAATTCAGAAACATTATCACCACAAGCGGAGTATCGAACAAAAGATTCGGCGTTTGCATGTAGAGAGAGAGCAGGTCAAATCGCAAACCCGGAAGAAGAAGCAGCAAAAAGAACGTGTTAAAAGATTGAACGCTGTTCAGAAAAAAATTATTCTGCTTCAAAGG
The DNA here is from genome assembly GCA_964593655.1 of uncultured bacterium. Taxonomy (GTDB): domain Bacteria; phylum Poribacteria; class WGA-4E; order WGA-4E; family WGA-3G; genus WGA-3G. The sequence goes on along the minus strand of CAZQIP010000330.1, from coordinate 13,607 downwards.
GAGGCCGAGCAGAGCCTTTGTGAGGGATGTCAGCACTTGCAAACATGTACAAACAGATATAAAGCGATCCGCAGAGAAGAAGAGCGACTTCGGAAACTTAAAAAGAGAACGACTTACATTGAGAATGATCCCAGACAGCAGATAGCCGCGCGCCTGAAGGTCCTTGAAGAGTTGGGGTATACCGAAGCCCAAACACTTCTGCCTCGCGGAAATACCGCCGCACATCTCTACGGGTATGAAGTCCAATTGACCCAATTGCTGTTTGGCGGTTTCTTTGAAAGGCTTACGGAAGACGAAATTAACTGCCTCATGGTCGCAATTGTCACTGAGCCGCGTAAGGACGTTTACTTTAAACCTCTCAACGATGAACGCCTATTGGAGATACTGTATGCTGTCAATTCTGAAATCTCATTTATTCAGTATTTAGAGGGTAAGCATAAGGCGACAGAAATTACGCCTATGTTGGAGTTTCGACTTTGTACTGCAATGCTGGCGTGGAGCCGCGGCTGTGAATTTGATCAATTAGAAAAATATGCCCATTTGGATGCTGGCGATTTCGTTCGAACCTTCCGACTCGTTATTGATCAACTCCGTCAGATGCGCCGCATCATGGGTGGACATACTGCTCTCGTTGATAAACTCACCCGATGTATCGGAAAAATTAACAGAGACGTTATTGATGCCGAGCGACAGTTGCGAATCGGTCAGGAAAATCTCGATGAAATGACACCAGAAGATGTTGTTAACGTCGATGCATCGCCGTCTGCCGCGCAGGAAAACCCTGATAATGCCGAAGCGAAAGATGCAATACTACTTTCCTCGTAAGTTTGCTGTCAGATGACAATGCTTTAAAAACAGAACTTGCGCAAATACCTTATAGCGAGGTTTCCAATTCCAACGACCGAGACCGACAACTGATAACTGAGTACTGAGTACTTTAAAGAAAATACTTGTAGTGCAAGGTAATCTGTATTAGAATAGTAGGATAACATACTATAGATGCCGGATATGTAGACATACTCACTACCGCACAATGTGTGGAGATACCGGCAACCTGATAACAATAAAGGAGAATCACATGGCAAATCAAGACTTCAGTTTAGCTGGCGCGCTTAAAGTGCGATCGGCTGAAAAAGAAGATGCAGCACATTTACAATCATATTGCTTCCCTGAAAAAACCAAGACGCAGGTTACGAAAGACTTGGATGCCGATTTGGCGGAAGACAGTCAAACACACCGACTTGTCGCAGAGGTCGGCGGGTACCCGATCGGACAAATTTCCATAACGCGGAATGCCGTTGATCCTGAAGTCGCAGCAGTCGGAGACCTTGCTGTGTCCGCGCCTTTTCGACCATTAGGAGTAGCTGACCACCTTATGAAAGCCGCTGAGGCCACAGCAGCAGAAGAGGGCATGAAAACGCTCGAAATTGAACTGCCGGCTTCCGAGGCACCTGTCATACAGAGGTATAAGGATTGGGGTTTCACTGAAAAACCGCTTGTTGTCCTCCAGAAGGCACTTGACGCCGCACCAGAAGATGATGAAGAAACAGCAGAAGATGGTGAGGAAAACGAAGTTGTTGACGCAGCCGGTGAGCAGCAAGAACTGCTTGATTCTTAAGAATATTAGGAGCACTTATGTATCTCACTTTGTTGTAGGCGCGCGTCCGCAAACTGTGTTTACAAACAGGAGAATTTGCAAAAACCTCCGACCGGAATTGTCGGACAGTTGCCTCTATGAGCTTTGAATCAAGTGCAGCTTGAACCGCGTTGAGGATGCAAGTGGCTCTCACGCTGACCGCGTAGGAGAATTGAATGAATATCAAAAAAATCTGGCTCGCCTTTGTACTCGTCCTTTTTAGTGTCGGATGTGGCACCCAGAACGAAAATCTCGCGAAGGGCAAAGAATTAATTAAATCGGATAAACGACGCAAAGAGGAACGCGCTGTCCGAGAATTCAAACTCGCACTCCAGCAACCGACGGATAACGCTGAAGCACATTATCTGCTTGGGTTTTACAACTCTCAGGAATTTTACGAACCTAATACGCCTGATTGGGAGGCGGCATCGATCGCTGAGCGCGGTAAACAGATGTTCCTTGCCTATCAAGAGGAGAAGGGTAAGTATCTTGAGAGACTCGTGTTTGAGACGCTTCGCGATGATGATCTGGATATCCAAAACGCCGCACTTGACGCTCTGAAACGCGTCTATAAACAAGGGGATAAGAAACGGCTGCTCAGCCAACTCCAAAAGGCAATTAAGTCGAGTGATAATCGCGATAGACACAACGCACATTGGGTCCTTGGACATCTTGGCAAAGATGACCCGAACACAATTGTCCCTATCTTGGTGAAACTTCTGGAACACGGACGGACGGAAACCCGCTTGAATGCTGTCAAAGCACTCGGAGAGGTCGGCAGTGGAGATGCTATTCCAGCACTCGCTGTACTCATTGGATCCGGTTCTGCTAAGTGGAAACGCGACCGCGAAGAACCCGAGGTCCGTCAACTCGCTGTAGAAGCTCTCGGAAAAATCGGCGGGGCTGCTGTGCCAGAGTTAGTCAAAATTGTGGAGAATAAAGGGTCATCGCTACGCGTTGATGCAATCCGCGCGTTGGCAGTACTTGGGGACGAAAAAGTTGTGGAACCTCTCTTAGATGCTTTAGAAGAACAGAGCAGTCGAGATGTTGCTATTCCTCTTAATTGAATCGCGAATTCCACCAATTTTAGACCATCCAGGCCCGGTAGGTGCGGTTTGCAACCGCACCGGGTTTGGAAAAGAAGATTCAAAAGTTGAGACAATCCAACAATTTATTTAAAACTAAATGACTCTGTGCTTTTAAACGGAAGGATGCCTATATGCTGGAAAAAATAACAAGGTTCGGTAAATCCCGATACTTTATGCTCATCGTACCGCTTTTCGCACTGATAGTAGGGATCGGTTGTGAAAATCAGCATTACGATGAACGTCTGCAAATGCGATTGCAGCAATTAGATAGCGACCTCAAAGACCGTTGGTCGACGAGTGGCGTCGTTGTTTTAGAAACTACCCCGAATGGTCCCGCAGATAAGGCGCAACTTGAGAGCGGCGAACTTATCTCTTATGTGATTGCGGAATATCCTATCCGAAGTACCGGCGACTTTAACAGCGCACTGAAAAAAGGATTCGATGAAGACAATAACCTTATTCTTTATTTGAAAGATAAACCGCCGCTCCGCATCGCACTTCGGAGACGCGGCGATAAAGTCGGATTAAGTGTTGAAGGAAATGGCACTGTGCGCGTCAAGCAAATCCAGCCCGGAACTCCCGCTGCAAACACTGATATTCAGGTAGGAGACATTGTTGAAAAGATTGTTGATGAACGCAAAATCTATAGCCTTGATGATTATAAGGAGATACTCGGTAAACTCGCTAAACAGCAGGTTACTTTCCGAACCTCTGAATTGATAGGTGTGAAAATTGCCGCTGTGACCGCACTCGGTGATTTGGGCGATGCGCGTGCAATTGAATCCTTGGTCGATATTTTCAGGAATAATACGGAACTTTCGCTCCGGAAAGCGTCAATTAGCAGTTTACAGCGTCTCGTTGAATTGAGCGTCTTAAACGAACTCTTCGAGCAATTCCAGAGCGCGAATGTGAACGCACTTCCTGCCGATACCCTTCAAGCACAGCAATTAGAATCTGCCGCTATCCTTGGCTTGCTTACGGTAGACCGAACCCAGAACACGGCTACCCTCAAAGCACCATTCGGAACCCAGTTCAGACACAGATCCGAGGCACTCTATCAGAAAATTAATGAAGGCCAGCTTGCTGAACTTGCACAAGAATACATCCAAATTGAGGTAGAACCGGATCAAGAAATTCGACGGGCCTGCCTCGCAATACTCGGAATTCTTAAACCGGTTTCCGCGATTGATCCGCTTGTGGCTGTCCTCGAAAATCCAGAGGAAATTCCGGGTATCCGTTTCCAAGCAGGTGTCGCACTCAGACAGATAGGCCAACCTGCTGTTGATGCACTCATTATTGCTTTTGAGAGTCAGGATACCAGCACAAAAGATATTGCGGCCTCCGCACTCGGCGGCATCGGCGGAATTAAAGCGCGGGATCGTCTCATCAAAGCTTTGGAAAATACCAGTGAACCCGCGATTCAACTCACCCTTGTTGATGCAATTGCCAAGATCGGCGACGCACCTTCAATGCAAGCACTTCAACGCCAACGTCAGCAATACCAAAATGATGATGACAGCGGTATCCGTATCTTTTTGGACGAGGTGTTCAAAAGTTTGACACAGAAATCGATGTAATTCACCGCAATAGCCCGCGTAACGGGTTGTGGATGCTAATGAAAATAGGACTCATTTCGGACTTACACACAGACGTTACGCCTTTGAACAGAGCAATCGTCCCACATCTTATTGAGGCGGTTAAGGCAGCACAACTTGATGTTTTCGTGCTTGCAGGGGATCTTGCCCGCCATTTAGTTCAACTTTCTGAAACACTTAACGCATTTCAGCTTGCAGATTTAGCGTGTGAGAAATTGTTTGTCCCCGGCAACCATGACATCTGGGCAATTGAAACATCCGATGTCACAAGCGAACAGAAATGTGAGATTATTTCAACACTCTGTTATGAGTGTGGGTTTCACCCACTCATGGATGAACCCTTTATCACGGAACAAATCGGTTTCTGTGGGACTATCGGTTGGTACGATTATAGTTTCGCACCGGATGGGTATGACTTCTCCGATGCCCAATATGCCGAGAAAACGTTGATGGGAGCCGTCTGGAACGATAAACGCTACGCCAAATGGTCGGGGACAGATCGTGTTGTGGCGCGGCGTTTTGAGTCAGAACTTAAAGCACAGATTACCGCTGTCCGAAGTGATGTTTCACGGATCGTTGTTGTTACGCACCACGTTCCCTTTCAGGAGTGTATCCGTTACCGCGGTGAATTGCCGTGGGATTTCTTTCGCACATTCATGGGAAGTAAACACCTTGGCGATATCTGTTTCGAGGAGCCACGTGTCACGCATGTCCTCTTCGGGCATACGCATCAGGCGCTTGATAGGCAAATTCGCAATCTTCAAGCTATTTGTGCACCTGTCGGCTATCTCCAAGAAGAACCGACGGTAGGATTGCAGGATTATGCGACGCAACGGTTGGCTTGTTTTGAAATATGATTCAATTCTGACGATAGAAAGGATGACTTATGGATATAACCTTAACCAATAGTAACGACGCAGGTGCCCTTGATTTCGATTGGGGCGCGATTAAATGGCTCTGCAATGAGCAGATTGACCCGGAAGCCGAGATGACTTTCGGAGTCGTCTACATTAACGCTGGCGAAGGGAATCCCACCCACTACCATCCGAACTGTGAGGAACTCATCTATGTACTCTCCGGTGAGTGCGACCACAAGTTGGGAGATGAAGTTATTCCGCTTAGGCCTGGTATGATGTTGCGTATTCCGCGTAATGTCAGACATAACGCCGTCAACACCGGTTGGCAACCCGTGACGATGATCATCTGTTATTCGGATGCCGATCGACAAACCGTCTTTGAGGAGTAAGAAGGTGTGTTTGTAGGACGGATTTTTAATCCTGACCCTATCCTAAAAGGAATTATTGCACAAATGTCGAAAGAATGCATCGTCAAAATCTGCGGCATAACCTCTATCCATGACGCTCGGCTTGCTGCTGACGCAGGCGCGGATTACGCCGGCGTGTTAGTTGATGTTGCCGTATCCGAACGGACACGCTCCACTGCCCAAGCTGTCCAAATCGCAAGTGCGAGTCCTATTCCAACTGTCCTTTTGCTATATAATCGCACAACATCCGATATCCAAGAGATCGTATCACAGGTTCAACCCTTTGCAGTGCAGCTCCTCGGCCAGGAACCTCCACAACAGGTTGAAGCACTCAAACGCAGCGTGACCTGTCAACTCTGGAAGTCGGTCTATTTGCCTGCGGGGAGTCCGGAGAATGTAGATATGTCTGCTGTTCGTGCTGAGATGCAAGCCTATCGGGATGCGGGGGCGGATTTTCTTTTATTTGATAGTGTTGATATGAGCCTTGAGAAACCGAGATACGGCGGGACAGGCAAAACCTGTGATTGGAATATCGCCGCTGAACTCATCACTGAGAGTCCGCTACCGGTATTCTTTGCGGGTGGGATTCGTCCGGAGAACGTCAAAGCCGCGATTGAGACGATCCGTCCGCACGGTATAGATCTCTGTTCCGGTGTTGAAGCATCGAAAGGTGTCAAAGACCCGCAAAAATTGGTACAACTGATGGAACAGGTCGAACAAGCTAATTAAAAAATAGCAATCAGTTACCAGTCGTCGATTAAAGCGAACTCTGGTTTAACTGCTATCTCTTAACCAACAACTGATAACCGATAACTGACAACCATTAAATAAGGAGATTTTTATGAACGATCGTATTGTCTGCCGTGTGCAGCCTTTTAACAATCTTTTTCGGCTAGCTGCTATCGTAATACTTATATGTGGAATGTCTATTGTCAATTTTTCTCCTGCTTTCGCTGATGCCCACGAAGTTGAGGGTGAAGCAATGGAAGAACAGCCGATGGAAGAAAAACCGAAAATTACAGGATGGTTCCAGATTGATGTTGATAGCCTCGGCACCTATTTTTTGGTGGGGGCGAGTCATCCACTCAGTGGTGGCATCTCATTTGATTCTAATATCTATGTTAATGGTCATTTGGGTGAGTTTGATATGGGCGTTTCATTCCCTGTTATCGCAAATGACAGCATGGCACTGCTGCTAACACCGATGCTCGGCGTTGGGTTCAATTATACCAGTCCAGACGGACCCTATGCCTTATACCCGCAAATCTTTGCGATCCTACCCGCCGGTAAAATCTTCGGTTTCCACTGGACAATCAGTACAATTTCTTCCATATTTGATGACGAAAGTATTAATGAACTCTACAACCGGACTTACATTACCTATGCCTTAAACGACACCATAGCTATCGGTCCACAGTTTGAATCCGTCCTCGGTCTCGGCGAGAAGGGTGCGCTATGGGCTCTCAATTTCGGTGGACGAGTGAACATCGGTTACGGTGAGAACAACACCCTCGGCTTATATGTCGGGTATGAAACCAAAAAAGGCGAAGATGAAACAGGACTTACTGGGAGGATGAATTTTACGCGTAGATGGTAGGCGTATTTTCCTATCAATCTGTAGGCGCGCTCCAAGCGAATGAGGAGCGCGCCTATATGTTTTATTTTCTATAACGCGTTGAAAAAAAAATGATAGGCACATCAAAGTCTGCTATAGCGTCTGTGATCTTAATCCTTGCTTTCTCTCTGAATGCTGCAAACGCCCAAGAACCGCTCTCATTAACCTATTTGACAGAGCCTATTCAAATTGATGGTCTGAGCGATGAACCGGGATGGCAGAAGATTAAACCACTTCCCCTGATCATGTACAAACCCACTTATCAAGGTGAACCGACTGAGATAACTGAGATCAGAATTGCTTATGATAAGGATTATCTTTACTGTTCAGCGCGGTGTTATGATACTGACCCTTCTGGGATCCGTGTGAACTCTCTCTATAGGGATAGATCAAGCAAGGATGATAAATTTGGAATTATCCTTGATACCTTCAACGACAAGAAAACTGCCCTGTCATTTTGGACGACACCAGCCGGGATTCGCGGTGATGAAGCCGTCTTTAATGATGGCAAATCTGATAACAAGAACTGGGATACCTATTGGGATGTCGCCACAAGTCAGAATGAAAAGGGTTGGTTCGTTGAAATGCGTATCCCCTTCTCCAGTCTGAGTTTTCAGGATCAGGCAGGTACGGTGACCATGGGATTAATCGCTTATCGAAATATTGCCCGAAAAAACGAGCGAGTTGTTTTTCCTGACCTGTCTCCAGACCGCGGTATTGATACACCCTCGCGAGCGCATCCTATCGTTTTAAACCAGGTTTACAGTCAAAAACCCGTTTACTTTACACCTTACGCCATCGGCGGACTCGAACAAATACCCACCCTAAACGATACCAGAACCGCCTATCATCTCGAAAATGAGTTGGCGAAAAATGTTGGACTTGATATTAAATATAATGTTACCAGCAACCTCACCTTGGATACCACACTCAATCCTGACTTTGCCCAGGCAGAAGCTGATGATCAGCAAGTTAATTTAAGCCGATTTTCGCTATTCTTTCCGGAGAAGCGGCAATTTTTTCAAGAACGTTCTGGGATTTTCGCCTTCAATTTCATTGAGCGTGCCCGACTTTTTCATAGCCGTCGGATCGGCATTCAGGACGATGAACAAATCCCGATCATTGCTGGCACGAGGCTCGTTGGGCGTATTGGCGATTGGGACCTCGGTCTCCTTGACATGCAAACCGCACGTAAGGAAGACATTCCAAGCGAAAACTTCGGGGTACTACGGCTGCGTCGGCAAGTTCTGAATCCATATTCTTATGCTGGGGGCATGATAACAAATCGTATGGATGAAGAAGGAAATTACAACTTTGCGTATGGAATTGATAGCATCCTTCGACTTTTTGGAAAAGAATATTTGACCCTTAAGTGGGGACAAACTTTTGAAGAGCAAGCCGTTCAAGAACAGACATCCAATTTTTTCGATACAGCGATGTTTCTTGCAGAACTCACTCGGCGCACCGATGTTGGATTCGATTATGAACTCGTCGCAGCACGCAGAGGCAAGGACTTTTCGCCCGGACTTGGATATACAAAACGAAAGGATTTCACGCAACTGCAGTGGGGGGCACGGTATGATTGGCTCATGAAAAAAGGTACATCAATTAGACAGGTAAGTCCGTTACAATTTAAAGGGTTCGTTGTGCTCCGTAATGAAGATAGTTCTGTGGAATCCGCGCAACTTGATTATGATATAGATATAGAGTGGAAGTCTGGGGCTGTCGTGACATTGGACCTTCAAATGGATTATGAGGACCTCACCGAAGAGGAGGATTTTCCAAAAGACACAGTGGTTCCCCCGGGCAGTTACACCACCTTTGAGGCCAAGGGCGAATTTGATATGCCCAGTAAAAAATTGTTCCGTACAGATTTCGGTTGGTCTTTCGGTGGTTTTTATGATGGATGGCGACTGGAATGCGGCGTTAAACCAACTTGGAATGTGTCCCGACATCTCGAAATGATCAGTGAGTATGAAGTCAATGTCATCCGTTTTCCAGAACGCAATCAGGGGTTTAATGCACATGTCGTGCGCCTTCGCACGCGTGCAGCTGTGAACACACACATCTCTCTGAATGCATTTGTGCAATACAATAGTGCTAACGATCGATTCTCAACAAATATTCGGTTTCGATATAATTTCCGTGAGGGGAATGACTTATGGTTGGTTTACAATGAGAATCTCAACACGGACAGAGAAGATAAAGTACCAAGAAAATTGTTGACGAGGGGACGCACAGTGTTACTAAAGTATACCAATACCTTTGGCATATAATGCAAGCCCCAGAGTCGAGTCATTTATCGGAGAAATGTATCTATCTGTTTTATGCAGGTGAGGTGACGAAAATCTAAGTAATTCACGGCATGATAGTTCCAGTGCATTACCAAACAACGAAAATTCCTAACCAACTGAAAAAATCACATTCAAATGAGGTTTATACCGGCACAACCTGAACGTCAATAAAGTTTATCCGTGAATGATCCGTAAGGCGAGGTCTTCTGACCTCGCCTTATTTTATTTACAGTGAACCCTAAAAATAAATAGGCATCTTTGTAGCATAACCTGTTAGGTTGTGCCAGTCTGAATGTCCTCAATGGGCATTCAGACTGTTTGACCTTGAGAGTGCCCAATTAATGATCGGTTTTACTATAGTTTTCGTGATTTCCTCGATTTTCGGAGGGAGTCGCGGCGTAGAATCGGAATCGGAGACCCTTCTACAGTTGTAAATCAGTGCCTGACAAAATATTTTTTTCACGTGATGTAACCTTTTGACAAAAAAATGTGTCTTTAATACTATAATAAAATGTATCTTTATAATACTATGATAACATAATTGTAATTGCGCGGACTGTATTGCATTGCACAAAGTCCGAGACTCAGCACTTAATGAAATGTTTCAGTGGGTGGCAATGCAGCTGAATCTGCTCAGGAGGAGGGAACGCCATGGAGAAAGAAGACGATGTTCAATTGATTCATGCCGTTTTATCAGGTGACGACTCAGCATTCGGCATTTTAGTTGAAAAATACCAAAAAAGTATTCACGCCTTCGCGTGGCGGAAAATCGGTGATTTCTACTATGCAGAAGAAATTACACAAGATACCTTCCTCCGCGCATATCAAAAGCTTTCAACGTTGAAAAATCCGAGCCAGTTTCTTAGGTGGTTGTATGTCATTGCGAATCGGCTTTGTCTGAATTAGCTGCGCAACCAGAAAAAACATGAGAAGCAATTGCAATCATTGGAGGACACACCTATGGAAGAAGTGGCGGAATCTACTTATGCGCGTTACGTATTGGAACAGCGCGAAACAGAAGCAACTGAACAGCGTTTTGAGATCGTCGAAAAACTTTTGGAAAAATTGCCAGAGGGTGAGCGAACAGTGATGACACTCTATTATCTCGGCGAAATGACAACGACGGAGATTGGCAAATTCTTGGGAGTGTCAGTAAAGGCAATAAGGCTTCGACTTCATCGCGCCCGAAAACGGTTACAAAAAGAAGAAGAACTCTTAGTCCAAGAAGTTTTTGGTGGTGTGCAGATACCATTGAGTATAAAGCAGAACATTATGCGAGAAGTTGTTGACATGAACCCGACACCTTCTTCAAAAATGAAACCGTCCTTACCGTGGGCGGCTGTTGGAGCTGCTTGGTTGTAACAACTCTATTGATTCTCAGTGTTAGCAACCAACACCTTGGACATCTTCAGAAACTTTACAGTACTTACTTTGGGCGCAATGCTGAAGACGTAAAAAATAAAAACGATTTCACTGCTGATTTGACCATAACACTCGGAACCCATAGGACTGGTGCTGATCTTTTAGAGGCACTGCTTCAAGAAAAATGTGGGGTCAGTCTCTGGTCCAGGCAAGCCCTTGGAAATCCGGATTTTCCGGTGGCGGCAGAGGAAACAACGGTTGATATCGTTGTTGTTTCTATGCTGGAGATGGGATTTGCTGAGGGCGAGCTCGCCACCCTTGATACCATTTATGATCGCGCAAAACAGATGGGGCTGGAAACTTGCCCGGTTGAGACTGCCGCGCAGCTGCGTCTGCAATTTCTCGATCAGCCGGACTATACAGTCGAGGCGCGATTGGGGGCTTTTTTCGTCGCGACTGAACCGTTTTTTCTTACGCGTGAGGGTTTCCCGAAGATTTTCAGTGTCGCGCGGGATGATAAATTCCCGCACCGCGAAACCGGTATCGGTCTATGGCTGATTGCAAATGGTACCGTTAATGTCGGAGATGAACACCCTGATAGACTGTTTAATGCTTCCGCTCCTGAGGGAGTTGAGCACGGAGGTCGTTTTGCATTCGTTATTCCCAAATAATACTATTTCTCTTAATAATCTCTCTTTATGTAGAATGATGCACGTCGCATCTGGGCGAGTACGCGGCAAAACTGTTAGTTTGTTCCGCCTCGCCACGCATTCCATGAAAACCGGTAATGCGGTATCATTATTTAGAAATGGTATTATACACCCGCGAGATTGGGTTGAAGCACTCTTGCTTTCATCCAAAAAATCGAGAACCTTATATCAAACGCAGGTTAATAATATGAAAAAATTACTCTTTTTATTTTTAGTTTCAACAAGTGTCTGCCTTTTTACCGTAACACAAAGTCCTGCACAGCAGAACACAAACCCATTAGACGATCTATTCGATAACCGATGGCGCGGGTTGTTCTTGGGTGGAACGGTCAGATACGGAATAACTCAATCTGGATTGTCTGTTTTGGCAGATCGGTTTAATGAAGACGATAAGTTTGACAATTCAAACAGCCGTAGTATGTCAGGAAGCATACAGTGGAGGCTCGGATACGCGGTTTCAGAAGATATGGGATTCTATATCACATCGCCGTTCCTATCGGTGCAACCAGCATTCGGTGTGCTGTTATTTAGCAAACAATATCCGAACACTTACTACACCGTGCAGCTCGGATACACAAGAACAGCTGCTTCTTCAAGAATTACAGCCGCAAATTTCGACCAGTATATTCTCACAGCAGGTAACACGCAGGCTGATGCTTGGAGCTTCAACATTGGGATCGGTAACGAATTTCGACAACGCTACGCTTTTGAACTCACGGCCGGGCTCAGTCGAACAACAATTCCTAATGCATATTGGGATTCAGGTTTTCGCAATGTGCATCTAAACGGACTATCTCTCTTTGCTTCGTTTAATTATTGGCTCTACTAAAAACATTTGATTTACACATACGGAGGTATATGAAACAGATGAAATTGATGTTACAAAACTTTATACTACCCTTTACGCTAATCTATGTATTGTGCTTTTGTTTCCTCGGATGCTCTGCTGATGAAGAAGTCAACTCAACAGACACGTTGATCCCTACTGGCGCAGAATTAGAGCAATTAGCCGCTCAAGCATTAGACTTGGATAAGTTGCAGACTCGCGGTCCATCGGACGAAAAACTTTTTTACCAACCTAATCAGGAAACACCTTATACAGGATGGGTTAAAGACTACCACGACAGTGAGGATGAAGATCTTAGGATGCTCGTCCAGGTGCGTAGCGGTAAACTTCATGGTCCGGCGACCAGATGGTATGAAAACGGACAGAAATTGGAAGAAGGCACATACAAAGAAGGTAAACAAGATGGTAAGTGGACATTCTGGTATAAAAACGGGCAGAAAGAGGAAGAAGGCACATACAAAGACGGTGAACGGGATGGCGCATGGACATTCTGGGCTACAAACGGGCAGAAAGAGGAAGAAGGCACATACAAAGAAAATGAACGAAATGGTATGTGGACAGAATGGTATTATGAAAACGGGCAGAAATTGGAAGAAGGCACATACAAAGACGGTGAACGAGATGGCGCATGGACATTCTGGTATGAAAATGGAGAGAAAAAAGTAGAAGGCACATACAAAGACGGTAGACGGGATGGCGCATGGACATTCTGGTATGAAAATGGACAACAGGTAGCAGAAGGCACATATAAACAAGATGATGAGGGTGTCTGGAGAGATGGTGCCTGGACATTCTGGCATGAAAATGGGCAGAAATGGGCAGAAGGCACATACAAAGACGGTGAACGAGATGGTGCCTGGACATTCTGGCATGAAAATGGGCAGAAGGCAGCAGAAGGCACATACACAGATGGCAGAGGGAATAATGCGTGGGCAGCCTGGGGAGAAGATGGGCAGGAGTTGTGGGGGTGGAGGATAAACGATCGGCTTCCAGAACTTCCACGCGTGCCATGAGACGGAGCGTTGTGGCTTCGCGTTTCCCCACTGGTGGATAAGCCAAAACCACCACGTCACTTACCCCCATTTTTTTTGGGGTTTAGAATATGGTTGATGTTGTTAGGTTTATGTGTGAGAAAGTCAGTCAATAACTGGTGCCCAAAAGTGGATCGCCTCTACGGCGTATACCTGTAAAAAATG
>CAZQIP010000329.1:0-22316 GCA_964593655.1 uncultured bacterium | reverse complement strand
ACCAAAAGAACCTTGATAATCACTGCTTTACAATAACTTTTGAGAAATATCAGATATATATTTAATTGGCGCGCTTGCAAAGCGCGCCTACCAGGGGATGTCTACACCTTTTTATATTCTATCATATTTTTCCATGAAGTGCTATGCAAATATAAATGGCGAGGTTGGGTAACCTCGCCAGCGAAAGCGTTTAGATAAGTATTGTTGGATCCATTATCAGTCTTTGATGAGTCTTATACCTTTGAAGTGTATTTCATCGTACCATTGGCGAAATTCTTCTGGGGACAATTTCTTGTCTTCTGCTCCTATCTGAATCGTGGCGTTGTCAGGGAGGTCGACGGTGAACACCTCAGGTGGAATCTCGTGATTCACTATGAAGTTCTGCGTTTCTATGATAGCCCTGTTGATGAGGTGTTCCTCGCCATCGGCATCGATCCAGAGCGTTTCTGCGATTCCGTTTGTGACAAACCAGGCATCCTCACCGTATAGTCCATAGGAGAGTCTAATGCGTCTGACAGCGGGTGTGCCTTTTTTGATTTGTCCATCTGCGGAGTCTGCTGTACTTAAAAATCGGCTTTCATATTGCAGGTAGCGCAGACCCAACTCAGGCGAAACCCAAATTCTTTCAAAGCTGCCTTCTTGTTGGTCTGGCTGTTTCGCTTCGAGGACGTAACACGGGAAACCGTTGAAAAATTCGGATTTTGAGATACGGAAGTTTTGTTCTTTCAGATAAGTCGGTAAGGCCCGTCCATCAATGCTGTGGAGCCACCGCCTCGGATCCACCCAGTCTCTTGAAGCATCTAAATCGGTTTCTGTCTGGTTTTTTAATAGCAAATTTTCGGTGCCTTGCGAGTTACGCTGACTTTTTAATGGCAAATTTTCGGTGCCTTGCGAGTTACGCGAAAAAGAATAGTTCGGTTCCTCTGCTTTAGCGTATGTTATCTCCAAAGTGCCACTTGGTGATGAAATGAGCGTTGCTCTCAGTGTTGGCGTATTGTTGGAAAAGCCTTCTTTAAAGTCCATGCGTGTATGCCATGGATCGAACGTGAGACGCGCCTTCCAAGTGCGATAGGCATCAGGCGTTCCGGGTTGTCTAAAGACATATAGACATTCTCCCTCGCCGGATAGGGCGGCTCCGTCATAATTCCGCATGCCGAGTAGGATCATATTGAAATCGTTTTCAGCATCTGCAGCATTCTGTGGTAAGACAGGCAGTGCGTCATCTTGTTGCGCGAATGCCGTTGTGAGACACGCAAAGAAAATGAGACTGGGAATTACAAGACGGATCGCCTTCATGTTTAAAAGAAACATTGTTGTTCTCCTATCTCCTGTTAAAAGAGGTTATTGAAACGTTCCATTGTAGGTGACTCGCATCGGTAGCGGTTCCATCAGTTCAGAGATCCATCCACCCGGAAGTAACGGGTTATCTCCGCCTGTCACCTTCAAATAGGACGTATAGCTCATAATTTTTCCGGTGTTAGCGACATCGTGGAACAGTCGCTTTACTTCTTTCCAAGTTTCGTCGCGCCAAGCGGCAATCTCAGGTGACTTACTAGCCATTCCATCCGTACTTCTCAGTTCGGCATAGAGTTCCACAGCCTTGGTGAGATTGGTTCGGATTTCTGCCTCAAGCACAGGGATTTTCGCTTCAATCTCAGCGAGCGTTAACCCGTAGAAACGTTCTTCTTGAGGTTCAGTGGCGTTTTCAACTTCAGTTTCAATGGGCGAAATGTTTTCCGTAGCCTGTAGTTCCGCCTCAGAAAATTGTGTGTCTTCCGATGTGAAATTCTTCGTGCTTGTCGGAACATCCGAATCCACGGATGTGGAAACGGTCTGTATTTTATCTACTGTGTTGTTTGTCTGAGCTATCGGTTTATCTGAAGCCTTGGGTTTGACACGCTGTTCTGGTGTGACGGTTTTGTAAATTGTTACTGTTTCTTGTGGCTGGTTTGCGTTGTGAATTAGGATGCCGAGGAGTATCACCACGCCGCAGAGTAATATACTACCCCAAAATAGTTTCGATTTAAACATAATGAAACGCTCCTTAGTGTTGTAGAGATGACATAAATTCTGTGTTGATCGTAGGATTTATGTCTGGATAGGAGCTGCGGTTATTTTACGCAACAACTCCGGCAAAGTCAATTCGTTTTCAGTTATCGGTCTGTTGTCCGTAGCGTTTGAGGAATTCTGCCTTTGACAATTTCTGTTTTTCACGATTCACTTTAATCATTGCATCGTCAGGAATATCAACGGTAAACGTTTCTGGTGGTATGTCGTGATTGATTTTGAAATTCTTTACCTCCAGTTTCTGTCCGGAAATTATAGGATCCTGTGGCTTAAAGTCGACCCAAGCGTATTCATGAAAAACTACTTTAGGGAACCAAATCTTTCCGTGTTGCTGATAAGAGATTGTCGTTCGAGAGACGGTGGGTGCCTCCATCGGAACGTCGCTGTCGAGGGCATCTACAGGGGTAAGGTGCTGGCTCTCATGTTTTAGGTATCGGAACCCTCGCTCGGGTGCGACCCAAATTTTTTCAGGTCTATCCACGTCTTTTTCTTCCAAAACATAACAGAGACTATCGTTGAAAACTTCGCGTCCTATGATCTGGAAGTTTTCACTTTCAAGGTAGGTTGCTAAATCTTTACTTCTCAAGGTGAGCCACCGTCTCGGATCCACATCATGAAAAGGATTGATGAGTCGAGGTTGTTCTTCTGTGTTAAAGGAGTAGTTAGGTTTTCTATTTTTGTGAGGAACAATTTCCCATCTTCCGCTCGATGTAAGGATAGTCGTTTTTTCTTGTGAATGGAAAGGGGTCTCCTCCGCATCGAAACGTGTGTTTTCTGCATTGAAGACGATGGTACCGGTAATAATAGTGGTGTCAGAATCGACGAACGGAGGTACTCCAAGTGTATAAACGACTTCGCCTTCACCGGATTTGAGCAGTGCGTCATGCTGTTTAATCGCTGCTAAGAGTGCTTTGAGGTCAAGTTCATCTTCTGCTGTATTTTGCGACAGTGTTTCCTGTGCGAGTGTTGTTGTAAGACACGCGAAAAGGACAAGGCAGGAAAGTAGGAAACGGTTCGTTTTCATATCGAAAAGAGACATTATTTGCTCCTATATTTAGTTTTCATTGGCAGAATGCTTAGTACTGTCTTGCTCAGCGGATTCATTGAATGTGCTGCTGGGGGTAATCCGCATCGGGAGCGGTTCCATCAGTGCATAGATCCATCCGCCCGGGAGTATCGGATCTTTCTCTACACCTGTCACCTTCAAATAAGACCTATATCTCAGAATTTTTCCGGTGTTAGCGACATCGTGAAACAGTCGTTGCACCTCTTTCCAAGTTTCGTCGCGCCATGTGGCAATTCGGGAGGACATGCCTGCTGTTCCATCTGTGTTTCGTAGCTCGGTGTAGAGTGCCGAAGCTTTGATGAGATTGGTTCGGATTTCTTTCTCAAGATCGGGGATTTCCGCTTCAATTTCAGCGAGCGTTAACCCAAAGAACCGTTTTTCGGATTGTGGAGTGCTTGGGGTTTCAGTGTCAACAGACGTGCTGGTGCGGTTGTTTTTATTCGGGATAACGGTCCTTCCGAACTGATTTCGCAGTGCCAATTTCGCATCAATATCGAGGACGATAGGTGCATCGACGATTTCGATCGTTGGTTCAAATTCTGCCTCGAAACTATACGGTTTCTGATAGTGCGCAAGGTATTGATTCCCCACACCGAGTCCGAATATAATTAGAACAGCGGCTGTGCCGAGAGCCGCCCATGGTACTAAGGGTTTCCCAACGGGTGTTGGGGGTGTCGGTTTTATATTGGCAACTTGTCGGGCGATGTTCTCGATAAGGTTAACAGGTAATTGGACGCTGCCGAGCATCTCCTGAATCAAGAGTTCTTCTCTCTCCTGTAGGCGCGCTCGCGCGCGGCGCAGCCGACTATTAATCGTGTTCGCTGACACACCTAAAAATTTGCTAATTTCCTTTATGGTCATTTCGCCGAGATAGTGGAGCGTTACCACCGTGCGTTCACTTTCGGGGAGTCTTTGTAGAAGTTTTTTGACGATTTCATGGTGATGCTCAGTGGTTTCTGTTTCCCGTCGCTCGGATACATAACGATTGTAAGAAGTGTTCTCTATCTCTGCCATAGGTGTCCCCTCCAGCGATTGCATCGGAAGTTTTTTCTTTTGAATTGACCTTTTGCAAAGGTTATTCGCGATGACATAGAGCCATCCTGCAAACTGATTAGGATTCCTCAGGGTTGAAAGTTTCTTGTATGCTTGAAGAAAGGTGTCTTGGGTAATCTCTTCAGCGATGTGAAAATCTCCAATCTTCCGCCACACAAGCGCGTGGACACTTTTCTGGTACTTTCCGACTAAGGCAGTGAATGCCGCGTCGTCACCTGACAAGATTCTCCGAATCAGTTGAACATCATTGTTTTCCATCAGGGTTCTCCATCATTACGTTTTCTTTTTCCGTGTCGCGCCGCGCTATGGTTAATTATTAAAGATACAATTTTGGGGCAGAAATTGTGCATAATTTTTAGAAAAGACGAAAAAAACTGGATTTTTGTCTAAAAACTACTTGCAATTATTGATAAAGGTGGGAAATTTGAAAAGTGGACGTGGATATGGCATAGGAAATAGCGGAGTTTCATCTCAAACCTCTATCAGATTTACTGTGTCCCTATGTTGAAGTTGACATCTCAAGCGGACGAACGGCCAATCTCGGAAATGTCGATTGCCACGATGGCGAATGTCCCTCAGGGATCAATTTCAAATGGTACCCGCCAGCATTCATCACGTTCCAGTTAAGAGGGGCGAGGATATGAGGAAAATTACTGGTTTTCTGACTTAAGTGTGTAGAATTCGACGGTATGTATCTGTCCTTTGCCTGTCACGGATTTTTGTATAATCCGAATGGCATCTGTATTTGCAACCATCGTAATTTCAAGCGGGAAGGTAACAGTGTCTTTAATCTTTTTAATTTCCTTCCAATTGAATTCACCATCCCGCGCGTAAATATCTATATTTTGAACTTTTCCTTCACCAAGGATAATAATCTTCCGAATCTCTTTTGGCTCTGGGATCGAATATACGACTCCAGAGAAGATAAACTTTTCTGTGACCGGGGCATTAACGCGAACATAGGTCTGCTCTGTCATCAGTGCTGCACACCCGATTGAGAAGACGCATATCAACAGAATCCCGTAAAGTCTATTCATTTTTTCTCCCTTTATCCGCGATGGTTCTGTATAGAACCTGTGAAGGATTTCCAATCAGAAATGGTGTAAGTTATCCGGCGGTGTAGCCGCCATCAATCGGTAGGGCGATGCCTGTGACGAATGCGGATTCGTCGGAGGCGAGGTATAATGCGCCGTAGGCAATTTCTTCGGGCTGCGCGAGTCGGCGCATCGGGTGCTTGTCCGCGAGGATCTGATATTCCTCTGGGGTTTTGATAACCCCGGCAACTAAGGGTGTCTCGACGAAACCGGGACAGATGCAGTTGACTCGGATATTGTCTTCGGCATAGTCGAGTGCCATCCCGCGGGTGAGATTCGTCACACCGCCTTTGGAGGCGACATACGCTGCTCGGACATCCGCACCGACGATCCCGTAGATAGAGGATAGGTTGATAATAGCACCGCCGCCGTTTCTTTGCATAGCAGGAATTGCTGCTTTGGCGGAGAGATAGACACCGGTGAGGTTGACCTCTAAACAGCGATGCCAGTCTGCTTCTGGTAAGTCACCGACAGGAAGTCGCATTGCGATGCCTGCACTGCTCAACAGAATATCGAGTTTTCCGTATCTGCTGACGGTTTCCTGGACCATCCGCTCGGTATCGTCTGAAATTGTCACGTCGGTTTGGACGTAAGTCGCTTCGTTGCCTGCGTCTTTGATGGTGGCAACGGTCTGGTTCGCGCCGCTTTCATCGATGTCCGCAACGACGACCTTTGCACCGTGTTCGGCAAATAGGATGGCTGTGGCTTTTCCGATACCGGATGCGGCCCCTGTTGTAATGGCTACTTTATCTTTAAGTCGCATTTTTTCCCGTTCGTTTTTTCCTAATTGATTGATTGTATCTAAAGTCCCTTTTCTGTCCATTGTGCTGGGTTCACTTCTGGTTCACCGATTTGGTTTCTGAGCACACCGATATTCTCGATTTCAAGTTCAACGATGTCCCCCGGTTGAATCCAGCGGTCGAGTTCCCATCCGCACCCATTTCCAACGGTGCCGGAGCCTAAAAATTCCCCAGGATGCAGCGTCTCTGATTGTGAGACGAACGAAATCATCTCAGCGAAGGAGTAATACATATCCGATGTATTTCCGTCTGCCCAGACTTCGCCGTTGATTCTGGCAATCATTTGAAGGTTATAGGGATCATGGATTTCATCTGGTGTGACGAGACAGGGTCCCATGATGTTGCTGTTATCAAAATCCTTTCCTTTGGCGGGCCCGAGTGCCAGCGTCATGTGCCGGAACTGGATGTCGCGTGCGCTGATGTCGTTGTAAATGGTATAACCGGCGATGTACTCGGGTGCTTCTTCTATGGAGATATTTTTCCCGGTTTTCCCGATGTAGATCCCCCACTCCAGTTCAAAGTCGAGTTTTTCTGTATAGTTGGGCCACGTAACAACAGCTTCGTGCCCGGCAATAGAGGACGGACTGGTACTGCCGCGGTAATAGTTGGGCAATTTGAACCACTCCGGGGAGATTTCTTTACCTGTGATACGTGAGGCAGCATCCATGTGGGTCTTAAATACGCCGAAATCTCGAAGGCTTGCTGGGCGTGGAAACGGCGCGAGCAGTTGCACGTCAGCAATAGGGAAGATACTGTCGGTCGTCTGGTCAATATGTTTTTGTGCGTCAGCGATGCAGTTCTTTTCAAAGAATTCGTACATGTCCGAGGCAACCGCCGTGAGGTCAACAATTTGATCGCCAGTCGTCCATGCGCCGAGTCTTGGTGTTGCGTCTGTCGATTGGGTTTGAAAGGTAACGAGTTTCATAGGTGCTCTTTTATGGTAATTTCGACTCCGTGTTTAGATAGTTGCGTAGTAGTGTTGATTATACGATAGATGTGTTTAGAAATCAATTCTTTTTTAAATTTTCTTGCTTGTGCGGTGCAGATATGGCATAATTAGGCTATACGTTTATCTGCCTTTGCTATACGACCCGATTAGAGGTACCCAAACAGAAAAGGGACAATCATGGTTACCCGTCAAGACATTCAAGCGACATGTGATGACATCGTACGCGAGTTCGCGCCGTTACAGGTTGTTCTTTTCGGTTCTTATGCGTATGGCACGCCTACGGAGTCCTCCGATGTTGATTTGCTGGTCGTCATGCCGGTGGCGAAATCGGAAACTCGCCAGCGAGAGATAGAGATTCGGAAGCGTCTCGCGCGTCCTTTCCATCTGCATGTGCTTGTGCATTCGCCTGAAGACTTGGCGTATCGCCTTGTGTATAACGATTGGTTTCTCCGAGAGATTACTGAAAAAGGCGAGGTGCTTTATGAAACTCCTAATTTTTTCTTGAAACCCGTAAAGAAGGAAGAAGACGCGATGAATCCATTGACAGAGGAATGGGTGCAGAAAGCGGAAGGCGATTATACTGTTGCACAGCAAGTGCTTCAAGGACAGAATCCGGTAAATGATGCCATCTGTTTTCACGCCCAGCAGTGTATTGAAAAGTATCTAAAGGCGTGGCTTCAAGAGGCGAACATTCCGTTTCCAAGGACCCACGATTTAAAAGAGTTATTGAACCTGATAGTCCGGACGCTACCTGCTTGGGATTCTTGGCGGGACGATTTTTCAAAGTTGTCGGAACACGCTGTTGATCCGCGTTATCCTGGGAAATTCGCGACTACGGATGAAACGGCACACGCTATGCGTATGTGTGATGAGGTTCGGCGAGCCGTTCGCGAGCAATTGAAACTACCACTCGAACCTTCCGAATCCCATCAACTGTAAACTTTGATGATGGAAGCAGAGTTGTTCGGAAAACACAGGCTATGCCGTTAAAGACAGGAACAGTTCTTCCAAAGAGACTTCAGTCGTGTGCATTTCAAGCAATCGCCATCCACGTCCGACGACAGTTTCTGCTACCTCTGCCCGAACATCACTTGCCGGTGTGTAGTGAAGGTGGAACGTCGCTGTGTCCGTTGTATTGGCACCGGTTTGTTCAACCCGAATTACGTCCGGAATATCCGTGAGTATAGTGCGTATATCGTCAGCCGGCGCGCCTGCGATCTCAAGCGATAACGTTAAAGTTGTTACCGGTACGCTTTCCGTATTGTTCTGTTTAGATACGGCGCGACCGCCCTCTAACTGAACATCTCCCGTAATTTCGCCCCTACTGATGATAATCAACCGTTCGCACGTCATACTCGCTTCAGGTAAGATATGCGTGCTGAACAGGATTGTTCGCTCTTTGCCGAGAGCCTTGATTAATTCTCGGATTTCAACAATTTGCCGTGGGTCCAATCCAGAGGTCGGTTCGTCGAGGATTAGAACATCCGGCTCATGGATAAGAGCTTGTGCTAAACCTACGCGTTGCCGGAAACCGCGAGATAATTGCCCTATAATTTGGTGCCTGCGTTCGGTGAGTCCACACGCCTCAATTGCGTTATCCAACCGTGCTTTGATACTGCCGCGCGGTACGCTACGGATTTTCGCCATGTACTTCAGATATTTCGTCACGGTCATTTCTGGATAGAGCGGCACGTTTTCTGGAAGGTACCCGATGCGTTTGCGAACCTCTCTCGATTCTTTGAAGACATCATATCCAGCGATAGTAACGCGTCCGCTACTCGCCGGCATAAAGCAGGTGAGAATGCGCATCGTTGTGGTTTTCCCTGCACCGTTTGGGCCTAAGAATCCAACAATTTGTCCCTTGTCTACCTGAAAGGAGATGTTTTTGAGTGCTTGGAAGGGACCGTAGTTTTTTGTGATATTTTGGACTTCAATCATTTTAATAGTTGTCAGTTATCGGTTATCAGTTATCAGTTTTAATAGTTGTCAGTTGTCGGTTATCAGTTATCAGTTAAAGAGATATCTGATAACGACAAAGTTTTCTGATAAACTCCGAACTGATTGTTTCCTTTTCAAGGTTTCCGTGGGATGCTGAAATTCAGATCTCGTTCTCTACCTAATAGATACGGATTGTTATCGGGTTGGACCGCCTCCGATTCGGCAAAGGCTTCTGGCAGATCGACTGTCACGGAATTTACCTCAACTCTATCCGGGTAGACTGTAACTTGCTTCCACATCATCGGATAACAGATAATGCCGGCGGAGACGATACACAACATACCTTGTTCTCTGAAAACACGGTTGAGATGTAGATGTCCACAGAAGAATGCCAAAACCTGTTTGTCAAAAGGTGAAATGATTTCGAGTACTTCCGCGGAGTTAGCCACCCTGGAACCGATACCCTGAAATTCGACGCTTGGAAACGGGAGTTGGTGCGAGAATATGAAGACCTCTTCGTCGTAATCTCGTGCTCTTTTCAATTCACGTTCTGCCCACGCCAACTGGTTTGTGCTAATATACCCGTGCGTCAGATCTTCCGGTACTTCTTGTGAATCGAGCAGGATAAACCGAATATTTTCATGAACAAAACAGACGGATCCCATGCCGTTGATACCGAAGTGTGCTAAGTAGGCATCTTTAGAACCGGTCTCTGGATGCAAATCGTGGTTGCCGGGGATGTAATAGCAAGGTGCCTTGATACGTTGTCCGAGTTGTTGCGCTGCATCAAGTGTGGCTTCGTATTCTTCCGCCGACATATCGAAACTTTTGCCACCACACACGATATCCCCACCGTGAATCACAAATGCTGGATCAAACGCGTTGAGTTGTTCAACCAATTTTTCATAGAGCGCGAGGCTGTTTTTTTGTTGCTGTAGCCCGCCCGCGAAGTTCCTCGGTGCGTTTAGATAGAGATGTGTGTCCGTAATAAAGGCGAATTTAAAAAGTATCATGGTATATCTCGTTTTCGGTAAAATTCCGTCCACTAACAGAGGTGTTTTTAACGAGAGAAGTTTCGGACTTCACCAACAGCGCACCGACAGAGGCTATTAAAGTTAAGAATGCACACGTTTGCATAGAATTGCAACATAAGTCGGTGTGTTGGCTGCGTCGATGTAGGATTCGACCCGCCATGCTGTGCCATCAAGAATGTCCTCGATCTCCTCTTTTGAAACGAATAGGTAATCAAACCAAGGCGTGGCGTATTGTCGGTAACGAATTCGCAGTCGGAGTTGTCCACTCATTCGTCCCCGATCTCGGTTAAATTGATGATAGGCTAAATGACCCGGTTCCGTTGTTTGATAGGGATCCATTGTTTCGGCGATAATTTTCGCGGTATCAGTTGTCATGGCAGCGAAGCGTCTCAATAACCATTTTGCTCTTTTATAGCTTCCGGCGAGTCCAAAATTGTGTCCCATCATGAGAATTGTGGCAAAATTGCCAATTTTGGAACTCACCTGCGTGACAGGTGTAACAAGCCCATTTTTGAGTCCACGGTGTTGACAAGTCTGGATAGCTAACGGTGAGATGTCCGTCCCTAAAACATCGTGTCCTTGTTCCTGAAGATAGAGAGAATGTCGTCCTGCACCGCAGCCGATATCCAAAACCCGTCCTGTGGTGTATGCGATTGCCTGTTTTTGGTGTTCGGCCCAGTCCTTATATTCGGCGAAATAGTTGAAAGGTCCCAGACGACTTGTATCAATGAACCCATCTTCCCTTTCTACAATCTCGACGTTTTCCCGACCGTTATGATAATCTGAAAGGAGGTGCCCGTAGGCATCTTGGTTGTCAGTTAGCATTTTATGATTCCTTGACGTAGCCGGTTGTTCCGTTCGGGTTGGCCCATTGGGTTTCCCAGTGTGTTTCAATGCCTTCGCGCCATGCCTGCGCTGCGTCTGTCAATTCAGCAGTAACTTCTGGGTGCGCCTCTTTCAGGTTCTCCGTTTCACCCATATCTGTTTCGAGATTTGCGAGATGTATATCGTCTTCTGGGGGCGCGCCCTCTACCAATTGACCGTTGAGCACCAATTTCCAATTGTCGCGACGTACGGCGGTCTGTTTACCCATCTCCCAATAGATTTCGCTATGCGGTGTGGGTTCACCGTTTGCCACCATGGGTAAGACATCCAGTCCATCGAGGGCGTATTCGGAAGGATCACCACCTGCTGCTGCAAGGAACGTCGGGAACACATCCATGGCTGCGCCGACTTCACTGATGACCTGTCCTGCGGGGATCTGCTGTGGCCAATTCATAATGCCGGGTGAACGGATGCCGCCTTCGTAGAGACTGAATTTGTGTCCTTTCAGTTTCCCGGCGGTGCCACCGTAATACGGGTCCTGGGTACCGTCTAACCAGTTTCGTGTCTCACGCGAGGGACCGTTGTCGCTCTGAAAATAGGAGAACGTATTCTCTGCGAGTCCGAGCCGCTCGAGTTCCGCGAAAATTTCGCCGACGCTATCGTCAACGGCACTGAGCATCGCCGCCATGATCTGTCTGTCCCAGGGCAGATTTGGGAACCGATCGATGTATTTTTCTGGTGCGTGCATCGGGTAATGTGGTGCGTTGTAAGGCACGTAGAGGCAAAAAGGCTTGCCGAGTTCAACAGACTTACGGATATATTTGATGGCATATTCCGTGATGAGTTCGGTGAAGTATTCGCCGTTCCGGTAAATCTCTTCGCCGTTTTCCCAGAGGTCGTGTGTCTGGTCAATCCCGCGCTGCGCCATACCCCAGTAAAATATGTGTGAAAAGAAGTCGATACAGCCCGCCATGAATCCGAACCAATCGTCAAACCCGTGGTGTTCAGGACGTGAGCCTTCTGCGAGCCCGAGATGCCATTTCCCGGACATTGCGGTGTAGTAGCCGTGTTCCTTAAGTGCGGTTGCGAGTGTGGGAACAGAAGGGGGTAGTCCTGTAGCGGTGCGATGTCCTGCTAAAATAGAGCGGACCCCGGCATGGCACGGGTAGCGTCCTGTCAGTAATGCTGCACGTGAGGGCGAACAGACAGGTGAATTCGAGTACCAATCTGTGAAGCGGGCCCCTTCAGCTGCCATCCTATCGAGGTGTGGCGTTTTGAAGTCGGTCGCGCCCATACAGGATAGGTCACCGTACCCTTGGTCGTCTGTGAGAAAGATAATAAAATTAGGTTGCATGCTTCGACTTCTCCATCGTGTTAATTTTTCCAGAAACTCCGGTCTAAGCTTCGATATTGTATGGCTTCAGAGACATGAACTGCCTCTATATTCGGATTTTGCTCGAGGTCTGCGATGGTGCGTGCAACCTTCAAAATTCGGTCATAGGCGCGCGCGCTCAATCCTAATTGGTTAATCGCGACCCGGAGTAAATCTTGTGCCTGATCGTCAACTGTACAGTATTCTCGTATCTGTTTTGAGTGCATACCTGCGTTGGCGTGTATTGTTGTATTTGCAAAACGTGCGTGTTGAATTTGGCGTGCTGCCTCGACGCGTTCTTGGACCCGTGCGGACGGTTCTCCAGTTGTTTCGGCGGAGAGTTCGGCGTATTTCACCGCTGGTACTTCAACTTGGATGTCGATTCTATCCAATAACGGACCCGAAATTCGGGAGACATAGTTCTGAATCTGGTTCGGCGTGCACTTACAATCTCGACTTGGATCGGTGAAAAACCCACAGGGACAAGGGTTCATCGCTGCGACGAGCATAAAATTTGCGGGGTAAGTAAGCGATGCCGCTGCACGCGAGATCGTCACCTGCCGGTCTTCAAGCGGTTGTCGCATAACCTCAAGGACGTTCCGTCGGAATTCAGGGAGTTCGTCTAAAAAGAGCACCCCGTTATGCGCGAGACTCACCTCGCCCGGGCGCGGCACATTTCCTCCACCGATTAAGCCAGCATCTGAAATGGTATGGTGTGGTGAACGGTACGGACGCGTCACAACCAAAGGCGTATCACTTGGCAGGATACCAATGATGCTTTGGATCTTCGTTGTCTCTAAAGATTCGTCCATTGAAAGTCTGGGGAGGATAGACGGAATTCGCTTCGCGATCATCGTCTTTCCGGAGCCGGGCGGTCCAATCATAATGAGGTTATGCCCACCTGCAGCAGCGACTTCAATAGCGCGCTTGACGTGCTCTTGCCCTTTCACATCAAGTAGGTCGATGGGCATTTCTGGATGTGAGAGGTGTTTATCGGTATCGAGTGTGTGTGGTTCTGGTGCTATTTCCTTCTCTGCATTGAGAAATGCGGCAGCCTCCGATAGGCTCTCAATCGGATAGACGTTCACACCCTCTACAATTGCGGCTTCTTTAGCGTTTTCGGCGGGTAAAATAAGGTCTGCTATGCCGTTCTCTTTTGCGGCGATGGCTATCGGCAGTCCGCCCTGTATGCCTCGGATATTTCCATCAAGGGCGAGTTCACCCAAAATCATGGCATTTTCGAGTCTTGCCGGATTTACCTGATTGGTAGCCGCCATGACACCGATTGCGATGGGAAGATCAAATGCTGAACCCGCTTTTCGGATGTCTGCGGGTGCTAAATTTGCCGTGATTCGGGTCTGCGGGAAGTAGAAACCCGAGTTTTTAATGGCTGCAGTAACCCGATCCCGGCTCTCTTTGATCGCGCTATCGGGTAAACCGACGGTGCTGAAGGACGGGAGTCCGCCCGCGACATCTACTTCAACTTTTACAATATAGGCATCAATTCCCAGCAACGCACTGCTTAGGACTGTTGCGAGCATACAGGTGTTTCCTTCCGATTTGCGTTAATTTGAATAGTTTGATTTGTTCGTATTGTAGGAGCCATCTTTACCAGTGAGCTTCGGCATTATCATAGCACGAGTTAAATTAACGGGTCAACAGATTTCGACGCAGAGGTTTTCAGTTTTCAGCAGTCAGCAATCAGGAAATAGAAATCAAATGGCTCAGGTTAACTTAAATCGCCTGTAAGTTTGTGTAATGTTTGTAGTTGTTTCTGATTGGCTATAACTAATAAAGCCTCACCGGCTACCATTTTCTTATCTCCGGGTGGATTATAGAGAAACGTTCTGTCGTTATCTCGGATTGCGATAACAACTAATCCAGTTTGTTCTCGAATGCTTGCGGCTTTGAGTGAGATTCCGTCGAGGGGTGAATCTTTTTGAATAACGGATTCAGTAAACTGAGCCCCGTCTTGATTTTGTGTAATATTTTCCAAAAATCCGACAAGCTGTGGTTGGAGTATGCCGGATGCGAGACGCAGGCCGCCAATATGATCGGGTAAAACGACTTCATCTGCGCCGGCGGTGATAAGTTTTCCGGGGGAATTGTCTTCAACAGCTTTAGAAGCGATGCGTAGGTGTGGGTTCAGTTTTCTCGCGGAGATGACGACAAATAGGTTATCTTGGTCGCGGCTGAGACATGTGACAAGCCCGCTTGCGGTTGTGATCCCTGCGCGGACGAGTAATTCGTCATCGGTTGCATCGCCGTGGAGATAGGGAAAGTTTCGTGTATCGGTGAGGTGGATTAATCGTTCTTCCTCGGCTTCGATGCCGACGAAATCTACTCCAGCCTTCAGCATTTCGTCGAGGACATGCACACCGGTATCACCGAGTCCGCAAATAATATAGTGGTTTGATAATTTATCGACGGTTCGAGTCATTCTTTGTTGTCGGAAAAAATTTTGCAGTTGCCCTTCGATCAGAACTGTGGTAGCAACAGTAACGCTGTAAGTAAACACGCCAATCCCGCCAAGGAGGAGCAATATCGTGAATATGCGTCCCCTGTCGCTCATTTCCAGATCGTCATGCCCAGCGGTTGTTAAGGTAATGACAGTCATATAGACAGCGTCAAGGGGATCCCATCCGCTATCCTTTTCAAGCATCAGGTAACCGACGGTTCCTGTCACGAGTAAACTAACGAGCATTGCAAGGGCGATTATAATTCTACGTTGATAATTCATTCTCCAACTTTGTGGCGTTATACTTCATATTTCTGAAGCGCGTTTACTGAGAAATCCCTTTGTCCTTGCTGAATCTAATGCCGCTTTTTCGTGCAGCGTTTGACAGCAGGATTCGGATCATGTCGTGCGATATCAAAGAGGGTCTGATACTTGGTTCTATCGAGCGTGGGCAAAAGTTTTGCGACTTCCATACGGACACACGCGGCTGAGTCTTTAAGCCCCCGTTCAAACCAACGTTCGGCATCATCTAAGTCATGTTTTGCGAGTGCTGCGAGTGCACCAGCACGGATACGTTTATTTGGGGATTCAGCGTACGGCAGAATAGGCGCGATATAGCCATCATCGCAGCGGCACATAATGCGTAGCGCGTTGCAGACCACATCTATCGATGCGTCTTCGAGATGCAGCGCACACCAATCGAATAATTCCGCAGTTCCGGTTTTTTCAAGGCATTGGAGTCCGCGTATCCGGCGTTTTGGGTTTTCGTTGGAAATGTCTGTCATCGCCTTGGTATAGGGTGTGTCAACTTTCAATGCCTGGCGTGATTCTGTTTGCGTATCGGTGTACAGTACACGGACAGCAACAGTATCGTTCTGAAGGTGTTGAATAGGGAGTCCTTCAGGGCTGAACGGAATTTTGTCAAAGAACGCTGGTAGCCACTGTCTGCCTTTTGCAAAAAACTCTTGTCGGTCAATGTGGTTTCCAGTGCCAGAGCGCATCCGATTATCCATCCAATGTGCCAATCGGACGATGCCCCAGTGGTTTTGGCTCACGCCATTGTGAGCGTAGAGCCCTAATTGATGGTTAACCCATTGTGAGAGTGCAGCCGGACACGCTAACAATTCAAAAAAATTAGATTCCAAGAGTTGAACAGACAACCGTTCCCGAACGGCTATAACGTTACCATGTACGTGAATGTTACCCTTACCGAAGTGTGTACGGAGTTCTTCAATTTCCAACTCGGTTTTCAGTACGACAGGTCTACCATTTTTCCGGCGCGCCTTTTGTTCGGCGCGGTTCTTAGCGTAGTTCCAGTGTGTTGTGAACCAGACAGTCCCTCCGCGTGGGCGGAACCCATTTTCAATAATGCCTCTCGCGCTGCTTAACGTCGTACCGTGATAGAAGTCCATAATTGGGTCTCCCTGAAAGTTTAACAGAGTTAACTCAATTTGTGGTAGATAATTCATAAAAATCGGCGAATTCCGACTTGCGGTGCGCGATGGTTGTATCCGAGTTTTCGCTGGATCACCCGTTAGGAGGCTTCTTCAGTTTTGTCAGTGGGTGCCTCTGCTTCGGTTTTGCTATCTGATGGCTCTACTTCAACTTCTTCAGCCGTGGATTCCGCTTTGGTTTCCTCTTGTGCGGCTGCTTCCTGGCTACTGACAACACGGATGTAGCCCATTCTGAGTTCGTAGAGCGTATTTGACAGAAAGTTGGCTTCCGGTGCGGTGAGATTACCTTTAGTCTTCACCTCAAGCATCTCAATCGTATCAATAATATGTTTCACAAGCGGGAGGTTTATAACCACCTCCTCTGTTTCGGGGTTAGGGATTCCGTCTAAGTAGAGCCGCCCAGTTTCTACGAGGTTCGCAAGATAGTTAATAAAATCGACAGACGGAAGTTGCTGTCCTTCTTCCTGATCTATAGTTTCTTCCATATATCATCTCCTGATTCACTTGCGTCTATACAGCGTCTGTTATTCGTCGTCAAAGATAATGATTTGTGCCAATAAACTTCCCGCTTGATTATTGTTGTGTGGACTTTCGTTCATGGCGAGAAAGATGACACCATCGGCGGGTGCTGGATTGTCGTAGCGCGAGCCGACAGCGAAGATGGTATTTCCGATTTTGGCAATGAGAGCACCGATATTGGTCCCCGGGAGTAGGTAATCGTTGGAGCCTGGGGTCTTCGGGAGGCCATCAGCACCGCACCATCCTGTCCGGTTCTGCAAATCTGGTGACCAAGCACCTTCTCCATCAATAACGAGGCGTTGTCCTTTTTTCACGCGCACGTAGCTCTCCTGCCAAACGGGACTTGGACGAGCCGTGCGGATAACGGTTAATGCCATATATTCCTCCGTGTAAGATGATATGTAACGATTGGCGTTACGTCAACCGTTACATCCTTTATTGCCAGGACTATTTAGTTTTGGATAAATTATCGGATTTTCTTTTTCAAGCCCGGTGCGGTTCCAAACCGCACCTACCGGGCCTGGGGTCTAAAGCAGATCGCTTATGGGCGAGTACGCCGCAAAATTGGACGAAAAAACCGAGAATTAAATAACCCTGCGTTTATTGCTATTCCTTGTTTCGGATGGTGATGTTCGTAATGACGTCGTCTACAGCGATGTTGTCAACGACATCCATTCCACTGGTGACGTTTCCGAAGATGGTGTAATCGCTATCGAGAATCGTGCTATCTCGGCAGATAAAGAATTCAGATGCGTACGAAACGCTTGCCCCCTCTTCCTTCGCCATAGCGACAACGCCGCGGGACATCTCTTTCGCGCCATTCTCGATGGGCAGTGTTTCGCCAGCGGCAAGTTTTGAACCTGCTTGGATGAGTAGTTCTTCTGCGCGATTAAATTTTTCACCTTTGTAATACATCACCTGTGCGTTTTTGATGAAATTCTTGGAAGTCTCTGGTGCTTCGGTTGCGAGAAATTCAAATTCAATGGTGCCTTTTGCCGTTTCAATAACGGCTACGGCTGTTGCGGGATCAATCTGTGGTTTTGCAGCGGTTATTGTTGAACCCGTGCCGGCGCGGCGCGCCCGCGGGGCCGGTGCTTTCTTCTCCTCTTGTGCGCAACTCAGCACAAAGGTGGCAAATAGTGTTGCCAGGACCAATAGTGCTGCGAATGCGAACTGCCGATGTTGCTTATTCTGTTGTTGCCTTAACATATTTTGACTTCGCCTCCAATTGGATTTTTGTCATGACATCGCCTACCTGTAAGCGATCGACGACATCCATGCCTTGAATTACACCGCCGAAAGTGGTGTAATCGCCGTCAAGAGAGGGTTGGGGTTTGAAGCAAATGTAGAATTGGCTCCCGGATGAGTTGGGTGCGGGTGTCCGAGCCATCGCCACTGTACCTCTAAGGTGTGGACGCTGGTTCGGATTTGTGTATTCGTCAGCGATATTCCAACCGGGGCCGCCTGTTCCATCGCCGTTCGGACACCCGCCCTGAACGACGAATTCGTCAACTCTGCGATGAAATGTTAAGCCGTCGTAAAACTTCTGGTTGATCAATTTGATGAAATTATCCACTGCCACGGGGGCGGCATCCGGATAGAGCTCAATTACGAATATGCCTTTATCGGTTGTAACGACGGCGACCTGCTCTTCAGGTGTTAGGTTTTGACCGAAGGGCAGCGCGCAGCCAATAGTGAGGGTTAATAGTAAAAGAAGAAACGTTGGACTTTTGTATAGCAAGTTTCGACTTGCCAGTTGTGCAAAAAAATAACGAGTTGTTCTCATCAACTTTCCTTTATTGTAGCAATTAATCGGTTTTGAGGCGTGCCCAGACGGTTGCCAATTTGTCTTGTGCGTCAACGTGCAGCGTGACAGGTGCCGCCATATCTTTGAGCAATTCCTCTTTGGTTAGGGCGTAGTTATACACTTTGATTTCGTCGAGGGCACCGGTAAGGAACCGCTGGCTTCCGCCGCGCGCACCGATGTAGAGCGACTCGTCATTCGGTTTCAGTTCACCTTTACAGGGCATTTCTGCTTCCAATTCGCCATCGATATAGAGCAGGATGTCATCGCCATCCCAGGTTCCAGCGAGAAAATGCCATTTGCCGTCCTGAATGCTCGGACCTTTATTGTCGTCGTTACACGGTTCTGGAAGGTCGAAAAATTGAAGGATAGTCCCACCGTTGTAAAGTGCAGCAAGATTATACAGACCGGAGACCCAGGCCGATCCTTTCTCAACACCGCTCTGGATTGCCTCTCCACCTTCAACAATTGCCCAAAATTCGATGGTGATGCCATCAACAATATCGAGGCTCGGGCTGTCAGCAATTTCGCCAGCGGTTTTTCCGTCAAACTCCATCGCTTGTCCAAAAATACCCTCAATCAATTTTGGATTCCCTTTATTAAAGGTGGCATCGTTACCAAATTCGGATAGGTCCTTCACAATCTTTCCTTGCAATTCATCGAAAGAGAGATGCAGGACAAGGTCTTGTGCGTCACAAATCGTTGTGATGCTTATTATTAAAATGAGAAAAAGTAGCCCTAAGATGATAGGTTGTTTCAAAATTTTGCCTCCTGAAATAGATGTTTATTTGATGTCTTAAGTGTTTATCCGTGTAGTTTTGGGACAGCTGACTATCTTGAAGGTTGATAGCAACGAACAACTGTTGGCTTTAACAAAAAGATACAAACACACTTTATAAATAATATAGCAGAAGTATGAAAAAAAGTCAAATGAAATGTTTTTTATAACGTGAGTTTGAAAATAAAAAGTGAAGCAGTTGAGAAGCTACACGTACGAGTGCTTGCGAGAGAGTCGTGAAGCTGAGGATGTAGAAGTAGACAGAAGATTCATCGCATATATAGATGTTCTGGTAAATTACCTGGAACTCTTTTTGTTGTATCCCAACAATGGTGATTATGAATTCACCAAACTCGTGCTCATGAGCCGTTGCGTAGAAGGTAAAGTCGCTGTGGAAGCCATACAAGTGATTGAAAAGTATTATCCTCCTGATCACGTTGACGATTTCCTTGAGGACTGGAAGGAATCCCTCCTTGAAGATTTTGGAAAGCCAGCTGGAGATGAGGGAGGAGATGCAGCAGGAGAGGGGTAAGAATAAACCTGGTATACACAACCAAAGGCTGTGTGCATACAACAGTATGCACACAGCAATATACAACACAGCAATATACAAAGATTAAGCTTTTTGCTCAATTGCGACTATGGGTGCAGTGCTTGCAAAAAATCGTTGAACGTAGCGGCTACGAGTGCGGTATTCAGGAGTTGATCGAGCCGTTCTCTATCAAGGATCGCCTCAAGTGCCGTGGCTGCTGGACGTATGTCGCTTTCAGCGAATCTTGCGTTCAGAACGGTGAGAATATTTTTGATAGTTGTCTCACGCGCCCCGCGCGCTATGCCTTGTTCTATGCCGCGCGTTATACCGCGCTGCAAAATAACTTCGTAAAATGGAGATTCTTGCATGATTTCCTCCGATATTAACTGCTGAAATAGTTCTGTACCGTGTGCCAAACTTCCAAGAAGCGATAACGCGAATAACAACGTAGAACGCGTCTGAGAGTCTACCGGGGCACCATACGTCTTTGCAACACACGCCTCTACCCAGGCTTCGGTACTCATACCCTTCGGCGGCTTCATCAACGGCGTAAACGGTAGCAAACCGATAGTCGCCTCCTCTAAAAATGCCTCGCCCTCTAACTCAGCAAAACGGATAACTTTATAGTTCAAACGCAAACCCAGTGCCTCGGCTTGATACCCGTAAGTGCCGGGGTCGGTCCGTCCCGCGTTTGGAGAGAGATACAACACCATAGAATAGACAGGCAGCTGATAGCGTAAAACCAATGCACTTGCGTAGCCTAAGACGCGAAGAGGCATCGGGATGTCAGTGCTATCCGTTGTTTGCACCTCTATATGCTGCAGAAAAATTTCACCATTGGCACGCTGCACCTTAAACGTCATATCGTTTTGATGCACTTTTATGCTTGATTGTTGTGTGTCCAATCTTTGGAGGACTTGAAGCCCAGGTTCATTGAAAAGCAGCCTTGCGAACTCGGGCCCGAAGCGATCCAAAATGTGTTTCACGATAGGATCAAATTGACGCATAGGGGTATTATACCGCTATTTCATGAAAAAATCAAGTTTTTTAATCCTCGGTTTGGATGGTGTGTGTAAATATTTTGTCAAAAGTTTGGGTTGGAAGGGTAGAAGGCGGGAAGAGTGGAAGTCTGAACAGATTGTGAGCATCAAAATTTAAGGAGCTTCTTCTTATGAGTTGCCCAAGATGTCAACACCCACACTTCGTCAAAAATGGACACATCAACGAAAAACAACGCTATAAATGTAAAGACTGCCACTATCAATGGACGACAGAGACAACATACCGAGGCAGACCCCTCGCAGAGAAAGCACTCGCCGTCTTTCTCTATTGCCATGGACTTTCCATGAATGCCATCGCAAAAATGATCCAAGCCTCACCCTCCACCATCCTTGATTGGATACGAAACTTCGGAGGCGAACACGCAAACTCACCTGAACCACAGCAAACCAACGCTGTCGTGCTTGAACTTGATGAGATGTGGCATTATCTAAAAAAAACAAACTCTGGATATGGAAAGCTTTGTGTCGTGATACCGGAGAACTCATCGCTTGGGAATGTGGTGATCGGGATAAAGCAACCCTCGAAAAACTCATCGGACGCTTAGAGAAATGGAACGTTAAACGCTATTACACCGATGACTATCAGGCGTATGCCAATTGAAAAGAGAAGATTATCAGGGTGATAATGAGAGTAAGAGAAAGTAATTTCATGAAGTAATTCCTTTTAGTTAGTTTGAGAGGATTGCGGATAAACAGGTTCTTCTTTCATAAGCACTCTAAGATTTTGTGAGGTCGCAAGGACGCGTTCTAACTTCGCCTGTAATTTGGCTATCCGTTCTTGTTTTTCGGCATCACTGAGACTTTGGACATACTCTATCTCCTTCTGCCACTCTTCAGCAGACTTCCCCCCTAGGTCCGTCGATTGCATCCATTCTATATGAGCCCGATCAATTTTTTCCAACCACTGTTCGCGGTCTTTGATATACTGTTTGAAGCCTTGCTGATGCTCAGAGAGTTTTTCGGCATCAATAGACGGTATATCAGTGATCAAATCTGTGTTAGGGTTTCCTTGCGCAATCTCCGAGGAGTGCGGTGTGGCGGGTTGTGTCTCATGCGGTTCATCGTGCCAAGTGCCATCTGCGTGGATATGTCCACCTTGCGAGGTCTCACCAACAGGTGCTTGCGCTGTCGGTTGTTGGGTCGATTTCTCTATGGGTTCGACCGGCTTGTAAATCTTCACGGGTTCGGGTGGCGGTTGTGTCGCGAGCATGTAAAGCCCCCCGCCTGCGATTGCCACGATGAACACCGAGAGCGGTAGCCAGTATTTTCGTAAGAACATTTGGATTCTTCTATAGATTTTGACATAGATGACGACTAACAACATCAATATGATAACAGAAACAAAAAGACGTATCAAGAAAAAATACATAGGTCACTTACCCCCATTTTTTTTGGGGTTTAGAATATGGTTGATGTTGTTAGGTTTATGTGTGAGAAAGTCAGTCAATAACTGGTGCCCAAAAGTGGATCGCCTCTACGGCGTATACCTGTAAAAAATGAAGTTAGAAAGTC
>CAZQIP010000328.1:0-50803 GCA_964593655.1 uncultured bacterium | reverse complement strand
CATACCATTTTATGAACATCTTTTATGCTGCCACGCACAGATACCGCGATATTGCGTGTAGAAAGTGAAATTACCCCATTCCACCTATAGACTCGGCTGCCGTATGGAACAAGCCCCAGCCTTTAGGCTGGAGTCACTGACATACGAGAAAAGAAGTTTTATCTCTAAAGCACTGCAGGAACGCGAGTCAGATGTACTACTGAGTGTGCCGTTTCAAGAAGACACAGATGCTATAGATACCGATGCACTGTTCATCTATATCCTCATTGAACATCAATCCACAGTGGATAGAACGATGGGGTTTCGGTTATTGTCCTACATGGTGCAAATCTGGGAGTCACAACGGCGCGAATGGGAAACGGCGAAGACTCCGGAAAATGAAAGACGTTTACAGCCGATCTTGCCGATCCTGTTTTATACGGGTGATCGTCCGTGGAGCGTGCCGGTGTCCCTAACAGCGATCATGGATGTTCCTGAAATCTTGGAGCGTTTCGTCCCAAGTTTCGACACGCTGTTTTTAGGGGTCAAGGAGACGGAAGCAGAGGCGTTGACGCAATTCGGACATCCGCTGGGCTGGTTGTTACGTGTGCTTCAAAAGGAGCATGCGGACGAGACAGAGATAAGCGAAGCACTAACAGATGCCGTGTCGCATATAGTGTCAGTAGATGAAGGCTTCGCACCACAAGTTGCAGAGGCATTCCGATATTTTGTGCAGTTGATATTCCATCGGCGTTCTCTTGACGAACGCGATGCGTTAGTAGACATTATTAGACAACACATTCAAGACCCTAAGGAGTTAGAAACGATGGCACAAACAACAGCCGAGTTTCTCATAGAACAAGGCAAAGCCGAAGGCAAACAGGACGCAATCCTCAAACTCCTGCAGCTCCAATTTCAGCACGTGCCTGAAACGCTTTCACGTGAAATCCGCAACATTCACAATCTATCGCTCCTCGACACGCTTTTAGAGCAAGCAATGACCGCGCAAAGCTTAGAGGAAATAGATACGCATTCCTCTGTGGAGTCAACCTGAAACGATTAATAGATGACGACTCGGAGTTACGGGACCCTATGATGCCACAACACCCCTCATCTATTTAACGAGGTGTAGACCGTGCCGACGTACACAGAACAAAGATTTGAAGATCACATCGAAGCACATCTGAATCAGTCGGACTACCGGTCATTACAATCTTCCCATTATAATAAACCCCTCTGCCTGATACCCAATGAGACGCTGAAGTTTATTCAGGACACGCAACTAAAAGCCTATCAGAAACTGGAACGTCAGTACGGGAAAGACACACCACAGAAACTCATGCTGCGTATCAGCAATCAGATTAAGAGTCGTGGGGTGCTGGACGTGTTGCGGAAAGGTGTTAAAGATAGGGGTTGTGATTTTAAATTGACCTACTTCCGTCCGGCGAGTGGCATGAACCCCAAGCATAAAGAACTCTACGATCAGAACCGATTCACCCTAATTCGGCAACTACATTACTCACAGAAGAACGAAAGATCGCTTGATATGGTGCTGTTCCTCAACGGTCTGCCGTTGGCTACAATGGAACTAAAGAATAGCCTCACCGGTCAGACGGTGACAGATGCGGAAAAACAGTATCGGATAGCCCGATATCCGAGGGAGCCGTTGTTCCAATTCAAGCGGTGCCTGGTGCACTTTGCGGTGGGCAACGAAAAAGTTTCCATGACAACCCACTTGCAGGATAGCAAGACACGACTCTTCCCCTTTAACAAGGATATTGAAAACCCAGTGAACCCCAACGGTCACAAGACTGCCTATCTTTGGGAAAACATCTTGCAGCCTGATAACCTGATGGAGTTAATCAACAACTTTATCCATGAGCAGGAGACCACAGAAAAGGTTTACGATGACAAAATTAGTGCGGTGAGAGATGAGAAGCACCGCGTGCTTGTTTTCCCGCGATACCATCAGTTGGACGTAATTCGTGAATTGGAAAAGGCTATCAAAAAAGAAGGGGTGGGGCATAACTACCTCATCCAACACACTACAGGGATCGGGAAATCAAACTCCATCGCATGGTTGGCACATCTGCTGACGCATCTGTTCAGCTCTTCGGACACCACAAATCGGATTTTCGACTCTATCATCGTCGTAACGGATCGGCGTTTACTTGACAAGCAGCTGCAGGATACAATCAAGCAAGTCGGACAGGTTGATGGCGTAGTGCATGCCGTTGATAAGAATTCAGCACAACTCAGAGGTTTCCTTGAATCCGGCAAAGACATCATCATCTCAACAATTCAGAAATTCAGTGTGATTGCCGAGGAGATTGGTAAACTTAAAAGCAAAACCTTCGCAGTGATTATTGACGAGGCGCACGCCTCACAGAGCGGTGAATCTGCAAGAAATCTCAGGCTTTCGCTCTCGCAAGGGATTGAGTTAGGCGTAACGGAAGATGATGCCGACGAAATATCAGATATAGACGCTAAAATCCTTGAGGTGATGGAACAGCGAAGAATGCAGGATCATATCTCCTATTTCGGTTTCAGCGGCACCCCCAAAAACAAGACCTTAGAACTGTTCGGACGGAAAAACGAAGAAGGGATATTTGTCCCGTTTCACGCCTATTCGATGCACCAGAGTATCAGCGAAGGGTTTACATTGGACGTGCTGCAGAACTACACCACCTTTAAAAGATATTTTGAACTGGTCAAAAGTGTGTCGGAGGATAAAGAGTACGAGAAAGCGCGGACGCTCCGGGCACTGACCAATTACGTTGATCTGCAACACCACAGCATTGAAACCAAGACCCGGATTATGCTGGAACACTTCATCGAACACACGGAAAAAACGATAGAAGGGAAAGGGCGGGCAATGTTGGTTACGCCGTCCCGACTGCACTGCGTCAGATACAAGCAGGCGTTTGATCGGCAGATGAAGGAAATGGAACTTCCCTACGGGTGTCTGGTCGCGTTCAGCGACACGGTGCACGACACCGACAACGGGCAGGACTACACAGAAAACGGTATGAACGCGTTGCCACCAAGCACTTCCATTGCGGACAGTTTCAAGGATCCGCAGTATCGGATTCTAATTGTCGCGAGCAAGTTCCAGACGGGTTTCGATGAGCCGCTGCTACAGACGATGTACGTCGATAAGCGATTAGACGGGCTGCAATGTGTCCAGACCTTGAGTCGCCTGAACCGCGTCGCTACCGGTAAAACAGATGTTCAGGTACTCGATTTTGTGAATGAACCCGATCAGGTACAGGAAGCGTTTCAGCAATACTACCAGACCACGATACTCGCGGAGGGGACTGACCAGAATCGTTTGTACGACCTACAGAGCCAGTTGGAGCGGTTTGACCTCTACGATGAAGAGACCATTGATCAATTTTGTCTTGTCTTTTATGATGCTGATAAACCTGATGAACTTCTACAAAGCGTTCTTGATGGTATTGTTGAGAAGTGGTCGGAGCTTGAAACAGATGACAGGGAGAAGTTTCGATCTACCTTGCAGAGTTACATTCGCCTCTACGGATATATCTCACAGTTGATTACCTTCACCGATGTGGCGTTAGAAAAGTTGTATGTCTTTAGTCGCTATCTGAATAAGAAACTACCGAAACGGGGCCACCCAGACCTGCAGGAGGTTTCGGAATCTGTTGACTTGGATTCGTTTCGTTTGCAAAAGATCCATGAAAAACTACAACTCCCTCTTAAAGATAAGGATCGCGAGGTGCCAGGAATTGGCAGCGGTGTCCCTACTGTCAGGGACACCGAACAGGATTTCCTCTCCAATATTATTCAGGTTTTGAACGATGCTTATCAGACAGATTTCACCGTAGAAGATAAAGTTGATATTGAGAACGTTTACCAAAAGGTACGTCAGCATGAAGAACTGCGACAGGTGATTTCGGGTGATAATACGGAGACCAACAAACGGTATAAGTTCGAGCAGGTGATTGATGAGATTTTATTGGATTTCGTCAATAACAAACTGGAGCTCTACACAAAATTATCGAAACCGGAGATCAATGCGGATCTCAAGCGTCAACTCTATCAAGCCTATCGTGAGCAACCGTCCTCTACCTCTCAATTACGTGATTGAAACTTAACTTTAGGTACTTCCACAACTTCTCAACTCTCAAACTCGGAACTACAAACCATCCCTC
Organism: uncultured bacterium; assembly: GCA_964593655.1. Classification (GTDB taxonomy): domain Bacteria; phylum Poribacteria; class WGA-4E; order WGA-4E; family WGA-3G; genus WGA-3G. The sequence goes on along the minus strand of CAZQIP010000328.1, from coordinate 46,649 downwards.
CCCATATAAAACAACCAATTTTCCAATCTTCTCCGTTCCATGAAAATGAATATGCTAAAGAAAGTCGAAAAATATTTGCATTCAATCGCGTTTTAGTATATACTTAATATAACAATACTTTTTTGAGTTTGCTTGTCTGTTTTAAGTATCACGCTTGCCCGAATAACGGAGGATAGAAAATGACTATAGAAAACGCCAACACGCCACGCAAAACATCACCGCTTGAAGAGTTTGTGCCCGAGACAACCCTAAAAGTACGTTCAGATTTGAAAGACCTATTCGATACGTTGAATGGTGATGAACTTCTCGAAGCGGTTATTGAACGGCTCCAACTTTACGCCGTTGAAGAATTACATGAGGCTGAGCGCGCGAATTTCAGAAAGTACAAACCACTACATGTATTAGGAACAATCAGAGAAACCGTCTCTGAGGAACTAACAGGATGGATCTCATATTTTATCTCAGACGCACACCGAGAGTTTATCGTCCATTGTCATGCACGAGGACTTTCTACTGCCGAGGCAGTTTCGACGTTGGTCCAGGAAGACAAAACCCTGAGCCAATTGGCACAGCCAGATGTCATGGGGACAAGCACTCTCCGAAGGGTATTAGTTACACGGCTGGCATACCTGAAACCAGGCACCGCACGGTGGCCCGAAAAAAAATACGGCACACTCTGGCGCGAGGCGCGGGAACACCATAAACGCGATATACGGGACAGTCCTTTCACATCGGCAACGGAACAGAGCGCACTGTTAGCCAAGCATGTGGATTATATTAACGAATTGTTATATGATAAGAACCATGATGTGAAAGACGTTCAGGCGTTGACAGATTCGCTCATTAAAACGGTCGAGGCGCTACAGAAATTGTCCGCAATTGAACAGCAGGTCCCCTCTAACGACTCTCGGACACAACTCGTCGCTGTCTTAGAACGGTTAACACTTGAATTGGATACGCCCGAGCAATTCGCGCTTAGCAACGACACGGAGGGGCTTGTTGAGGTGCTTGAGCGGCTAATGCTTGCTTTGAAGTCATCTGATCGCAAGGCGATTACGGGCAAAACTGAAAGCATACCTACAGATACCGGACAGGACAATCCAGCGTGAAGCAATTTCGCTTGATTTGTAGAGAAACCAAGACCTCTTGACACCCTTATAGTGAAGCCCATAAATAAGTGGACATCTTTGTAGCATAAACTTTTAGTTTGTGCCAGTCTGAATGCCTGTTATAGGTATTCAGACTGTTTGAGAGTGCCCTATTAATTATAGGTTTTACTATAACTCGCAAAATTTTCATAGCAATTTTCATAGCAGCTTTCATAGCAACCTTTGAGAAAATCGCCTAAAACCCAATCGTGGTAAGGGTTTATAGCCTTTTGAGAAATATATTGAATTCACATTTTGCTATGAAAACTGTGAAATTGTCTCTTAACTGATAACTGAGGACTGAAAGATTTTTCATGCCTCGCAGTGAGAGAAAATCGTACGGATAACTGAAAACCATTTCTCCTTGACTGTTTTTGCCAAAGACGTTATCATTACTTCATTAGTCTATATGAAAAAGGAGAATTCTTATGCAAGACCTCCAAGAATTAATTACACGGCAACCCTACACACGCCTTATCACCCCGAAGCGTATTTTGTTCGTGATTCTCGGCATTATAATCCTCGCCTGCTTGGCGACGAGCTTTTATACCGTTGAAGCAGACGAAATCGCTGTCGTCCTGATGTTCGGGAAGTCTGTCCGGCAAGCCGAACCCGGACTCCACTTCAAATTACCGCTCGGTATTGAGAGAGCCATTAACGTACCTGTCCGAAAAGTCTTCAAAGAGGAGTTCGGGTTTCGGACGATTAGAGCAGGCGTGCGGACGCAGTATGACACCCGCGACTATTCAGAGGAATCGCTGCTACTCACAGGCGACCTGAGTATCGCCGATGTCGAGTGGGTGGTCCAGTATAAAGTCAAAGACCCGAAAATGTTCCTGTTCTCTATCAGGAGTCCACAGCGGACTTTACGCGACCTCTCAGAATCCGTAATGAGCCGAGTCGTTGGCGACCGGACTGTCACGGAAGTGCTAACTGTCGGTCGTATCGAAGTTGCAGCCGAAGTTGAAGCACATCTACAGCAACTTCTGGATCTGTATCAGACAGGTTTAGATGTCGCGACGGTAACCCTGCAGGATGTCAATCCACCGGAAACGGTGAAAGCAGCGTTTAACGCCGTGAACGAGGCGAAGCAGGAGAAGGAGCGTTTAATCAACGAAGCGTGGCGCGATTACAACCAATCTGTCCCAAAAGAAAAAGGGGTGGCAGCGCAACAGATTTCGGAAGCACAGGGTTACGCACTTAAACGCGTCAACGAGGCGCAAGGCGATGCCGATCGGTTCAAGGCGATTCGCACAGAATATCAAAAGGCGAAAGAAGTCACCCGCCGCCGCCTCTATCTCGAAGCGATGCAAGAAGTTTTACCACTCGTCAAGGAGATTTATATTATTGACGGTAAAACCAACTCACCTATCCCACTTCTGCAACTCAACGAATAAAAACCGTAAGGTAAAATTAGAAGTCGGTGAAGAGGTGTTCGTCATTCTTCAAACCCGCCTAACCGAACCGCAAGGAAAAGTAAAAATATGAAATCGAAAAAGATACTGATACCCGTGATTATCGTTGTAATTTTAGCACTGCCAGTTGCTGCAGGGATGTTCTATGTTGTCTATGAAGGTGAGCAGGTAGTCATTACCGAATTCGGTCGTCCGGTCGGGCAGCCTATTGTTACTGCCGGATTAAAAATCAAAACACCTTTTATTCAACAAGTCCATCGTTTTGAGAAACGTATCCTTGAATGGGACGGCTCTCCAAACCAGATTCCGACAAAGGACAAGCGGTTCATCTGGCTGGATACGACCGCCCGGTGGCGTATTAAAGATGCCCTCAAATTCTATCAAGCACTCGGCACAGAACAATTCGCGCAGTCACGTTTGGATGACATCATCGATTCCGCAGCGCGGGATTTAGTAACCGCACAACTCCTAATTGAAGTCGTTCGGGATTCAAACCGTGTCTTAAGCCTCGATCTGGAAGTCCTTGAAGGAGAAGAAGGACAATCCGGTGAACCCTTGGAAGAGATTCAGATCGGCAGGGAACGGATTACACGCATGATACTTGAGAAAGTACAGGAGACGGTGCCGCAATACGGTATAGAACTCGTCGATGTTCAGATAAAACGCATTAACTATGTAGACGAAGTCCGCAAGAAAGTCTTTGACCAAATGATTTCGGAGCGGCAACGTATCTCTGAGAAGTATAAATCGGAGGGTCAGGGTGAAGCCGCCGACATCATGGGGCAGAAACAGAAGGAGTTAGACCGGATCCAATCTGAAGCCTATAAGCAAGCCGAGCAGCTTAAAGGGGATGCGGATGCGCAGGCTATCCAGATTTATGCTGAAGCGCACGGCCAAGACCCAGAGTTCTACGCCTTTATTCAGACCTTAGAGACCTATCGAAAGACAACCGGTGCCAGTACGAAGCTCATTCTCACAACGGATAGCGATCTGTATAAGTATCTCAAAAACAGTGACGTGCTTGGGCGTTGAGCGTCACATAACGGTCCACAATGCTCGCCAGGCATCATGAATTTTAAGTATTAAAACCGGTGCTTTCCAAGTCCTGTAGGAGTTTTGCTTCGGTGTTTCTTCAACATTTGTGGAAACGCTGCTACCCAATGACACGAAACATCTCTAAATTGACTTTAAATCGTAAAATACGCGTATGGAGGTTAGCTTATGTTGTCCCGTCTGTTCGCATGGATGTTTATTTTTACGCTCATTTTGGGTGTAATAGCTGTTGAGTCCGCTAAAATTGCCGTTGTTGATTTCGCTGACGAGTGGACGCGAGTTGATGCACTGCGTCAGACACTCGACGAATTCAAAGTTGAATACGATGACCTGACGAAGGCACTTGAAAATGAGAAACTGCCTTTCAAGGCGGAAAATAGAGTTTTCTTAATCGGTAGCATGACAACCAACAATGCTACCCTTCATCAAAACCTCGACAAGAACGCAAAAGTAATTCAGGATTTCGTCAAAAATGGGGGTATTGTCTGGGAACCGACCCAAGCGGATCAGAACGAAGCGAATGTAGATTGGTTGCCGCCCGAATTAAGTTGTGTTCGGAGCGACCGTGATAGCCCAGATTTTGAAATCTTGGAAGCCGACCACCCTCTCTTTAACGAACCCAACCGTATGACCGAGCAAACGTTCAAAGGCTGGGGACATCAAGGCTGGCCAACCGTCTGGGAAGTCATCGCTTCTCAAAAGGGATTTGACGTACTGATGGAAAGTTTAGGACAACCTGTCATTATGGAAGCGGAATTCGGGAAAGGTAAGTTCCTGATGATGGCGATCGCGCCGGATAAATACTATATTGCAGGGAACGATGACGATACAAAAGCCGGGGCAAAGCTTTTCATGGAGAATTTGCTAAACCATGTTGAGGAATTCGCCGCTGTCGAAGTAGAGGGAAAACTCGCGACGAAGTGGGCACATCTGAAAATGTAACAGATAGCCAACGCTACGCGTATCTCAAAAACAGTCAATTACGCAAGCGTTAACTGCTTAAGCATCACAGTACTCAGTTGTCAGAGGACTGGTTGTCAGTACTCAGTTGTCAGTTACAAGAGGGGCTCGTTAAACGAAAACCTCTTACCTGACAACTGAAAGGTTTTTTTGAAAAAAACCGTACTGACAACTGACAACTACTAAAAACTGAAAGATTTTTCATGCCTCGCAGTGAGAGAAAATCGTACTGAAAACTATTCTCCGTGAAGCATCAACTCTCACCTCTCAGTTTGAAAGCCGTTTGTATCGGGCTGCTGCTGATTCCACTGAACGCGATGTGGCAGATGATGGGGTTACGCTGGGACATCGCGCACATGTCGATGATCTCCCTGCTCTATAACACGGTCACGCTGCTGTTCGTACTCACAATCATAAACCGGCTAACGAAAAAAGTCTCACCGCAATTCTCGCTTTCCTCTGCCGAACTCCTGACGATCTATGTGATGCTGTGCCTCTCGACGGCTATCGGTGGGCACATGTGCGTGCAGATCCTCCTTCCGATTATCAGTTACGCCTTCGCCTACGCCACCCCGGAGAACGATTGGCAATCCCTATTTTGGCACTATATCCCGTCGTGGACATCGGTTACCGATAAACGTGGACTGTCAAATTTCTTTGATGGCGGTTCCACGTTCTACCCGCACTTTGGCACATGGAGCACGCCGTTGTTGTGGTGGGGACTCTTTCTCGCTGCGCTGTTTTCGGTGATGCTGAGTATCAACTTCATCTTCCGAAGGCAGTGGACAGAAAACGAGAAGTTAAGTTATCCACTGATCCAGTTGCCGCTTGCGATGGCGAATCCGAGAAGCGGGTTTTTTCGCAGCAAGGCAATGTGGATCGGGTTCGGCATCGCCGCTGGCATTGATTTGCTCAACGGGGTGAATTATCTGTTTCCACAAGTGCCGCGCCTCAGTGGTATCCGCGCCTACGACATCGCCGATTTCTTTACCGTCCGACCCTGGGACGCGATTACGTGGTTCCCGATCGGCATCTATCCATTCGCGGTCGGCTTGGCGTTTTTCATGCCGCTGGAGTTATCGTTTTCCTGCTGGTTCTTTTATCTCTATTGGCAAGCACTCCGGGTGTTAGGGAGTGCAGTCGGTTTGTCAGCACCGTTCCCTTATGCAGAGGAGCAATCTTTCGGCGCATATCTCGGGATCGGCATCGTTGCGGTGTGGAGTGCGCGTCGATACTTGGCACAGGTTTTCCGAAGATTGATCGGCCTGCAATCGACACTCGCCGATAAAGAAGAACCGATCTCTTATCGGGCAGCAGTCGTTTGGATGCTGCTGAGTAGCGTGTTCCTGGTCGGATTCTGCTACAAACTTGGGATGTCGTTGTGGGTGATAGCGTCCTTCTTTGGACTGTTTTTCGGATTGGCGACAGGGATTACGCGGATGCGTGCTGAACTCGGTTCACCCGTCCACGATCAGCATTATGCCGGTCCCGACAGAATGATGTATTCGGTATTCGGCGCGAAACGGCTCGGCGCAAGCAACCTGACAGGCCTGGCGTATCTCTATTTTTTCAATCGGGCGTACGATTGTCTGTTGATGCCGCATCATCTCGAAGGTTTGAAGATAGCGGAGCGCGCCAGTATCGAAAACAAGACCTTTGCGAAGGCTGTGATTATCGCGATCGGTGTCAGCATCGTCGCGACAATCTGGGCATATCTGCACGTCTCGTATCAAGATGGGGTCTATACGGCGTGGGCAGGCAGGGAGACCTTCAGTCGGCTCGGTAGGAGACTTATCCAACCCGCGGGCCCCGACACCGCGGTGCTGAGTGCGATTAGTGTTGGGACGGCCGTCGCGATCCTCTTGGCTTTTCTGCGGAGCCGATGGATGTGGCTACCGTTCCATTCGGCGGGCTACGCCGTTACCAGCACCTTCACGATGAATTTTTTTTGGTTCTCAATCCTTGTGAGTTTCATCCTGAAATGGATTATTACGAAACATGGCGGGATTGGCGGTTTTCGGAAGGCAGCTCCGTTCTTTCTCGGTCTCGTATTGGGTGAGTTCGTCGTGACAACCTTCTGGGGGACAGTGGCGATTCTGTTCCGAGTCGAGACCTACATTACGATTAACTTGTAGGATCATAGAGAGATTCTCAGGATCGTGAATTCAAGGTCCTACTAACTTTAAATCCGGGAGTCTTTGAAAGTATCATTCCTTAGTTAGGAGACACAACCCCAAAATCTTCCTTGTAATAGATGAAGTCATTTGTGTCCGTGTTTCGGACAGTTTCACGAAACAGTTCAAATATCTCGTCTAAGTTTTTCTTAGGAAACTCAAGACGAAGTCTTAAGTATTCCCTCAATGTCTTTTCCAAGTTAATTACTACCCTTTTGATGCTAATTACGTTCCCTGCAGGGTCAGTTACTTTTTTTCCTTCTTCGTCTTCCGGTTGGATGTTCTTCTCTTCCCTTATAATCTGATAAAGATAGTTCTGAATATCCGAATTGTACTTAATCTCAAATTCTTCTTCAATCAACTGATAAAGGTCTTTTCCGATATCTTCATCACAGGGACTATAAAACCTTCTAAATACTTGCATGACCCTTTCGGCGAGTAGATTTCCTGGTCCCCCTGTTTCCACTACCTTTCCTCGGGGAGTAAAAGGCAGCTTCGGCAGACGTGGTTCCCCATAGGCTAACGTGTCTTGAAGATAGAGCAAATTTCTTACGCCCATGTTTCGGACAGTTTCACGAAACAGTTCAAATATCTCGTCTAAGTTTTTCTCAGGAAACTCAAGACGAAGTCTTAAGTATGCTTTTGATGTGGTTTCAAAGTTAAGTTCAGGAAGTTCGCCGGGTTCGAGATTTTGTCCCGGTATTATGCTCTGATAAAGATGGTGTTCCTCTCTTATGATCTGATAAAGATGGTTTCCAATATCAGCGTCGTACGCAATCTCAAATTCTTCTTCAACAAACTGAGCAAGACTTTTTTCGAGATCTGTTTCACAGGGCTTTAAGTACCTCTGAAATGCTCTCTGAAACCCTGCAGAAACGCGGACATCATAGATTGGTAAGCCCTCCGACGATATCCTAAGCGAAAATGGTGGTTCTATCATGTCTGCTGCTGTCGCGACAGAAAAGGTCCCAATACCGTCCACCAGTAATATGGGTAATATGTATTTACAGAGAAAGACACGAGTACCTTCAATCGGTTTGGCATCACCACTCCGAAAATCTTCGCCTGACGAACCGTACGGGACAATGCGAAACGGTATTTCGCTACCGTTAACTATTGCCCGAATGTCCGGACGAGCCGATTCATCATCTGCAACCACAAGCGGGACATTATCGGAGAATGTTACCACTGTATAGACCGGGACTCCTGCTCTTACCGAGCGCGTGAGTTTGCTGTAGTAAGGGCGTTTCCGATTACTATAGTGGGTTATGGAAACTACGCTTGGTTGTATGGGATTCATAGTATCTTTAACAATGGGTGTCATCATATCTGCTGTTCGCTCACAGCTGAGGAACGAAGAAGTGGTAACGAAAATTGCAAACAGCGAGAAAACAAAAACTTTCATTTTCCTTTGCCTTCCAGTGTTCAGTTGTCAGTCCTCAGTTAAGAGGCAATTTGTGGCCGGGGCTTTTCTCACAACTCCCACAAGGATACGACTGAGTACTGAAATATTTTTCATGCCTCACAGTGAGAGAAAATCGTACGGATAACTGACAACTAAAAATCTAAATTATTTCCCATTCCTTCAAACCAAAGGGTAGAGGGTCAGGACGCTCTGTAGTACTTTGGATGGCAACGTGTTCGCCGGTTTCGGAAGATTTATCGAAAGCGCACATCACCTCAAGCACGTGATATGCCAACGCGCCGTTCGCTCGATGCGCGCGTCCCGATTCGATTGCCGAGACCATATCAATCACACCAATCATCCGTGCATTATTCGGGAAAGGGATTTCCTCTTCTTCCCAATTGCCACCTGCAGGACAGACATGGACAGGACCGCCAAAACCGTTGGGGTCAGGGACCGTCATTGAGCCGGTTTCGCCGTAGATTTCGATACACGGGAGACTGTGCCGCCACATGTCGAAACTCATAATCATTGTGATAATCGCGCCGTTCTGGAATTCGATAGTACCGGTAAGATGTGTTGTGGTTTTGACCGGGATCTTCAAACCGCGCACCGCTTGGCTCGTGGCAACGCGTTCTTCAAACGCCTTTGTGGTAATCGCTGCCACACGCTTGACGGGACCGAGGATGTTAACAAGGGCAGTCACATAATAAGGTCCCATATCCAGCATCGGTCCGCCACCGATGTCGTAATAGAAGGCCGGGTTCGGATGCCAACTTTCATGGCCATGTCCGCACATGAATGCAGTGCCAGCAATCGGTCTACCGATTTTACCGGCATCCAGTGCTTGCCGAGAAGTCTGGATGCCTGCACCGAGGAAGGTATCGGGCGCAGATCCGACGCGGAGCCCTTTTTCAGCGGCAGTCTCAATGAGTTGTTTTCCGCTTTCGGTATCCACGCCGAGCGGTTTCTCGCTATAGACGTGTTTGCCTGCCGCCAAAGCCTGTAAACCGACTTCGACGTGTGCCCTCGGAACCGTGAGATTAACGACGAGTTCAATCTCTGGATCTGCAAGTAGTTCATCAACATTGCATGCGTGGGCGTTGTATCTTTTCGCTTGTGTTTGTGCCGCTTCTATTCGGAGGTCAGCGCAGGCTTTGATTTCCAAAATGTCGGTTCTTCGTGCGCCCTCAAAATAGGCACCGCTGATCGTGCCACAGCCAATAATTCCGATTTTCATATTGTATTTTACCTTTCAGGTGTTTTCTCAATTACGAATTGACGAGTTAAGTCTGTGTTTATTGTATCAGGTATCTCGGATATTGGCAAGATTTTAGAGTCGTTTTCCAGAGCCATTCAGTTTTCGCTCAAAAAGGAGTTGGCAATTGCCTATAAGTGTAGTATAATACCATTTCTGTTAATAAATCCCTCTTTATGTAGAATAAACTGTTAGTTTGTTCCGCATCGCCAGACATTACATGAAAACCGGTAATGTAAGATAAACATTTGGAAATGGTATAATCTGATATTAAAACCGTCTTGGGCACGACACAAAACTGCCCGGAGGTATACAGCATGGAACAGCAAAAGCATCGGAGACCCGCGCGTAATTTTACGATCAGAAAAGGTGGATACATCACTAAATCCCAACTCGGAAAACGTGGCACGATTCTCTCTGAATCCCAACTCCATGATTTTGAAGTCGAAAGAAAATTGGGGAGAACGGTGGGGAATGTTACTGTGATTACAGTAGAGGATTTAAACGCGGTTCGGCTCTTTCGTTACAATGATATTGAGAAAGCAGAAAAAGAATTGATGATTGAGAATTTCCACGATGTCTCAATGCGAAAAAGATTTTGTGAGATTTGGAATATAGAAATGGAAGACCATCCCGACACCCACTTCTCGCACGAAGAATTGTTGAGGCGTGGACATTGGACCCCCGAACGCGTGAATAGATTCTTGTCGTCTGAGTCTTTCTCTATGACCTTTTTAGGCGGACGCTTAACCTATCCAATTTATCTAAAATCCGATGTTCGCAAAGTCGAACGTTCAGACGATTACAAAATGTTGTGGCAAACCGAAAAGCAGCAGAAAGCTGCAGCACGCAAGGCAGTGCGTGAAAAAGAAAAAATCACCCCGACACGGCTCATCTCTGAACGTGGCTGGACAAAAGGGCTCATCACCGAATTGTTAGGCGAACCCGATCTGTTTGTGGATAACCCGCATTATAAATCTGCAGCTCCCATGCGTTTGTACTTCCTGGATCGTGTTAAACATATTGAACAGACAAGCGATGTGTTTAAAGCGCGGCGCAAGGATCGGCAAAAATCCCCCATCAAGAAGAGAAACCAGCCGAATTCCCCCAACATTTAATTAAACTTAAAGTGCGTTCGATTATCAGAAAAAAACAATTGACAGGCTATAGGTTTGTTGATACGATAATTGACAATTGAGAGGGACAAAATGGGTTGTCGGTGCAACGGAGCATCGGCTAACCGAGACTAACATCTTAACAGCCCCTTGGAATGGAGAGAATAGCATGGGAAACCGTATTGAAATCGGTAATCTCAGGATAGATGCAGATTTGTACGCGTTAGTCAGAGATGAAATTGCACCCGGCACGGATATAGAGACAGATGCCTTCTGGAAAGCGTTCGGCGACATCGTTACGGCATTCGCACCAGAAAACAAGGCACTCTTGGAGAAACGGGATACGCTCCAGCAACAGATCGACGCGTGGCATCTGGCGCGCAGAGATCAACCGCTGGACGGTGAGGCGTATTCGGCCTTCCTTACGGAGATCGGTTATCTACTCCCTGAAGGCCGAGATTTTACCGTGATTACCGAGGATGTCGACGTAGAGATTTCGCTGATCTCAGGGCCACAACTGGTTGTCCCGACCGATAACGCCCGCTATGCCCTCAATGCAGCGAACGCACGCTGGGGAAGCCTCTACGATGCACTCTACGGCACCGATGTGATTGATGAATCGGATGGGGCTACCCGGAGTGCTACCTATAATCCGATCCGAGGCGCGAAAGTTATCGCGTACACCGAGCAATTTTTAGATGAAATGACAAGGCTTGAAACTGGGAGTTTCTCTGATATTACGCAATTTTCCCTCAAAACCGTTCAGAACGAGCAACAATTACGCGCGACACTCACGGACGGCAGTGAGGTCGGTTTAGCAGATCCAAGCAAATTCGCTGGCTTTACAGAGCACAACGGCGCGCTCAGGACGATTTTACTTCAAAACCATGGACTGCACATTGAAATACAGATAGATCCGGAACATCCCGTCGGAAAAATGCACCCCGCCGGTGTAACGGATGTAATCCTTGAGTCCGCAATCACAACAATCCAAGATTGTGAGGACTCTGTCGCTGCAGTGGATGCCGCCGATAAGGTACGCGTCTATAGCAACTGGAACGGTATTATGAAGGGGACATTGGAGACAACGTTTGAGAAAAATGGTCAGATGCTGACCCGCCGCCTTGCACCAGATAAGACGTTTACCGCACCTGATGGCAGCACATTGACACTACCGGGTAGAAGTCTCCTCCTCATTCGGAATGTTGGACTCCACATGTACACGGATGCCGTCACGACAACAGACGATGAAGATATTCCGGAAGGCATCCTTGATGCGATGGTAACCAGCTTCGCCGCGATGCATGACATACGCGGCAACAGCTCCTGCACCAATAGCAAAACGAGGAGTATCTATATCGTCAAACCGAAGTTCCACGGACCCGAAGAAGTGGATATGACGATTCGATTGTTTGAGTGGATAGAGTCTGCCCTTGGACTCCCGACGAATACTATTAAGATCGGGATTATGGATGAGGAACGCCGGACAACTGTCAATCTCAAAGAGGCGATTCGCGTGGCGAGCGAACGACTCGTCTTTATTAATACCGGATTTTTGGATAGAACCGGTGATGAAATCCATACGAGTATGGAAGCGGGACCGATGATTCCCAAAATGGACATTCGCAACGAACCCTGGATGCTCGCTTATGAAGATTGGAACGTCGATATCGGAATTGAGACCGCTTTGCTCGGCACCGCACAGATCGGGAAAGGGATGTGGACAAAACCTGACCACATGGCAGAGATGGTTGAAACGAAGGTAAATCATCCGTTAGCAGGTGCGACAACAGCGTGGGTGCCGTCGCCGACGGCTGCAACGCTGCATGCGATGCACTACCACCGCGTTGACGTTGGCAATTGGATAAAAGAATTGGCGGCGAGACAGCGCGCAAGTTTAGCGGATCTGTTGACACCGCCGCTATTGAAAGACCGCGAGTTACAACCTGATGAGATTCAGCGCGAGTTGGATAACAACGCACAAGGGATCTTAGGCTACGTCGTGCGATGGGTAGATCAGGGGATCGGCTGCTCGAAGATACCGGATATTAACAACGTCGGCTTGATGGAGGATCGGGCGACGCTGCGGATTTCGAGTCAGCATATCGCCAATTGGCTCCACCACGGGATTGTCACGAAGGCACAAGTAACCGAAACCTTCCAACGGATGGCGAAGATCGTTGACGAACAGAACACCGGTGACCCGAACTATCGGGATATGTCGCCAAATTATGAACAGAGCATCGCGTTTCAAGCGGCTTTAGACCTGGTGTTTAAGGGGTGTGAGGTGCCGAACGGGTATACGGAGTTTGTTTTACATCCACGCCGACGAGAAGTGAAGGCAGGCGGTTAGTCAAAAGACAGGACCGTAAAAAGACGAAAGAGGGGAAGGCGGAAAATACCGCCTTCCCCTTTCTTTTTTGAGTGCTTTTCTTATGAATCGAGTTTATAAAATTTGATGGCGTTGTCACGGAAAAGGTTCCGCAATTCCTCAGATGAGCAGCCGGATACCGCATCTGTCAAGGTCTGCACCCAACGAGGATAATCGCTGGCTTGTGTGGAGACAGGCCAATCGCTGCCATATATAACCCGATCAAAACCGAAACAGTTGATGACGTGTTCAATATACGGTTGTAGGTCGGCAGGTGTCCACTTCTCAAGATCCGCCTCTGTTACCAATCCTGATATTTTGCAGTGAACGTTAGGGAACGCCGCAAGGATCTCAATCTCCTGTTTCCACGGGTCAAAAAGTTGGTTCTTGATGTCCGGTTTGCCGATATGATCTAAGATGAATTGGACATGCGGGCACTGTTCGACAAGTCGAATCGCATTGGCGAGTTGTGGATGGAAGATACAGATGTCGAAACTCAAGCCGTAGCGAGAGAGCACTTTGACACCACTGACAAAGTTGGGTTGGACGCAGAAGTCTACGCTTTCGGATTGGATGAGGCGACGGATCCCTTTGACGAGCCGATTCTCCGCCAATTTTTCGACAAACGGTGCCACCCGCGTACCTTCTTCGAGCGGTGCCCACGCAACGATCCCTTGAATCCGAGGCTCTACCCTTGTTGCGAGATCGGTAACCCACGCTGTCTCTTTCAAACCGTCATCGGGATGTGTGTCGCATTGGACAAAAACGATGGATTCAATTTCCAACGCACTGTACGCCTCGATATAATCTTTTAGGAGATAAGGTCTGTTTAGGGCTGGTACTTCCGCAAGCCATGGATAGCGCAACTGTTTAGGATGCCAGAGATGAACGTGTGTGTCAATAATCGGAAATTTCTCCATGGGGTTCCTCCTGTTTTGTATTAAGTTTAGGAAGTATTTTAGTGCTTCTTTCGGTGATTGTCAAGTATTAAAAAATTGACATCTACAAGGAGAATGTGTATAATACTTTAGCATTGCGATAAAGGCTTTTCTGTTTTTCACATTTGAATTTGCAGGATCCCACTGCAACTGTGCTTTTTCTTTTCAGAGGACTTGATTATGAGTCAGAAGAATCTGATAAATCCAAAACTTCAGAAGTGGCATGAATGGATGGGGGTTAAAGTATGTCAAAAAAATCTCGAATTGTTATGGTGGCAGGCAGCGCAAGTCATGGCGGTGGTTCGCATGAACACCCCGCTGGATGCGCCCTTTTCGCGGATCTATTGAACAAAAATGTTGAGGGTGTGGAAGCCGTGGTCTCTCAGGGCTGGCCCGAGGATCCAGAAACTTTCGCAGATACAGATGCAATCATTGTTTATTCTGATGGTGGTGCCGGACACCTTAGCATTCCACATTTTGAACAGATTTCTGCACTGATCGAGCAAGGCATGGGACTTGCGATGTTGCATTACGCGGTCGAAGTGCCGAAGGGTGAACCCGGAGATCGCTTCTTGGACTGGATCGGCGGCTACTTTGAAACGCACCTCTCAGTCAATCCGTATTGGACAGCAACTTTTACCGGATTTCCTGAACATCCGATCACTCGCGGACTCGAACCCTTCTCATTGGAAGACGAATGGTATTATCACATGCGGTTTCGTGAGAATATGCAAGGTGTAACACCGCTGTTGAGTGCGATCGCACCTGAATCGACCCTTACAAGACCTGATGGACCCCATAGCGGCAACCCACACGTCCGCGCATCGGTAGCAAATGGCGAGCCACAACATTTGGCGTGGTGTGTAGAGCGTCCGGATGGCGGACGCGGGTTCGGGTTTACCGGCGGGCATCTTCATAGCAATTGGGCAGATGACCAGATCCGTAAACTCATTCTCAACGCAATTGCATGGACAGCCAAGTTGGAAATCCCTGAAGGTGGTATCACGACACCGACACCAACGGAAGCGGAATTGGACGCATATCTGTAGGGGCAGCTTCATCCTATGGGTGCGGTTTTATGAAGTTTCAGTATTTAAAGTCGGTAATCCTGATTTTCCCCAGTCTCGGTAGGTGCGGTTTGCAACCGCACCGGACTTCGCTAATAAATTACCGAATTGATTTTTTAATCTTCATTCAACCGCACCTACTGGCTCAGGAGACGGAACATGGATCAAGAGATACAAGATTATCTGTTTGACCTGCAAGGCTATCTCATTTTAGAGAATGCCATCTCGGAAGACGATCTGGATAAGATGAACGCGTGGATCGATGCACATTGGGCATACGTTGAACAGCCGTGGGAGGCAAATACAGAGGACAAACGGATTCCACGCTGGATCGGTAATATTGAGACGCATACCTACAACATTGAGAACGGCGTGAATTTTCAGAATATCATTGAGGGTGGCGATGTTTTCGAGAAGCTAATCGACCATCCGGCGTGGGTCGGGTTGGTTCGGAAATACATCCATGAAGTCAACGGGCTTTCGATTCACGAGAATTTTCTCAATGTCCGCGGTCCCGGTGGTTTCATTCATATCCACTGCGGTGGGCATGTCCCGTTGAGTTACCTGACCTTTCGGCAGGAGAACACAGGCGAATGGATGGTAGGACAGATTAATGTTCTCATGGCACTCAACGATATTGGACCAGGAGATGGTGCCCCTGTACTTGTACCGGGGAGTCATAAATGCACAGAGATTCACCCGCGTTTGAAGCATGACGGGAAAGGTTTGGTCTATGACGGCATAAGCGGGAAACCCGCAGGAACAGCCTTCGCGACACAAGAGATCTATCTCAAGGCAGGCGATGTCGTCATGTTCACAGACGCTATTACGCACGGATCGGCAGAGCGGACGAATGAAGGGTATCGCCGCTCTATTGTCTATCGTTATTCTCCGAGATATGTCCGTGAACGGTTTGACTATCCGCATTCAGACGAGTTGTTGGCACGATTGACCCCAGACCAGCGTAAGATTATCCAACCGATGTCAATACGTCGTCCACCACAAGTTGCGCGATCAGAGAGGCGTTGAGACGGACTGTGTTTCTCTTGACTTCATAGGCTACAATCGTATATAATTGGAAGCGTTAAAGGAGCTTTTTTCCCGTGAGGAAACAGCGATCTCCGCTCTTATCAACACGACAGGATTGGATAAGCGTGGAGATTTTCACACTGTATGTTTCAATGATTATCTACGCTATCATCGTATGGTAGTATCGGAGCGGTAAAACACAAGAGACGATGGAAGCAGTTTTTGTCACAATGCGGCATGTTTCTGCTGCGATATTACCTATGGTTGTGGTGATTGTAGGCACTTTTGAAATAATAGGTGAAATCATGATTAGATTGACAAGTCTAATAGAAAAAGTGAGAGCTGAAGGCAGAGCTGAAGGCAGAGCCGAAGGCAGAGCTGAAGGCAGAGCCGAAGGTAAGGCGGAAATCATCGCCCAATTCCGTCAGTATTTCGCATGGGAGAGGCGGAGAGATAAGGCCGCCGCGAGCAACCAACCCTTTGACGAGCCTCCACCACCGAAACCCGAAGGTTATCCTGAAGAGTAGACAATTAACTTCTCGGTAACGCACGCGTATTTATCACATCTTCCGCTACAAAACCCAATCCTTCAGGTTTGGGATGTAGTAGCGGTTAATCAGTTGACATATCAAAAACTAATATATTTTACAAGTTAAGTTGACAATAACTATCTTTTGTGGTATAATTAATAGTATGAGAATTACTAACAATGACCACAAATATATTTCAACAGGCACGACAATATATGCTTGTGAGTATCACATAATTTGGTGTACGAAATATCGGCGTTCTGTTCTATCTCCTGAAATCCAAGAACGTTTGAAAGCGTTGATTTTGGAGCGACAAGAATCATATCAATATATTGTCCGTGAAGTTGAAAGTATGCCTGACCACATTCATCTGCTTGCCAGTATTCCGCCCGAAGTGTCGGTTACAAGTGTAATCGGTAAAATCAAAGGCTATACGGCAAAAATACTGCGTGCCGAGTTTCCAACACTCACTCGAAGACTCCCTTGCCTTTGGACGCGTTCAAAAATTGTAGCAAGTGCGGGCAGTGTTACTCTTGACGTTCTAAAGCAATATATTGAAAACCAAAAAGGTGTATAGTGCCAAGTTTCTACCGAACCCAAACCCTAAAAATAGAAGAACAACCGATTTTTTCTGTTGTTAGGTCTGCGTCTGCTGACGTTTGGGATGCCTGTTGCTATCAAATGGATATATACCAATGGCAACGTGGCTATCCACATGCTCACAGAGACTTCTATTTCGGCAAAGACTGTGAAGGTTGGATAGACAAAAGACTCTCTAATCCAATCTTACACTCACAAAGTCGGCAAGCCGTTCGGGAGCGTTACTTCAAGTCTTGGAAATCCTACCGTGCTTTAAAAAAGAGCGGTAGCATACAAAATCCGAAACCCCCTAAGAAACGAAAAACTTACATGACAACACGTTGGAAAAAGTCAGGTATACGTTTTGTTGAAGGAAACCCACTTTTTGGTAAACGTGTTGAACTTTCTTTAGCACAAGGTCAACCGAAAATAGATATACCTTTGCCAAGCAACTTTGATATGTCCAAAGCAGAGCATATCGCAACGATTGATTTGTGCTATAACTACGGACACTGGACGCTCCATTTTTCCTACAAATACGAAACCGAAACAACCGCAATAGGTGAAGAAGTCGTAGGCGTTGATATTGGCGAAATACACCCGATTGTTTCGCATGATGGGCAAGATACGCATATCTACAATGGACGGTATATTAGATCACTATACCGATTGAGAAACAAAGTACTTGCCAATTTCAGTCAGGCTATCAGTCAGTGTACCCGTCATTCAAAACGCTGGTGGAGACTCACGCGTCGTAAGTGGAAACGTATTAGAAAGATTGACAACCAAATTAAGGACGCACTCCACAAACATACCACAAAGTTTGTCAAATACTGCCACGCAAAAGGTATCGGCAGTATCGTGCTTGGAGACCTTACGGGTATCCGAAAAAGTATTGACTACGGCAAACGTGCGAACCAGAAACTCCACCAGTGGGCTTTCGGTAAGATTGCCGAGTTGATAACTTACAAGGCAAAAGCATTAGGTCTCCAAGTTAAAGTCATTGACGAAGCCTACACTTCACAAACTTGCCCAAGTTGTGGTAACCCAAAGAAACCTAACAATCGCAACTACACTTGTAAATGTGGCTTTAAATATCATCGCGACGGTGTAGGTGCTATCAATATCAGAGCAAAGTATCTGGGACATTTCGGTGTCCCCGTAGTGGCGGAAATGGGTTCTACCCGCATGACACCGCCCTTGGGCTTTCGGCTAACAGTGCCTAAAGTTCGAGTTGCCTTGAGTCAAATCAAGGAATGTTCCTAAAAGGGACAAAAGAACCACTTGGCTTTAGCCTTGTGAGTATGTCAGAGGGAGATTCATAATGCAAAAAATCGACTTGCAACAGCAGGCAGTTAGGTTAATCAGACAACTCTCTACTGAAAAACTCAAATCTGCTGTTGATTATCTCGTTTATCTTCAAGATGCAGAGACGCGAAATGTCTCTCCTAATCACGAAATTCCCTCACAAGATCTTGGAACGGCGATCCACGAACTTTTCAAACCTTTCGGCGGGGTGGAACTTGAAATACCTCCTCGGGAACCAATGCGAGAACCGCCTCGTTTTGACTAATGAAATATGGGAAAACCGGAAAAAACGCTCTGGGGTGGACGTTTTAGCACAAGCCTCACAACAGAAACAATAGCCTTTACACACTCTATTGAAGCTGATACCCGACTTATCGGATACGATATCTGGGGCAGCCAAGTGCATGCGATTATGCTCGCGCGGCAGGGGATTATTTCCGATGATGATCTACGCGAGATTTTGCGCTGGCTCCGAAAAGCAGAAGAAGATTTTCAGAACGGCAATCTTACGCTTGATCCGAATAAAGAAGATGTCCACATGAACGTCGAATCGTATCTGATTGAGAACGCAGGACGCGAATTCGGCGGTAAACTCCACACAGCCCGCTCCCGCAACGATCAGGTACTCGTAGATGCACACCTTTATATCCGTGACGAAATCCTCAATATCCAACTCGGACTTTCCACACTCTGTGAAGCCTTCCTACAGATTGCTAAAGCACACGCCGACACCGTGATGCCGGGTTATACGCATACACAACACGCCCAACCGATCAGTCTCGGTTTCTGGGCAACGGCTTATGTGAGCATATTCCTGCGGGATCAGAAACGCTTACAATCTGCATACACACTCGCCAACACGAACCCGCTCGGCGCATGTGCCTTGGCTGGCACGACCTTCCCGATTGACCGGGAGCTGACAACAAAGCTGCTCGGTTTCGACGCTCCACACGAACACGCGTTGGATGTTATCAGCAGCCGAGATTTTATCGCAGAGGTGCTTTTCGCGTTGTCGCTTGTGATGGCGAACCTCTCACGGGTTAGTGAAGAAATCGTCTATTGGACGACTTATGAATTCGGGGTAGCAGTGCTTGATGATGCGTACAGTTTCGGGAGCTCCATCATGCCACAGAAGAAAAATCCCGACATCGCTGAACTCACCCGAGGGCGCACCGGACGCGTCTATGGGGCGTTACTCGACCTGCTAACGAATCTCAAGGGTTTACCGATGGGGTATAACCGTGATTTCCAAGAGGATAAGCCACCGTTGTGGGAGGCGTTTGATATTGTGAAAGCGTGCCTCGGTCTGCTGCCGGAACTCCTCAAAACAACGGATTTCAAAACAGAGCGGATGGCTGAATTAGCGAATGCGAACTTCGCGACGGCGACGGAGTTGGCGAATTATCTGGTTAAGGAGCATAAAATCAGTTTTCGGGAGTGCCACGAGATTGTCGGATGGCTTGTCGGTGAACTCGTGAAACAAGAAAAAACCTTCTCAGATTGGAAGCTAACACAGGCACTTTTGAAACAGAAAGAGATTGACATTCCTATTGAACAACTCAAACAGATCCTTGATGCAAAATTGGCGATTCAGAATAACCAGAGCCTCGGCGGGACGTCCCCCGCGGAAGTGCGTCGGATGATAGATAATTTTGAAGAACAACTTAATGAAATCGCACAGCATATCTATAATTGCCAGACGCAAATTGGGGAGGCACACCGAGAAACGCTCCGAATCATTGATGAAGTTTTAAAAGTGCCGGTTTAGATAATATTGTAGAAGCGCAAGATCCAGAAAACACCAATACTCTTAAACACGGATAAGGAGGCGAAAATTGAGAGACAGGTTAATAGTCGCATTGGATACAGATGACGGTGAAGATATTGATTGGATGTGTGCAACGCTTGCTGAGACAGTCCGTTGGTTTAAGATGGGTTTTCAGGCGTTCAGCGCGCTCGGGATGGAAGCCTTTCCATGGTTTAAACAAAATGGGCATAATGTCTTCGTTGACCTAAAATTTCACGATATCCCCAACACAGTGGCGCGCGACGTCGGTATGATGACGAAACACGGCGCAAATATGATTAATATGCACGCCTCCGGTGGACTTATGATGATGAAGGCAGCAAGGGCAAGCGCGGATGATGCCGCCTATCAGGCGGATGTTCCAATCCCTATTCTACTCGGCGTTACCATTCTGACAAGCATCGAAGAAACCAGCTTTCGGTTGAGTTTCGCCTCAGCACGGACGCTCTCAGAGCAGGTCGTCTATCTCGCACAGTTGGCACAAGAAGCAGGATTGGACGGTGTCGTTGCGTCGCCGTTGGAGATTGAACCGATTCGGAAAGCGTGCGGCGATAACTTTTTGATTGTCACACCCGGAATCCGTCCGGAGTGGGCGGAAACTGGCGACCAGCGTCGTATTACGACACCAGCAGAGGCGATCCGTCGAGGCGCGGATTATATTGTCGTCGGCAGACCGATTATTGAGGCGGATGACCCCTTAGAGGCTGCTGGAATGATCCTTGATGAAATGAGAGAGGCATAAATTATGAACATTGTCTGTATCTGTTTAGACACATTTCGCGCCGACATCATCGGCGAGGGCAAAAAATATAGCCACGTGCAAACCCCGAACCTTGATGCATTCGCATCGGAGAGCGTCCGTTTCACACGCGCATTTGGCGAAGGGCAACCGACGCTTCAGATACGCCGTGGCAACTTCACAGGCATGCGGAGTTTCCCGTGGAGATATAACTTCGATCGGCGGGGACATTGGCATCACGCACCCGGTTGGCATAAAATTCCACCCGAACAGGATACGATTGCCGAGGTCTTATTAGAACGCGGTTATCTCACCGCGCTCATTGCGGATACCTACCACATGTTCAAACCGACGATGAATTTCTCGCGCGGATTTGCGCACTTCGATTTCATCCGCGGACAAGAATCAGATAACTGGCACAGCGGCGATCCACGCCTGATTGAAGAACAACTCCGAAAACATGTCCGGGAACCGATCAACTGGCGACGACACGCCGGACTCGTCAACTATCTATTGTCGCAAAGGCATCGACAATCGGAAGATGACTATAGTTGCGCCCGCGTCTTTCAGGCTGCGTCTGATTGGCTTGAGGATAATCACACCGTCGGTCCCTTCTTCTTATGGATAGATAGTTTCGATCCGCATGAACCGTGGGATCCGCCGAAGTCTTACGCAGACATCTATTTTCCTGACTATTCCGGTAAAGATTTCATCACCCCGGGCGGTGCGAACGAAGGCGACGGTCCTACGGAAGATGAACTACGCCGTATTGAGGCACTCTATCTCGGTGAAGTCACGTTTGTCGATAAATGGGTCGGTGTGCTACTTGATAAGATAGAGCAATTGAACATCAAAGACGATACATTGGTTGTGCTGATGTCCGACCACGGCACGCAACTCCGCGACCACGGGAGTTTCGGGAAGGGCGCGAACAAGCTCCACCCCTTCAACACGCAGCTGAACTTGATGATCCGACATCCTGAAGGACCGAATGACAAGGAAATCTTCGCATTTGTGCAGAACCACGATCTCATGCCGACACTCCTAAATCTGCTCGATATTCCGTGCGGTTGGACAGATGGTGAAGATATGTGGCAACTCGTTACCCAAGAGAAGGCAGCTCTCCGCGAACGGATTATCACCGGTTGGGCTGGCTTTGCGACGGGCAATGCGCGCGGGCGCGTCAGCGTGCGCGATGACCACTGGAACTTCTGTACGTCTGTAGGCTATAACGATGAGAAAGGTGATGAACTCTTTGATGTTCGGAACGATCCCGAAGAGAAGGTAAACGTTGCGAGTGACCATCCGGTAGTTGTCGCAGAACGGCGGCGGGATGTTGAGGCGTTGATCGGTCAACCCTTGCCGGGACATTTCATCGAAGTCTGCGATCCCGGACACGCCCCAATGACACGATGGCTCCAGAAAAAGCTGGCAGAAATGTAAACCAGACTTACAATTATTGAGGTTTTCTGCGTTAGTCTCATTGATCGAGCAGTTGAGTTCCAGGGGGCGATAAAATGAATTCTGGTGGTTCTGGAGGATCTGGGGGCGGCTCTGTGCTATTGAGGTCCCCATAACAGAGGGCGAAGCCGCCTTTGCCGAACCATGAACCCAGTGATAGTAAGTAATTGTCGATGTTGTC
Organism: uncultured bacterium; assembly: GCA_964593655.1. Classification (GTDB taxonomy): domain Bacteria; phylum Poribacteria; class WGA-4E; order WGA-4E; family WGA-3G; genus WGA-3G. The sequence continues at coordinate 24,111 of CAZQIP010000328.1, read as the reverse complement.
GTGTGCTAAGAAATCTGCGCGCTTGACGTGATCATGCCGCGCGAAAAAGTAGTGGCGATCCCCTTGCCATCGCAGCTCGCCGTTCCTTGAAATACGATAGCCAGTGTTCGGTATGGCTTCCATATCCCCGGGATTGCCATACTCGAGCGGTATTTTGAGTTTGGTGATGAAATCCGCCATTGAACCGCCTTCTCGGTAATAGGCGAGGAGGTCGTTCCAGTCAGCGAGTCGTACGCCTTCACCGAGGTACGCTTTACATTCAGCCTTGAGGTCTTGAGTCTCATCCAGATTATGGGCAACGACGTGGAACTTTTGGTAACTTCCTAAAACCTGGATACCTTGCTGGTGACCTTCGCACGTGAAATGTTGGTTACCGGTGGTCGTATCCCATGCGATAATGGTGCCATCTTTACTCGCAGTGAGCAGCGTCAATTCGTCAGGCGAAAATGCGAATCTGTAAACATAGTCTTTGTGTGCTTTTAAATCCATGATGTTTTGATAGTCACCGATTGCATAATCCCACGGTTGCACCTCGCCAACCGTATAATGCCACAAGCGAATCCCATCCTCATGCCCACTGGTCAGAAATCTACCCTTCGGTGAAAATGCTAACGCATGGGTTGAGGTGCGACCCCGCCACCGCATTGTCGATTGTAGGGTGCCGGATTCGGTATCCCACACACGAAGTGTTTCATACTCATCACCACTGACTAATGCCTTGCTGTCGGGTGAAAACGTTAGCGCGGTGACTGATCGTTTATGACCCCTCAAAGTATGCAAGCGTTCGCCGGTCTGACCATCCCACAATTGGATTGGGAAGTCTTTATCTTGCCAATTGGGTATTGTGATAGCGAGCAAACGCCCATCCGGTGAGAGTTCAGTTAGCCAAAGATCCCTCCAACCTTCAAAATATAATCTTATGTTTGTGACAAGCACGGGAGGTGTTTCGGGGCGAATCTCCCATACATGAATACGCCCAAAAGAGCCTGCACAGGCGAGTTTCGTGCCATCCTCAGAAAAAAATAGAGAGGAGATGCCCGTAGGTGACGGTAGCGTTGTGACAAGTTGTCCAGCAGCTTTGTCCCACAACTGCACTTCTCCACGTCCGTTACTGCCCGTTGCACAAGCGAGGACGCTCCCATCTGGTGAGAATGCTATTTTCCCGTAACCGCGACCCGGTTGCTTAAGCACGCTGATTTCTGCACCCGTTTTCGCATCATATATCCAGATGCCGATATTGGTAGTGACGGCAAATTGCGTGCCATCTGGCGTAAAGGTGATGTCACTTGCCGCACCTTTACCAATGCGCATTTTCGCCCCTTCAGGTGACTGCCACTGTGTAGGGTCTTGGGCGAATCCATTTGACAGGAATAGGCTCGAAATTGACAGTAAAATGGCGTAGAGAGGTATCGACTTTTTCATTTCAAATTCCTTTTTACAGTATCGGTGACACGCTATAGTTATAAGGTCATCACCTGTTATTGACTTTCTTGAGTGTTTCCCAATCCCAGAGGAGGATTGTGCCGTCCCACAAACTGGAGCTAACGAGTGTCCTACCATCTGGGGAAAATTTCAGCACATTCGCCTGCCGTGTATGTCCCGTATGAGTGGACAAAAGCCCACCGGTGCGAACATCCCATAATTCGAGGATGCCGTCCCAATTCCCTGCAACAAGCGTGTTGCCGTCCGGTGAAAAGACCAGGGTTGATATCTGTGCACTCAACTTCCGAAGGTTGGGACGAAGTTGGGTACCGGTTGCGGTGTCCCAGAAAAAGAGTTCATTACCGCCGCTTGCGAGTATTTTCCCATCTGAGGAAAATGCGACTGCGGCGACCCATGCCTGATGTGCTGTGGATGTAAAAAGCAACGTGCCGTCTGCCACGCGCCACAAACAGAGTGTCCTGTCTTCATCACCGCTTGCAAGCATCTTTCCATCTGCGGAAAATGCCAACGTCCGAATCCAGTAATTATGTCCTTTGACGGTAAACCGATGCTGAACCTTTTTGGATACGGTGAGGTCCCACACGTGAACTAAACCGTCTTCACCGCCAGCTGCCAACATTTTGCTATCTGAGGAAAACGCAAATCTGACATTCAAACCGGACATCGGGAACCCCTCCAAAATAAGCCGGTCAATGATATGTGGCGGATCAGTGTTAATATCCCATAAAAAGCATTTGTTGCCGCGGGAGTGCGTAGCAAGCCTTTTACCATCCGGGGACAATAGCATATTGGTTGCATCTATACCTAAAAAGCGAGTGGACAGTTGGTCCCCTGTGTTGAGATCCCACCGTTGTTGCTGAAAGTTTCCGGGCGGGTTAAAGGATTTATTCAGACTGATGAGAGTGTCGGCGTTTAGGTTAAACATCAGATTCTGGGTGCCTTCAATATGTCCGGTAGCAACAGTAAAGCGGTGGCTGCCGGTGGCGGTATCCCATGCCTGGATCGTACCGTCTTTACTTCCAGTGAGCAGTGTTTTTCCATCTGGTGAGAACGCCAACTTAGAGACGTAGTCTTTATGTTCGCGGATTTCTAAAGTGTGTTGATAATCACCAATAGCATCGTCTGTCTGTTGTCTCGGTTTGACGGTGTTATCCCATAACTTGACACTATCACGATGTCCGCTTGCGATGAACCTACCGTTTGGTGAAAACGCCAACGAGTATGTTCCCATCCCGCGTCTCCAGTTCAATGTAGACTGTAATTTCCCCGTCGCAGTATCCCATAGCCGAATGGTTTCGTATTCGTCGCCACTCACCAGTGTCTTGCTATCGGCGGAGAATGCTATGGACTTAATCCAGTGTCTGTGTCCGGTCAAGGTATGTAACTGTTTCCCAGTGGTAGCGTCCCACAATTTGATCAGAAAATTTCTATTTTCCCATACTTCTGGTGTTGGCTCTACAATTGCAAGAAAACCGCTATTTGATGAGAGCTGCATCAAATCAGTCGTACCCCAACTTGCTTCCCGCCCAGTTATATGCAAAATAGTTGGTGGTTTTGTGTTATCGCCAATTTCCCACACACTAATTTCGTTATTCCAGCTGGCTCCTATAAGTTTCGTGCCATCTTCAGAGAAACCGAGTGCTTTAAGGCTCGGGTATCGCGGGCTGGGAACCTCTTTGAAAGTGACTATCGGTTTACCGGTGATTACATCCCACAGCCTACCAACGCCGCCTTCCTCACCGCTGGCAAGGGTACGTCCATCCGGTGAGAATGCGATAGCCGTGACCATGCGTCCTTCGCCTGGAAGCACAGAAAGTAGGGCAAGTTCCTCTCCGGTATAGGCATCGTACATCCAGATACCGATCGATGTTGCAACTGCGAACCGCCTGCCGTCCGGTGAAAACTGTATGTCGTTTATTCTCCCTTTTCCGAGTCGCATTTTCGCACCTTCGGAAAAATGCCATTGTGTCTGGTCCTGTGCAAGACTCCAATTTGGCAAAATGCCGACAATCAACAGAGAGGCAATGTAAAACAGTCCCAGTTTTTTCATGGAATAAATCTCCGTTTTGTGAAAGACATTTTACGGGGGCGCTCCGAGCCTTTACCTACTCTTTAGGTGTAACGTTCGCCAAATTCCAGACAAGAATTGTTCCATCGAAGCTGCCGCTAAAAAGCGTCTCCCCGTCAGGTGAGAATGTGAGTTCACTGATACGACTACCATGTCCTATGAGTGCGTCTCGTATCGGTCTATATGTATTTGCGTACAATAACCATATAGAACCATTACCATTACCCGTTACGAGTATTTTCCCGTCTGGGGAGAACGCCAATGCTGTGATGGAACTGGGATGTCTTGTGAAAATTGGGAGTTGCTCGCGGGTTGCGATATCCGATGCATAAATTCTTCCACCGCTATGCCCACTGACAAGCGTTTTTCCATCTGGCGAGAATGCCAACGCGTCAGCTCCAAAGTTACCTTCTACAAGCAAAACCGTTTTACTTCCGATGTTGTTAATATCCCATAGGGCGATCATCGGCTCCTGTCTCGCTGCACTCGCTAAGATTTTTCCATCTGGCGAGAATGCCAACGCCATAATTTGATTTGTATGGTTATTAAGTGTAGCGATCCGCTGATGGTTCAGCACATCCCACAATTGAAAATGTTAACACATCAATGGAGCCTATACCTTTACCTATGGAGAATATCAGTGTAGCAGTAGCAATGTCCCATAATTGGATTGCGCCGTCCCGGGACCGACCGCCAGTCGCAAGTGTTTTGCCATCGGGTGAGAAGGCTACGGTTCTGACATCTTTGGGTTTTTGATTGAGTAGCGCAATTTCCGATCCAGTGTGCGCGTTATACAGCCAAACACCGATATGGGTTGCGATTGCTAACAGGTTGCCATCGGGTGAAAATTTCACATCGCTGACCTTTCCTTTTCCGAGGCGTACTATTGCGCCTTCAGGTAAGTGCCATTGTGTGTAGTCTTGCGCGAGGCTTCCATTTGGCAGAAACCCCATAATTAACAGTAGAGCTATGGAGAACAGTCCTATCTTTTGCATCAATCTTCTCCTTTTTTCTAAGAGTCATTTACGAGTGTAAGTCGAGCCCTTATCTATTTTTGTGTGTAATGCTTTCCAGATCCCATGTGAGAATTGTGCCATCGGAACCGCCGCTGAAAAGCGTGTCGCTGTCCGGTGAAAATGTGAGTTCATTGACACGACCACCATGTCCAATGCGTGGGTCCCCTATTGGTGTATATGTGCTTGGATTCCATAACTGTATAGCCCCATTACTATTGCCGCTCGCGAGGATTTTTCGGTCTGGAGAGAACACCAAAGCAGTGACGCTACCAGCCTCTCCGGTGAAAGTCAAAAGTTGTTTGCCGGTTGCGACATCCCATAAATAAATGCGCCCATCTCTATGCCCACTGACAACGGTTTTTCCATCGGGTGAGAAAGCCAATGCTCCAGTGGTGTGTTCCGCCAATAGACCGGTTTTGCGTCCAATGTTGATAACATCCCACAACACAATAATTGTTTCACCCAGTGCTGCGGTCGCAACGGTTTTTCCATCGGGCGAGAAAGCCAACGCCCAAATCTCATTCGTATGTCCGCTAAGTGTAGTGATACGCTGATGGCTTTGGACATCCCACAATTCAACTGTTCCGCCGCGGCTCCCACTGGCAAGAGTTTTGTCATCTGGAGAGAATTTAACGTGATTGATATAGCCCTTGTGTGCTGTTCTGAAAATAGTGACATCGTCGCCTGTATCTGTATTCCACAATCTCACATTGCTGCCAGGGGACCCAAGTGCTACCGTTTTGCCATCTCGAGAGAACGCAAAATCCAAGGCAGCCCACCGGTGTTCGATTGAGATAAGTTGCTGATCTTCTGTCTCAGTGTTCCATAACCGCAGGGTGCCATCAGAGTTACCACTCGCGAGTGTTTTGCCATCTTCAAGGAAACGGAGTGCTTTAATCGCTTCCGTATGCCCTTCTATCGTTAGGTGCAGGTTTCCGGTGTCAACATCCCATAACCTGATAGTGGTATCGCGGCTTGCACTGACCAAAGTTGTTCCGTCTGCAGTGAAAGCTAAAGCCTCAATGTGACGTTTGTGTTCGGTAAGGACGGGTTTATCAGAGCGTGGTTTACTTTTACCGGTAATGGAGCCGAGCAGACGGGGTAGCGTGAGTTGATCACCGCCAGCAGCGACGTTCCACAACCGAATCTCGCCATTGGTATCACCACTTGCTAAGGTTTTTCCATCTGGGGCGAAAGTAAGAGCATTAACGCTAAGAGTGTGTCCATCGAGTCTGGACATTTGATTGCCGGTTTCTACGTCCCACAATCGGATTGTTGTAGATCCGACGACAAGAGTCTTGCTATCGGGTGAAAATGCTATAGCCCAAACGGAGTCGTTATCACCTTCGATGGTATGTTTCAGGGTTTGGGTCTCTGCATCCCATAAAAACACTTTGTTGCCACCAGCACTTGCGAAAAAACGGTGATTGGGTGATATTGCTAATACGCCGAAGTTGAAGTTGTTTTGCTGTCCTTTGAAGTGTGAGACCTCAAGACCTGTATCTACATCCCAGACATAGAATTTGCTTGAACCGACGCTCGCGAGTGTTTTTCCATCCTCTGAAAAAGCCAACATGCCAACGGAACCTATACTTTTTCCGATGGTAGATACGTGTGTGGCGGTATCAATGTTCCATAATTGAATTGCGCCTTCCCGGGCGCGACCGCCAGCAGCAAGCGTTTTGCCATCCGGTGAGAAGGCTATTGTTCTGACGTTTTTCGGTTTGTCATTGAGTAGTAAAATCTCCGCGCCAGTAGGAGCGTCATACAGCCAAATACCGATATGGGTTGCGACTGCTAACAGGTTGCCATCGGGTGAAAATTTCACATCGCTGACCTTTCCTTTTCCGAGGCGTACTATTGCGCCTTCGGGTAAACGCCATTGTGTGTAATCTTGCGCGAGGCTTCCAGTTGATAATAACCCTACAATCAACAGTAAGGCTATGAAGGACAGTCCTATCTTTTTCATTGGTTGAATTTCCTTTTTTGCCCCTTTTAAAGCGGCTTTCTTACTGTTCCATATCCCAGAGGAGAATTGTGCCATCATTACCCCCGCTTGCGAGTGTTTTGCCATCTGGTGAGAACATCAACGCGTAAATAGTGTCTTGATGCCCTCTAAGTACAGCGTGTGGTTGAAAAGTTGTCTCTAGCTTCCAAAGGACGATCATGTGACCGCTTGCTCCTGCAAGTGTCTTTCCATCTGGGGAAAAGGCTAGCACCGCGACGTTCAATGCAGCATCAAGGTTACTAATCGGAGTGCCAGTATTGACATCCCAGAGTCGGATCTCGTCCTTGCCCCCGCTTGCGAGTGTTTTGCCGTCTGCAGTGAAAGTTAATGCACTGATAGACTTTGTATGTCCTGTGAGATTAGCAAGTTGTTTACCTGTCTTGACATCCCATAAGATAATAACTGCATCGTCACCGCCACTGGCGAGGATTTTACTGTCTGGGGAGAATATGTATGTCCTCACAGGATGTGTATGGCCTTCAAGGGTAAACAGATGGTCCCCAAAGTCCGTCTGCCGGAGTTCTATATTGTTGGGGACAAGGTGTTCGCCGCCTCTACCCGCGAGGAATTTTCCATCAGGTGAAAGTACCAATGGCAACAAACGGATCATGCGCTCTGTTGATATAGCAGACAGCTGCTCTAAAGTCGCAGCGTCCCAGACCTGAATTGTGCCCTGAAGACCACTGCCAGCAAGTTTTTTGATGCCCGGAGAGACTGTTAGTTGGCGAATAGGGTTAAGGGGATCTCCTTGCCCAGGCGTAAGGATCGCGTGTTGGATGGCGTTTTCTACATTCCAGACGCGTATCCTTTCTTCAAACCTGTCGCCACTGGCGAGGTATTTGCTATCTTCGGAAAAGGTGAGAACGCTGACTGACTCGGTGTGCGCACCGAGAACTAAAGATTGCTGATACAGACCGGTTTCAACGTCCCAGACATGGAGACTACCGTCACTACTGGCACTGACGAGTTGTTCACCGTCTTTAGAAAACCTCACTGAATGAACGTCGTCCCGATGCCTTGGAAGGACGATTTGATTCAGCTGCTTAGCCTTCAGGATAGGCGGTATGCCTTGCGGTTGTTTATCTATGGGGGTAGGTAGACTTTTCTGTTCCGTGCCGGTGTGAACATCCCAAATCTTCATGTTCCCAGAACTCACGGTGACGAGTGTGTTGCTATCTGGCGAAAACACTATTTCACGAATTTTTCTATCAAGTCCTTCAAGTGTTTTCTGGAGCGTCCCGGTTTCCACGTCCCACAGATGCACCTTGCGATCCAATCCGCCCCCACTCGCAAGCGTTTTGCCATCTGGCGAAAAGACAAGTTGTGTAGCGGATCCCAAATCTGTGTCATCCGCATGAAGTAATGCGCCGGTGTCAGCGTTCCAGAGGCGCAGGGCGATTCCGGCACTCGCAAGTATTTTGCCATCTGGCGAGAATGCCACTACATTGACTGCCCCAGAATGTCCCGTCAGACTGTTGAGATATTTACCAGTGCCTACCTCCCATAAACGCACCGTCCAGTCTCCGCCTGCCGTAGCGAGTTTCGCGCTGTCGGGCGAAAGCGCGAGTGCTTTGATTGAATCAGGGTGCTCGTCAAGCATCGCAAACGCCGTACCTGTTGCGGTATCCCAGACGTAGATGCTGTTCCCGTGTGCACTCGCAATAAGGACCGCATCAGCGGAGAACGTCAATGCTTCCGGTGGTCTCGTGGGCAGAAACTTTTCCATTTCGCCGGTCTGTATCCCGCTAAACAGCGAGACGGCTTCGGTGGTATGCGCGTCATAGACCCAGATGCCGATGGACGTTGGCACTGCGACTCGCGTGCCGTCCGGTGAAAATATGATGTTGTTTAATTTACCTCTGCCGAGACGTGCTTTCGCGCCTTCGGGTAAATGCCATTGTGACGCATATTCTTGCGCGAAACCGTTTGATAGCAGTAGACACGGAATTAAGAGGCACACGATATAGAGAAGTTTTGGCTTTTTCATCAATTGAAGTTCCTTTTTCGGAGAGATTAATCTATATCATATTTATGAGCAAATTCCGTGCCTATCTGAATAAGACCCGACAATCAACTTTTAGCACGATACCCAGAAAAGCTGCACAAAATAGGGCAGGCTTCGGACATAATTGCACAAAATGGGGCAATCGCATTCACACTGCTACTGTTGTAATTTATCACAAAGTTACCAGAATTGCAAGCACCCAGTCAACAACTGTAGGAGCAACCTCCTATTCGCGATGTCTCCAGATTGCTGACGGTTTCCGACTGCTAATTACTGATTGCTTGTAAAAAAACTTGATATAGCTTTTTGTTTTGCGTATAATATCTGAAAAGTCAATCGAAAATTTTACTATCTTTTATTTTTGAAGGGAACGATTATGCAAAGAAGACGCGCCAGAACGCAATATTGTAAAGGTGAACTCATTGAACGTGAGGACTTCTCTGAAGATTTAGCCGCGTTCAAATTCCGTGTTGATAAACAGTTACCGTTTATACCGGGACAATACGCCACTATCGGTTTTGAGGTTGACGGAAAGATCGTCCAACGTCCGTATTCGATAGTCTCCTCCCCACACGAACCTTTTATGGAAGTTTTCGTGGAATTGGTACCAGAAGGCGCAACCACGCCCCTATTTTGGGCATTGGAGTTGGGCGACGCCGTCTTTATCCGCGAGCGTCTCGTCGGTAAGTTTGTATTGGACACAGAGAGCGGGATGACGCGCCACGTCATGGCGGGAACTGTGACCGGGGCCGCACCCTATATTAGCATTGCACGGACCCAAAAAATTGAGCAGGAACAGGGCAAAACGAGTCCACATCAGATCATAGCCATTGTCGGTGCAAGCCGTTCGTGGGAACTTGGGTATTATATGGATGAACTCAATGAACTCGCGGCGCAAGAGGAGTGGTTCACATTTGTCCCCACAGTGAGTCGTCCGTGGGAGGATCCTGACTGGCAAGGCGAAAGCGGACGTGCCGAAGATGTGATCCGGAAGTACGGCGATCAACTCGGCTTTGACCATACCAACGCTGTCGTCTATGCGTGTGGACATCCGCAAATGATTGAGAACGCGAAAGCGATCTGGGCGCGCGCACGTTTCCCTGAAGAACGGATTAAAGAGGAAAAATTCTTTGTGATTAAAGAGTAATGTCGATAGATGTGATCAGCTACGCTTACCGAAGGACTTAGCTAAACAGCAATAGCGCATTGATGTAATGCTAATAGGGGCGCGTTTATTATACAGCGCGCCCTATTTATTGTCTGCTCTCTGTCGCATCTGATAAATAAACATGTTTGTCATGAACCGATAGACATCCGAGGAGCGTCTTGAGGCGAGTGGCGCGCGGCTATCGATCTCTGCGGTTTCCATACTGCATAAGTAATCGAGCGGACAAAATACGACTGCCAGACGAGGCTTGCCTAACCGTCCAGGCACCAAGATGCCCCTGATATGTCGCCATTTTACGTTTCCACCTTTGTAATTTGTGCCCCAAAACGCCGAACCGCCGACGGGTGTTTTTTTCAGTTTGTAATAGGATTGAAAAATCTCATGTCGCAGATCATCCAGAGTTTTCATCGGATACTCAGGAAATACTGTGCGTAACTCGGTTTCTACGAGATTGGCGAACGATTTTTCGTTGCCTCCGTTCCCGCAGTAGTCAAAGAATAGCATACCGTTATAATCGAGAATATATTTGCGAAGGGCTGCGCGCTCCGCATCTGTGAACCCTGATGCCTGCGAATTGCGGTCAGTGAGCCGTTGGTAGGATGCCGACATCGCTTGATCGTGTCCTGTCATGATCACGAGGGGTGCATCCATGATGCGGTCGTCTGTTAACGGCAATGCACCACCTGCGTATTTCATATCAGCAGTAATGGATCGCGCATTCTCACGTAGCCACTTTATTAGGGACGGAATCGCTGTTGGGTCTTGCCACCAGTCGCTCATTTGATGCTTGAGACGTATCAGCCGAATATGTCCACGCACGATGCCGTCCTCTTCATCAATAATACTGCCGAGTTTGTCCCCAATCTCACCTCTGAAACCGCCAAGCGTTTCTGGGATCCCTTCACCCAATCCATCTTCTCCGCCGCCCCCGGATTGCGTTAAGTTACCGAGGCTTGTCCCTGAACCGCCACTTTGTTGTCTCACAATTTTACCACTATTTCCTGAACCGAGTACCGCGTCTCCACCCTCGATTTCTCCGCTGCCTCTCTCTATCGTAGGTGAGTTCATATCGGTTGGCGAAAGGATCGTTTCTGGCGAAGGGATAAGATCGGCTGCTGTGGGGAGCGGCGGTGCCTCTAAGTTCGGTGTATCCGTAATCTGTGGGACTGCCGACCTCGCTGCCGTCGGGAGTTTTGCTGCTGCACTGCTAATGGAGGGTGCTGCTGTAGGCTGCTTCCGTTTCACCGTTCGGACAATCTTTTTTGGAACTTGTGTCCGCTGCTGCTGCTGCTGTGGTTCGACGAACTCCACAGCGATACTATTTTCCATCATCTGTTCGATTTTGGGTTTCAGTACCAATACCGCAGTCAGGATAATTGCAATCACGTGCACTATCAGAGAAAAGAAAAGTGCCATGTTCCTGTGCCTTTTGGCATAATACTTCTCAGCCATACGTGTGTTCATGGTTATACTCCACTATATTGTAGTATCGGATAAAGCGTGTTGCGAGAAGATTCGTTTTAGGGTCAAAGCACAGTTAATTTTGCAAGACAACTGCTTTGAACGACCGTTGCCCTATTTCTGTTTACGTTGGGGTGATAAGATTTGTTGGGTGCTGTTTTTGGATGTCAGGCGTTATTTTGCCTTTCTGTAACGGTATTTGTAGACATCGTAGGTTGGGTTGAACGGATACCACCAAAACCCTCCGAATCAGAGAAAAACACAACTTTTTCCTGATACGCCACAGCCACCAGAGACCGAGTGAAATCCAACGCTTTGGAGACCTTGAAGGTTCCGAGACCCTGACAGTGTAAAGTTGGGTTTCACTCCGTCCATGAGTGGATATAGAGGTATATTCGTTTTCAGGTGTGTTTGGCATATCAATATCTGACTTCTCAACGCCGTTCAACCCAACCTACGTGCCTTGAAAATCCTCGGGTCTCGACAGGTTGACTTTGGCTAAATTGACACCTATGGATGCGGCTCCAAACCTTACCTACCGGACCTGGGGAAATCGGAATTACCGATTTAAATAATTAAACTTCGTGCAACCGCACCGGGCATCAGCAAAAATTACCCGATCATACCCGATCATAATTATAGTACCTTTTGCTTTTTCAGCCGTGCGATGAGTTCAGCTTGGGTGCCGTTTCCTTTAGTGGAATTGCACGCCCCACAAAGGAGTTGTAGATTTTCTTCATGGTCTGTGCCACCTTTCGACTTTGGCACGATATGGTCAATCGTCATATTCCGAAACGGGAAATGTCCTTTACATCCATTGCAGTAGCCTTCCTGTTTGCCATAGAGGGTATGCTTATGAGTTCGGTAGTTTGGCAGTTTCTCACTCCGTTTCGGTATATCAGATCGCTGAATAACCTTGCCAAAAAAGCCGAGTTCTTTTTCTAAACGTATGTTGACGAGTTCAACGGCTTTCGGTGAAATATCAATCCCTATCCATTGACGTTGTAGGCGTTCAGCTGCGACACAGGTTGTAGCACACCCGCAGAACGGATCAAGCACAAAGTCGCCTTCGTTTGACGAGGCTTTTATGATACGCTCTAACAACCTAACAGGCTTTTGAGTTGGATATCCTGTTTTTTCAATTGAGTCACCTTGTATCGAAGGGATGTCTACCTGTATATCGGAAATAGATTTACCTTTTGTTGCACTTAAATAGCGTTTAAACCTCGGTATAGCGTCGTGTTTTTGTGGTATGTAGATAAGTCCTACGCTCTCATAATAATCCAATTTTTCTCTTACTGTAAATGTTTCCCAATTTTGGGGCAGTGATATATGAGGTGGTATTGTCCTTGGCACTACCCAATGTTTACCTTTACTTGTTGGGTCGATATTTTTCCATACTTCACCCGAATCACCGTTGGTAGTGCCCGCTGCGAGTAAAGGCGATTCTTGCCAATAACCATATTTATCTTTCCTATTGAAACGAGATTTGACATAATCAGGGTCATATTCAGTATAAACTGGATTAAAAACAGACTTTTTAGATTTAGTATAAAAAAGCAAGCAATCATGGGCCGCCCCAAATTTATTCTTCGTTGATTTAGGGACATTAATACGTTTCCATGATATATCATTCCGAAAATTCGACCTGCCAAATACACTGTCCATAATTACTTTAAGATAATGACTAGCTGTCGGATCGCAATGCAGATAAATACTCCCTGTAGGTCTTAGCACCCGTTTCATTTCAAGCATACGAATCGCCATCATAATCAGATAGGACTTCATACTTTTGCCGTGTGTCAGTTCTGATGTGTGTATTGCTTGATAGAGTGCGGGTTCTCGCTCTGCGATCTCGCCGTGCCAAGCGTTATCTATGTCTGATAGTGTCCAAGTATCTGTAAATGCTGCACCTGCTGCCTTGCTCCCGATAGGGGCAGCGTAATTGCGATTAGAGTTGAACGGCGGGTCAAGGTAAATTAAATCTATAGACGCGGAGTCAAGTCCGCGTAGGATATACAGGTTATCCGCTTCAAAAATAGTGCGGTTTTGGACGTTCATTTCATGCTGCCTTTCTGGATTACTACCGACTTTCACAGACGCTTACGGAATCGGGGTTACAAACCCCTCCTACAACATATCCATTTTTCTCTATCAAATAGAGAGATAGCAATTGCTCTATTTTACTATCTAATAACCCAAGTTGCTGTTAACGAGTTTTCGAACATTTTAAGAAGAGTATTCGGGTATTTCTCTACCCCGTAGGGGTAATATATCTATAGAAAGGACGTATCTAAGCAACTGTACCCCGTAGGGGTGCTATGTCTATGCATAGGTGGCAACTTGCGTTATTATAGTGTAATCGCAGTGTATGGCACGATACACTGAGTGATATATCACTGATACGGTACGATTACATGGACGAAAAAAGTAATGTGATTAAGCAACGTCCAATGAAAATTTAAGGGAATTAGCGTCTCGTCCTCCGCGATGCGGGCTTTTATAATGCCGATATGATTTTGAAAGAGAAGTCTTTAGTTGTGAGTTTTGTACTCTTTTCCCGAAACACTTGGATTTGCAAGGCTTGGTTTCTGCCTTGTATGTTCTTATCGGCGGTAATAGGGATTCTAATAGTTTCATCACTGTTTGCGCTCACTTTTGGAATCGGCTCCGGTTTCTTAAAACGCAACCCGGCTATAGATGATGGTTCAAACCTGATTTGAATATTGCGAGCTGGCCCCCCGTTATTACGGATGATGAACTTAAGCCGCGCTGTTTCACCTGCGTCAAGAAAACCGTTCCCAGAAGGTTCTTCTAAAGCAACTTCTTCTATTGAAAGATGCAGAGGCTTGTTTGACCACGGCAGCAGACCTGAATTGAGAAATCCTAACCTGAATGCAGCAAAAATTCCAACTATAATAATGCCTAAGATAACGGCATAAGGTAGTACTTTCTTCCGAATTTCCTTATTTCTCTCTATATTACTGGCGAACTTTATCACTTGAATCAATTCACGTGCCTTTTGATGGTTCGGATTGAGCATTAACACAGTATCCGCCGCAGCTTTGGCATCGTTAAACGCGCCTATTTCGAGATAAGCCTGCCCTAAGCCGAAGTGCGCTTCTATCGAACTCGCATCTGCCTTGATTACCCGCTTGAACGCAGCCGCGGCTTGGTCATACTGCCGACTGCTAAGAAAAACAAGTCCACGTTCTAAGTCTTGTTTTACATCAGGTGTGTCTGTCGATGGAGGTGTTTGCTGGGTCGGTTCAGGTTCGGGACGGACAGGACGCGCCTGTTCAATGTCATCTAAAAGTTGACGTGCAAATTCGGAGTCGGCATCGATCCTTAATGCTGCTTTCGCTGCATTTTCTGCGTCGTCAAGTTGTCCCATTTCGAGATGGATCGTGCCTAAACTCACGTGCGCTGCTACAAAGTCTGGATCTATATCAATCGCCTTTTGGAATTCCGCAATCGCTTCGGTGTGCTTTTTTGAATCCAAATAAGCAGCACCGAGTTCATAATGCATTTGCTGTCTCGACTTTGCATCCGGTTGTGAGTCAATGGATTGCCTTGGATCTGGGAGTGTAGTGTCCTGCGTTTCAGGCGGTTTAAAGCTCGGATCAATGGCTTCCAAAAGCGCGCTCGCGGGTTGATAATTGGCATCTATTTTTAACGCTTCTCTCGCGGCATCTCTTGCCTTTCCAAGTTCTTGTTGTCCAAGGTAGGAGAGGGCAAGCGCGTGGTGTGCAGCTTTATGGTTCGGATCAAGGGCTATCGTTTTTTCAAGCGATGAGACGGCGCGCCGGTACGTTTCCATCTTGAGATAAGCCAACCCAAGATTGTAGTGGGCAGTCGCAAAATCGGAGTCGAGGGTGATAGCGTTTTGGAGGGCTGTAGCGGCTTCACTATAACGTTCATCATTCAGATAGGTGATACCTCTGTTGTAATGTTCCTGTTTGATTGTATCTGCGAGTTCGTTTGCCCGTTGATAGTTCGGGTCGAGTCTTAGGGTCTCTGTGATAGCATTCGTTGCGGCTTCCAAATTGCCGGATTCTCGGTAGGCGCGTGCAAGGTTGTAGTGTGCACGCTTGAGATGCGGAGCAATGGCAATAGCGCGTTCAAGGTGCGGTATCGCTTGATCGTACGTTCCCTGCTCTACGTAAGCATAACCGAGATTATAGTGTGCGTCAACGAGATCGGCATCTTCTGCTATTGCGTGTTGTAACGCCTCAATTGCCTGCTGATGCGCCTTCATGCCAATGTAGGCAGCACCAAGATGGACATAGATATGTGTATTTTCGGGGCGATTGACCTGTGAGTTATCACCTAAATCCGCGTCAAGCGTTATGGCTTTCTGGAATGCTGCGACGGCTTCCGTGTATTGTCTGTCAGCTAAATGTGCTTTGCCTTTATCATGGTATGCTTCTATAATCATGCCGTACAGCAGCAATGCCGGTTGATAATTGGCATCAAGTTTTAATGCCGCTGCAACCGCTGTGCCTGCACTTCCGAGTTCATTCTGTTCGAGGTACGCCCGACAGAGCGCAGAGTGTGCCCCTATAAAATTCGGATCCAGTTTTATGGCTGCCTCGAATTCAGGAACAGCTCGACTGTATTGTCCTGCTTCCAGATAGGCGATACCAAGGTTGTAATGTGCTTCTTTTATAGCGTTCATTTTATCTTGTTAAAGGAATACCAGATGCTTTTAATTTTAGTGTTATTTTAGCAGATATACCTTAATGCGTCAAGCAAAATTCTTGAGTACGTTTCAAGTCTGAGGTATAATAGCACAGCGAATTTATAGGCAAACGACATGCGTTCTGACCACACATCCTGACTGGGATTATCCATGCTGCAACACTCGCCTGCGCTTTCTACGTCTCCGCCTCACCGGAAAATCCGTTGGCGGATTATTTGGCTCGGACTCGCGCTAATTCCCTTCAATAACTATTGGGTCTTCGCATCGCTGCGTTGGGATCAAGGTTTCCCGACAACGATGTCGCTCTTTTTCAACACGATTTTCGCACTCGTTGTGCTGATAGCCCTCAACACACTGCTTCACCGGTTCGCACCGCGCGCTGCACTCACCCAAGGCGAATTGCTGACCCTTT
The DNA here is from genome assembly GCA_964593655.1 of uncultured bacterium. GTDB lineage: Bacteria > Poribacteria > WGA-4E > WGA-4E > WGA-3G > WGA-3G. The sequence goes on along the minus strand of CAZQIP010000328.1, from coordinate 7,828 downwards.
ACACAATGCTATCCGTAGCCTCTGCCATTTGTGGACACGACCTATTTGAGGTTATCATTACGAATATCGCCACGGTCGGGTGGTTGGCAACAGAAGAGAATGAGTGGCGCACACTCTTTCACCGTTATCTTCCAGACTGGCTCGCCTTGACAGATAAAAATAAGTTGACCGTCTATTTTACAGGTGAATCAAGTCTCTATCTGCAGCCGCACCTCCTGTTATGGTGGCAACCGGTGTTGGCGTGGAGTGGGTTTATCGTTGTCCTGCTTTTCACGACGTTTTGTATTAACGTGATTCTGCGGAAGCAGTGGATTGAAGTTGAACGGCTCAGCTATCCGATTATTGAGCTGCCGTATCAGATGACAACAGCACAGTTCTTCCGCGCAAAGCCTCTGTGGATAGGTATTATCCTCGCGGGTGGGATAGACGTAATTAACGGCTTACATTTCCTATTCCCCAATTTTCCCGGACTCGGCGGTGAGTTCTACGATCTGCGTCCGCTTTTTACAACGAAGCCGTGGAATGCGATTGGCTGGACACCAATCGTCTTTTTCCCTTTCGTTATCGGGATGGCGTACTTTATCCCGCTTGATCTCTCTTTCACATTCTGGTTTTTCTACATCTTCTGGAAGTTTGAGATGATCTTCGGCAGCATTGCTGGTTTACAACGGATTCCGGGGTTTCCGTTTATTTTTGACCAGTCGTTTGGTGTCTGTGTCGGTGTGTTATTGATGGCGTTGTGGAGTGCACGGTACCACCTGCGTGATGTTCTCAGGCAAGCGTGGCGCGCGAGCGGAAAAGTGCGATCAAACGAGCCGATGTCCTATCGCGCTGCGGTGTTAGGATTGATCAGCGGATTTCTGCTACTGACCGGTTTTTGGTGGGTCGCAGGAATGTCGCTCTGGGTAGCAGTCCTTGTCCTTGCGATCCACCTGACAACGGTGACTGTCATTACCCGCGTCCGCGCTGAATTGGGACCACCGATTCACGATCTACGCTCTATGGGACCTGATGTGCTACTTCCCAAGATGTTCGGGATGCGCCGGCTTGGCGGACAGAATCTGGCACTCTTTTCCCTTGTATTCTGTTTCAATCGCGCCTACCGAGGGAATACCATGCCGCACCAATTAGAAGGCTTGAAATTGGCGGAACGCTCGCGCAGCTCTTCGCGACGGATGGCTATTGCCATGCTCCTTGCCATGGTGTTGAGTCCTTTTGCTGCTTTTTGGGGCGCGCTTCATATCGGTTATGAGCATGGGGCAGTTGAAGTCTGGTCAGGCTCTGTGTTCAATCGCACACAGAGTTGGTTGACGAATCCGATGCCTGTGAACGTTCCATCGTTGATTGCCATGGTTTTTGGGCTTCTGTTCGCGTTCTGTCTCACTTTGGTTCGACTCCGCTTTTTCTGGTGGCCCCTGTATCCGATTGGATATGCAATCTCCGGGACCTGGGCAGTGAATTTCTTCTGGTTTTCGGTCTTTATCAGTTATTTCATCAAATTGGCGATTCTACGGTTCGGCGGCGTACGGACTTACCGGCGTGTCGCCCCGTTCTTTTTGGGGCTGATTTTAGGCGAATTCCTTGTCGGAAGTGTCTGGGGGCTCCTCGGTATCTTCTTGGAAATGCCGATGTATCGATTTATTTGGTGAAAACGTGAGAATGTAAGTCTTTTCGCTTGACAAAGATTGGCGGATTCCCTTAAAATATCATAGACATCTATTGATGAGATGTAACACGATATGTTTGGAGATTGAGGGCTTCCGAGACTTGCTATGGAACAGATACAACAGCTTCGCCGAATTACAATATGGGGTGTCGGATTAATCGGCGGGTCGCTTGGACTCGCGTTGAAAAAGAACGGGTTTCAGGGACAACGCGTCGGATTAGGGCGGAACATCGGTAGGCTTGAGAATGCGCTTGAGCACGATGCCGTTGATGTCATAACAACAGCGTTAGCCGAAGGGCTGCGAGAAACGGACCTCGTTGTGCTGTGTACGCCTGTTGCGTTGGTTCCGATGTTTGTACAGCGGATCATTGCGTCTGTTGACACACGCCACCAGCGGATTGTCCTCACCGATGTCGGTAGCACGAAGTCAGCACTGGTGGATACGGTCGAGGCGCATCTACAGGAACAGAGGGCGGATGCCCTCTCTTTTATTGGCGGCCATCCGATGGCGGGTTCTCATGAAACGGGTGTCGGTGCTGCACGGGCAGCGCTTTTTGAAAAAGCAACCTGTATTTTGACACCGACCGCAAACACCAACGCGGATGCCTTAGCACTGATTAAAAGTCTATGGGAATTTGTTGGAGCCGTGCCGCATCTCCTTTCCCCGAAAACCCATGATCTACTCGTCGGTGCCGCAAGCCATCTCCCGCATCTCATCGCGAGCATTCTCACCAATACAGTTGCGAATGTGGAAACCGAAGACGGTCAGGCATTGGATTTTACGGCGACCGGTTTTCGGGATTCTACCCGCATCGCCGCGGGGTCACCGGACTTGTGGACCGGCATTTTCACACAGAATAGAGATGTCCTTTTAGCGTTGATTGACGACACGGTTGACAACTTAACAGAATTCAAAACCTTGCTTCAGACGGATAACCTTGTTGAGATTGAACGCCTACTTCTAAAAGCACAAGGGACAGTCAAAAAGCAGAGAGAAAAATTGGGAGGCGCATGAAAAAGATTGGATCTCAGGTAACGATTGCGATAGACGGACCTGCCGGGTCCGGGAAAAGCACCGTTGCACGACGCATCGCAGAAAAACTCGGACTCCTTTACCTCGATTCCGGTGCTATGTACCGAGCAGTGACCCTGTTAGCGATACGCGGTGGACTTGCAGCGGATAGTCCTGAACTGCTGGAGCAGGTAAAAGCGTGCCATATTGAATTTGAGGATAACGGTAAAACGATTTTGCTCAATGCCGAAAATGTATCTCTCCAGATTCGCACGCCAGCAGTCAATAGAAGCGTCGCAGATGTTGCGAAAATACCAGAGATTCGCCATCAGATCGTCAAGCATCAACAACGTATCGGTGCCGAGGGCAGTATCATCGCTGAAGGCAGAGATTTAACGACTATTGTTTTTCCAAACGCCGATTTTAAGTTTTACCTTGATGCTTCTGTGACAGAACGGGCCAAGCGGAGGCTCGCTGAGTTTCGGAGACAAAACGTAGAGATAACTTTAGCAGCTGTTGAAGCCGAGATTAGTGACCGTGATGAGAAGGATAAAACGCGGGCACACAGTCCGCTCCGTACTGCTGATGACGCAATTGTCGTCGATACAACCCATAAAACCATTAATGAAGTGATTGATTTTATTATCGCGCGAGTGTCTGAAAACAAAAGCGTCTCAGAAAAGTAAAATTATGTGGTATACCAATAATCAATTCTGGACACCCCATCCGATCTACCGATGGGGACATCGGCTCACAAACATATTTTGTAAAACCGTCGGGCGACTTGAGGCGCGCGGTGTTGACCACATTCCCAGGGAAGGTGGGGTGCTATTCGTCTCAAATCATGTCAGTTTCCTTGACCCTGTGATTGTCGGTTCTGCCGCGAGTCGCGAAATTCATTTCATGGCACGAAGTAACGCATTTGATATCCCGGGTTTAGGGAAACTCATTTCACTCTATAATGCCTACCCTGTCAATAGAGGCGCGCCAGACTTAGGTGCATTGCGAAAAACAATCTCACTTTTGCAAGCGGGCAACGCTGTACTGATGTTCCCAGAAGGGACCCGTAGCGTTGATGGCACATTAGGTAAGGCACATGATGGCGCATGTTTTATCGCAGACCGAGCCGGTGTACCGACGATTCCAGTGTTTCATAGTGGCGCAGAACGGATATTGCCGCGCAACAGCAAACGCCTCCGCCGATCGAAATTAAATGTTGTTTTTGGGGAACCCCTTCAGCTGATCACCGGAGAATTTGAGACAAGGCGTGAAAAGTATCAGCTGATGGGCAACCAGATGATGGACGCAATCGCGGATTTGCGAGATGAGATGTTTAGCTAGTGGGGTTCGCCAGAATGAGTAGGACATCACCCTCTTGGACCTGATACGTTTTACCTTCAGCGCGCAGTAAGCCTTTGCTTCGCGCTTCTGGGTAACCACCACATGTTACTAAATCTTCCCAGTTGATAGTTTCTGAACGGATAAAAGCATTCGCAAAGTCGGTATGGACACGACCTGCTGCCTCGACTGCGGTTTGTCCCGCCTGCAGTGTCCATGCCCGTGTCTCGACCGGGCCAGTCGTAAAGAATGTGAGCAATCCCAATAACTGATATGAAGTCTGAATAAACCGTTCTAAAGCGGATTCGTGTAAACCCATTTCCGCCATAAAAATCTCGGTATCCGTTTCATCAAGTTGAGACAGTTCCATTTCTAACTGGGCAGCAAGTACAATGACTGCTGTTTGCGGTTCTGCTTCGTATTTGGCGAAGCGTTTGAGAATGTTATCTGCCGCGGGCAGTTGCGTTTCACCGATATTGCAGACCAGTAACAACGGTTTCTGCGTCAAAAAACCGTAGCCGCGTATTAACTTCTCTTCATTGATAGAGAGGTCAAGCGCACGAAGCGGTTTTCCTCTTTCTAAAGTCTGCTGGCACTCTTCTAAAAGCCGAATCTCGTTTTGCTGTTCAGGGAGTTTTTGGTTTTGATATTGCTTACGCAGTCGGCTCAGTCTACCTTCAACAATTTGAAGGTCTGCCAACGTGAACTCAAGAGATACACTTTCAATATCGCGTTCGCCATCAACGCTACCATCAGCGTGTGGCACCGATTCATCCTCAAAAAGCCTGATGACATGCGCAAGGGCATCAACAGTACGGAGTTCCGCAAGCATTCCGGCATCTAATTCCGCCTGTTCTATGTCTGATTTAGTTACCCCGGCAACATCTACATAATCAATTGTAGCGGGTGTCCTTTTTGGGGATTCAAAGGTCTCCGCCAAACGCACCAAACGCTCGTCCGGAATATTCGCAGTGCTGAGGTTTATGTGTCCGCGGCTCGTGTAGCCTCCAACTTCTGCATTGGATTGTGCTAAAGTGTTGAACACTGTCGTTTTTCCGACTTGGGGTCTACCTACAATACCTATTTTCATTTTCTTTTCATCCGTTTATTTCGCTCGTGAGATGCTAACCTCGTTGATATTGGCAAAATCTAATTGACAACGTCTGTGTAAACTGCTAATATAAAGGTAAATATGGAATCCGACCCGGAGGGAAATTGAACATGAGCATCCAGAACGGAAAGTGGCGGCGGCACATCGTCAAAGGTTTGACCGTTCTTTTAATCTTGACAGTAGGCTTTGCTGTTTTGCAATGGTTTATCATCAAAGAGTTATTCGTTTTTGGCGTGGATATGGTGGAGGACACACTGATTCGACAAGCGCCTGAAGGTGTTGAACGCTATGACATCGAAACGACGTTTGATCGGGTCAAAACCGCTGGCATGCAGCTCCCATTTAGTTTTCTCACTGGGAAAATCAGCCTCCGCAAGATTCAAGCCGTTGGCAGATATGCCATTGTAGCAAACGATGATCAAGTTTGGAACGCTGATGAAATTAACACGCTCCTACGAATGATGAATGCCTCCGTCGGGGTTAAAGGAGGGACCGAGTGACTTGCAGTATCCATTGGCAAGCGACACTTAGACAATGCAGACCCATCTGACCTCCCCTTATGAAAAATTTGCCTACGCTTATGATCGGATGATGACAAACGTCAATTATACGCGCTGGACACACTACATTGAATCACTTTTTGAAAAATATGATTGTCAACCCCATCGTGTCCTTGATTTGGCATGCGGTACGTGTGCCTTGACGATACAACTCGCATTAAAAGGGTATGAGATGACTGGCGTGGACCGGGCAGTCGGTATGTTAGACATCGCCAAACAGAAGGTGGCAGCGCACGAACTGGAGATCGAATTGCATGCCGGCGATATGCGAGATTTCGAGTTAAACCAGAGGTTTGACGCAGTTCTCTGCACCTATGATAGCATTAACTATGCTTACGATGAAACCGAGTTAAGCAACGTCTTCCAACGCGTTGCTGAGCATCTCGAACCCGGCGGATTATTTATCTTTGATGTGACGACAGAACGGAATATCGTTGAGCATTTTCACAACAAAACGTTCGCCGCAAACCATGAGGATTATACCTATATCTGGAAAAATAACTACCTCTACCACTCCAAGATGTGCCGGACGCTGTTGACTTTTTTTATCCGTGAAGGCGAATTGTTTCGACGCTATGAGGAGGTACACCAGCAGCGGATCTTTGAAGTGCCGACTGTTAATGACCTACTCAAAGCGGCTGGCTACAAACCCTTGAGTGCTTACGATATGTACACCTTCAACCGATGGAACCGCTACTCAGACCGGATTAACTTTACAGCACGTCTCGCCTGAGATTACAACGCTCCAAGTGTTTACAGTCCTTCAGCAATCAGATCACCGACCTCTTCGGTCGTATAACCCATGCGTCCGGCACCGAGATCTTTGATTTTCCCGCTTGCGAGTAGATCGCTGATAGATGTTTCCACTTTTGCTGCCGCGTCTGCATGGCCGAGGTGATCAAGCATCATGCCTGCTGCACCGATCGCTGCTATCGGATTAATCTGATTTTTGCCAGTATAGCGAGGGGCCGACCCGTGAATCGGCTCAAACATGGCGACGCTTTCAGGGTTCAAATTGCCCGATGCTGCGACGCCCATACCGCCTTGAATCATCGCACCGAGATCGGTGATAATGTCACCGAACATATTACAGGTCACAACCACATCGAACCACTCTGGATTTTTCACCATCCACATCGTTGTCGCATCGACGAATGCGTATTCTTTTTTGATGTCCGGATAGTCTTCACCGACCTCGTCAAAGACACGCCGCCAGAGATCGTGTGCGTAGGTCAGGACGTTTGCTTTATCGCAGAGCGTCAAGGTGTTTTCCTTGTTCCGCTTTTGCGTGAGTTCGTAAGCATAACGGACACAACGTTCCACACCTTTATAGGTGTTGATCATCTCTTGAATAGCGACTTCATCGCGGGTGCCACGTTTCAAAAAACCACCGATGCCGGCGTATAAGCCTTCGGTGTTTTCGCGAACAATAATAAAATCAATTTCTTCGGGACCTTTGTCTTTCACAGGCGTCGGCACACCCGGATAGAGTTTGACAGGTCGTAGGTTGATGTAGAGATCGAGTTCAAACCGGACTTTTAGAAGGATACCTTTCTCTAAAATGCCGGGTTTAACGTCGGGGTGCCCAATCGCGCCGAGGTAGATCGCATCAAGTCCTCGGAGTTCTTCTAATACGGAATCCGGTAACACCTCACCGGTTGCGAGATACCGGTCACCGCCGATGTCGTATTCGACTGTTTCGTATTGAATGCCTGCGTGTGCAGCTGCTGCCCCGAAGACCTTCATCGCTTCGCGCGTCACTTCGGGGCCGATTCCATCGCCAGGGATGAGACCGATTTTGTACATTGAGTGTCTCCTAACATGTCATATCTTGAATTTTTAGGCTCCTTATATTTTACCACATCTGGGCGGATATTGCAAATTGGAGAATTTGATGTTTCCGCAAAAAACATTGATATGCTATAATGATTAGTCGAGCGACACAGTATCTTGAAACACTGGAGAAACACCTTGATTAGCGAAGCGCGTCTGAGAACAATTCTCAATAAGTTCCGCGACCAGCGGATCCTTGTCATTGGCGATTTTTATCTCGATGCCTATTGGGACATTGACAAGACCCGCTCGACGCTATCGTTAGAAACGCCGTGGCATACGAATCCTGTCGTTGAACAACGCTATAG
>CAZQIP010000327.1:0-33124 GCA_964593655.1 uncultured bacterium | reverse complement strand
CATTAATTCTAAGATCCACTATAAATAGCCCTAACCCAGGGCATAAAATATTGTTAATTTTTCGGATGGTGTGATATACTTTACTATGTTCCTTATTATATTTTTAGACTTCAATAAGAAGAACGTCTGGTTATCTATACCGATGAGTCTGCCACAGTAAATGTACTGCCACCGGAAATTTAGACCACTCTCTAATATAAGATTGTGCTACAATGACAATCTATTTGAAAGGAGCATTCCGATGGCGAAACGCAGAAAATTCACTGCTAAGTTTAAAGCAGAAGTTGTGCTCGAGGCCCTCCGCGGTGAAACTTCACAAGCGGAATTGTGTCGGCATCATAACCTCAGCGAAAACCAAGTCTCAACGTGGAAACGACAGTTTCTTGAAAATGCCGAAACCTTTTTTGAATCTCCAGAGAAGCACTCCGATGCTTCCAGCGAGCGGATCGCTCAACTTGAGCAACTCGTTGGGCGATTGACCCTGGCACTGGAAATCCAAAAAAAAGCATTGACGTTATTGGATTGAATCCATCTCAACAACGACACGTCGTTGAGACGTTGTGCCAGGAGTATTCCATGCGGAAACCGATTTGTCAAGTGCTGGGTTTCAACAAGGGCACTTTCTATTATCAACCGAGGATCGACGCTTCTCAAGAAGTCTTGCGATCCGAAATACAGCGATTAGCGGCGGCACACCCGACCTACGGGTATAGACGTATCACGAAGGTATTGGTGGCTGAAGGACACACCGTCGGGTATAAACGCGTCGCCCGCTTGATGAAAGAAGAGAACTTGTCGGTATCGGTGAAACGTGCGTGTCAAACGACCCACTCCACTGACGGTCCGCAGCCCTGGCGGAATCACCTCAAGACGCTTGAGGTCTCTCGATGCGATCAGGTCTGGGTGGGCGATATCACCTACGTCCACCTCAAACACCGCTTCATCTATGTCGCTCTGCTCATGGATGTCTTCACGCGCATGATTAGAGGGTGGAAACTCAGTCAACACTTGACGCAATCTCTGACCTTGGAACCCTTAGAGCAAGCTTTACGCGACAGGGTTCCGGAGATTCATCACTCCGATCAAGGCGTGCAGTATCTTTCAAATGCTTATCTCTTGAGGCTCAAAGAACATGGTATTGAGATTTCAGTCGCTCGCAGAGGGTGTCCTTGGGAGAACGGGTACGCTGAAAGGTTGATCCGAACCCTCAAGGAAGAAGAAGTTCATCTCAATGATTACCAAGATATTACCGAGGCTCGAGAACGTATCGGTCATTTTATCACACAAGTGTATAACTCTAAACGCCCACATTCGGCGTTAGGGTATTTGACTCCTATGGAATTTCAACGACAAACCTTCTCTTAACTTTGCGAAATTGTGGTCTAAATAAAGGGTGGCACTTCAAAAAGTTTTTCAATGGATGTAAAATATACGGATCAACAGATAGCAGAGCTAATTACTGAACGTAAAGTTTTGCCAGATGATTGGCGTACCCAACTAAACAAGGGCAATAGTTTATATATCATTGGGGAAAACGGTAACCGTTTCCGCCTCATAACCAACCAGAACGAAAAATATCCCTCAGATTTTTCGGTAATCTTAGCGGTTATAAATCCTAAAACTGGTGCAACCTTTAGGATCCGTCGCTATAACGGTATGCCTAAGCGTCCGCATAATAACAAAATTGAAAGACAAAAAATTTACGGTTACCACATTCACTGCGCTACAGAGGGATACCAAGAAAGAGGTTATGATGAGGATACTTACGCAAAAGAGACGGACCGCTATAACAATCTTGAAGGCGCGCTACAGTGTCTTATACAGGATGCGAACTTTGAATTACCTGCACAGTTAGAATTAAAACTTTCTTAGGGGGTAAGAACAATGTCAGTTAAAACGATAGAAAAAGACTTCATTGATAAGGTTTCCGCGGAGATACAACTTTCGGCAGATGGCAAAGACCGTTTCCTCGTTTTTACCCCGTTCCATTTCAATGACGGCGATCAGTTGGTTATTGTGCTGAAAAAGATGGGGGGTAGGTGGGTCCTCTCAGACGAGGCACATACCTATATGCACCTTTCATATTACATGGATGAGCAGAAACTTCATAGTGGAAACCGCCAGAAGTTAATCTTAAAAGCCCTATCTATGTTTCAAGTTGAAGACTATGATGGGGAATTAATTATTGATGTTTCTGATGGATGTTATGGGGAAGCACTTTATGACTTTGTCCAAGCCTTATTGAAAATAATTGATGTTACGTATTTGTCGGGAGAAACGGTTAGATCAACATTTATCGACGATTTTCGAGCCTTTTTGCATCAGAAGGTAGAATTACCCCGCATGACCTTCAATTGGCAACATCCAACAAAAGATCCCGATGGAATTTATAAAGTAGACTGTAGAATAAACGGAAAGGTCCCTCCACTATTTGTGTTCGCTCTAAATAGTGATACCAAGACGCAAGCAGCCGCGCTCACATTACACCAATTGCACGCATGGAAAGTTGATTGCCAACCGGTAGGTATTTTTGAGAAAGAGAATACGACGACTCGTGATGTATTCTTACGTTTCAACGATGTTTGCGATACATACTTCACCGACATAATCAAAAATGGCGAAGAAATTGGACAATATCTGCAAGATTATATGTCAGGTGAAAGATAACAACTAATATAAAACTTACCAAAGTCAACTAAACCGTCGTTGTCTCTCTGATCCATTCCCAGTAACAGATGGGGCCCTTCGGTTTCCTAATCTCGCCACTGCATATCCTATGACAGTGTATCGGCAATTATGGAATTCACTATTATAAAACGTAACAAGGAGCCTATTGAATGTCTAATACAACTCCAGTCCGCACGGTGATTGTCGGATGCGGCATGATATCCGCGGGAGGTTATCAACCCCGTTGCCAAGCATACCCACATCTCATTGAATTGGTCGGCTTCTATGACCAAGACGAGGCACGCGCATCGGCATTAGCAGAACGAAACGGTGGACGTGTTTACAAATCACTTGAGGAAGTGCTGAATGATCCGAATGTAGAGGCGATTGTGAATCTGACGCTTCACATCTCTCATTACCCGGTTTCGTTGGCAGCACTAAAAGCGGGGAAACATGTCTATTCTGAAAAACCGATCTCTATCCGCACCGACGAGGCAAATGAACTCGTAGAAACAGCGGAAGCGAACGGTCTAAAATTGGCGTGCGCGCCGTCGGCGATTCTCGGCTATGTTCAGCAGAACGTCTGGCAACGGATTCGCGAGGGTGAAATTGGCGATGTTATCTCTGCGATTGGGAACTTTGGGGGTCCGTTAGAACACTGGCATCCGAGTGCTGATGCGTTTCTGATGCATGCCGGTCCGTTCCGAGACGTTGCGCCTTATCCGCTAACAACGATGACGACTATGATTGCTCCCGTGAAAACCGTGCATGGGTTTGCCCGGGTCGCTGTTCCAAAACGGGTGTTAACCCAAGGACCGCGTCAAGGTACTGAATTTGAGATAAATGAGAAAGATCACGGGTTCGCCGTGCTTGAATTCGAGAACGGTGCGCACGGGTTTATCTATCACAGTTTTACTGTCGTTTCTGGAATCCCGCCTTATGAAATTCATGGTACTGCAGGTGGGTTTTCGCTTCAAGCGCATGATGACGGGCGCGGTATCAAGAAATTTACGCCGTCAGGTGGATGGCAAGATGAACCCTCGCCGCCGAAAGCCTTCACCGGATTAGACTGGGGCAAAGGGGTTGCCGATTTCGCAGACGCGATCCGATCCGACCGCAATCCGCGGTGTAATGGCGCGCAAGCACGGCATGCATTGGAGATATGTGAACGCGTGATTGAATCGTCAGATGCTGGCAGACCTATTGATGTCGTGAGTCGTTTCCCGGCACCCCAGCCCGTTGGTGATATAGCACCGTGGGAGGATGTTTAGCATTGTTTTGATTGGAAGATCGCGAGCACAGCTCGCTCCTACGAAGATCGCGAGCACAGCTCGCTCCTACGAAGATATGACAGGAGTCGGAGATAGTAACCACAGAAAAACTAAATGCTCCTACTTACCGAGGGTTAGCATGTTAATGAAAAGGCGATACGCGCCTGCGACACCTGCGGGAAGTTGTCTATAAAAGGCATACGCAGCGTAGGTATAGGTGCCTTGTCCGTATTGGGTGTAGAGAAGTCCGCCGTGTTGTGGCTCCTGCTCACGGTCGTTGCATGTGAGGAGTGCCTGATAATTTCCGTCCCATTCAGTTAGGAATTTAGAACCGCGCTCCTCGACCCATCCATCAAAATCCGCCTCCGTAATTTGATTTGGATGCTGGAAGATTGGGTTATCTGGCATCAAAATGGTCACCTGTGCGTCCTCTTCGGAGACCTCCTCTGGTCGCCTGCCCATTGTATACGGATAGGGCCCGAAGGGGGCTGCGTCGAATTCGGGGGTTTGGTATTGGACGATGAGATTGCCGCCTTTATGCACATAATCCAGGAGCCTGCTGTTATAGGCAACAAGATCGCGTCGAACGGCATACGCTCGGATGCCAACGAGAATCGTATCAAACCGGTTCAAATCACCAGTGCGGAGTTCTTCTCTGTCTAACATCTCTACATCAATCCCAATCTGGACCAGAGCTTCAGGGATTTTATCGCCTACTCCCATGATGTAGCCGACGCTCAAATTCTGTGGAAGTTCAAGCGAGATGCTGTGAAGCGTCATTGTGGCGGGACAGTAGAGATGGCGCGGTTCAAGGTCTGGATGCTCAATCGTCTGATAACCGCTGCTGTACGCTTTGCCGTTGTATGTAGCGATTGCCTGAATCGTGTAGTTCCCATCAATTTCTACGTCCTCGGCGGAAACCTGAAAAACAAACGTCTTGCTTGCACCTTTGTGTGTAAAAGCGAAAGGTGTATTTTCAGGAGACACATGCCATCCATCCGGTAATTGAAGTGCCAACGTCCCTTCTGCCTCACCTTTTACGTTATTCAACATCTCTACTGTTGCGAGAAAGGTGATCTTCCCGTTTGGCATGGTGGATTCGGAGATTGGTATAACGCCGATATGCGGCGAGACAGATAAACTGATGGCAGGAGCCACTGTTAGCAAACGCCGTTTTTCTCCCCAAGGTCGGTTAATCGAGCGTGTTTTTGCTGGCTGTGTCAGTGTAAAATCTACGCCGTCCACGCGATAGATTACAACGCCGTGAACATCAGGTGGTGCAGCAGGTAGAAAGCGGTATTCTGGTTGCTTAAGCGTATAAACAGCGTCGTGGTATTCAGATTCGCGGGTCCAGTAGGGTTGGGTATACGCTGCATTCTGCGGTACTTCTACTTCAAACGTCATGGAGACAGGTTCGTTTGTTTGCATAGTACCTATCTCTTCTTCTGTATCCGAATCTGTTTTCGCTTGTCTTACATTCCAACCTTCAGGTGTGTGGAGTGAGGCGTTGACGAATTCAGCAGCAATCGGCGCAGGGTTCACCATTCGCATGCCGATTGAGAATTTTTGCCCGGGAATTGCAACAGTGAAAGTCTCAGACGAACGCGTGCCTGCGGGTTGTACAAGCACTTCCAGAGACAACCCAAGTGCGGCATTTGTTGCGGTCATAAATTCCTGCGCTTTGTTCCGAAGCAAGAAAAGGAGATGTGATCGGGTACTATCATCAAGGTCTATCTCTTGTATTTTTTCGATTAAGCCGCGGGTCGTTTTGAGTCCACCTGCAAGGTGTGGGACAACTGTCCAAGACTGACGAGCATCATAGTCGCGTATTGCAGCATCCACACTTTCTTGAAGTTGTGTAAATTCTGCATTCAACGTAGGTGCGTTAGCGAGTCTTGCCATGCCCATTATCGTTGTGTCAAGTCCATCAAATAGGCTATCTTCAGATTTCGGATGTTCGGAAAGTGTTGTATTGATTAACTGCAGTTCGGTGAGAGAAGCTCCTTTGGAGGCGCGCGTCTGTCCGACACCTTGTGAACGCTGGTAACTGAGTCCTTGACGCGCAATTTGGGAGTATGAGAGTCCTAATAAGGCATTATATTCACCGGTATCAATTTTTACGACAGGTGTATCAGCGGTTTCGGCGTTACTGCGTCTCCATCTGGAGCGGGTGATATAGAGTTTCTTAGGTTGCCACGGTTGGAGACCTTCGGCGAGGTGTTCAGGGAACCGGTTCGCATCGCCTGCGATACGGAACGCTTCTAATGTCACAACTCCAGAGGCTTGGTGATGCCCATGGCCATCTCGGCGATTGCCTTGAAACCGAGAGATAATGATATCCGGACGGTAGTAGCGAATGAGACGCACCATATCCTCCAAGAGCATCTGGTAATCCCATTTTTCCAAGGTTTCGTCAAGCCGTTTGGAATAACCGAAATCGACAGCACTACTGAAAAAGAGGTCAATGTCGTAGTAGCGGACGGCAGCGAGGTGCTCTTCTGTCCGGACGATGCCGAGTGCATCGAATAATTCGGGACCGATGAGGTTCGCGCCCCCCTCGCCACGCGTGGTCGAGTAGAGTGCCGTTCTGACTCCCTGTCCACGACTGAGCCACGTCAACAGTGCACCGTTTTCATCGTCCGGGTGTGCGACGGTGTGGAGAACAGTCGCAGTGGTCTGTAGGCGTTGCAAGGCACGCCAAACTTCCGAAGCGTTCGTTGCGCCTGCCATTTCCCCGGTGTCTGCCATTGTAGTGATTCCTCCCATTATTCCGAGCAGTGCAAAAGTCAAAATTGGTATTACGATTTTTCTCAGCATTAGAAGATTCTCCCCAGGAAAGTGCGTGTACTGTTATCCGTTGTACAGGAGGATTACACCTCTTGCTATTGCGAGAGCGCGTCGCGGAGCATTTCCACACTCTGTGGAACGCCGATATGGGCATCTGCTTTCCCTTCAAATTCGATGGATACGTATCCCTGAAATCCGACATCTTTTAAAATTTTGCCGATTTTAGTGTAATCCAGATCTAACGTATACCATTCACCCTCACCGTAATAGGTTTTAGCGTGGACAAGCACTGCCTCACCCGCAATCTGTTCGAGTTTTTGATATGGATCTGAGAGGAAATTCCCACAATCCATCGTTACCTTCAACCACTCTGAATCAATAGCGGAGACGATGCGATTGACTCCTTCAGGTGTGCAGGTTAACCCCCAATGGTTTTCGAGTCCGAGGATAACACCGTATTTCTCAGCATCTGGAAGGCACTTTTCGATGGCTGCGATGACCCACGCAAACGCTTCATCTTCTGTGTGTCCGGGGAGCGTCGGTTCTTGTCCTTCGGTTTTCATCAATTCGTTGAAGGACGGAACAGTCCCCCATCGTCCTGAGTTGAGTCGGATTGAAGGGATACCGAGCTCGTGTGCTAACCGGATGCAATGGATAGTGTGATTGATGTTTTTTTGCCGTGTCGCTTCATCTGGTGAGACGAAACCTTGATGGATGGAGAGCGCGTAGAGATCGAGTCCGTGGATGAAGGCGTGCCGTTTCAGTTTCTGAAGATATGGGTTCGCTTCAGATGCCATCTGTTGATGTAAGATTTCAATGCCGTCGAGTTCAAGTCGTGCGGCTTCTTCGATAACGTGTTCAATGGGGACACGTTCGGGTTTGAAATGCCAATAAGAATAAGTGGATACACCGAGTTTCATTTATCACCTCAATCAGGAATATATGTTCCGTTTATGATAACACAACTCGGAATGCAAATCCACTCTTTATATTACAAATATATAGGCGCGGTTTTATGAAGATTAATTTTTTAATTCGGTAATTTTTAGAAGCCCGGTTCGGTTAGGAAACCGAACCTACCGGGCCTGGAGAAAATATAGAATTACCGAAATATTTTCTTAAACTTCATTGAACCGCGCTTTTTCGGTTGGACGTGGCTATTGGTTCTTAGGTTTATCCGCTACTGCCGCTGCGACTAATCGCTCTAAATCTGGCTCTCTGCCTTTGCGGGACATCAACTTGTGGTTGGCTTCATGGGCAATCAAGTTGCCGTCTCTGCCGATAAGCCACCGTGCTGGAACAGATTTAACATCATACTGTTGCGCGAGGGGACTCTGTCGTTCTTGTCCACTGAAAATCTGCCGCCAAGGGATGTCATTTTCCTTGAGGTAGTCTCGCAGCTTCGTTTCGTCCGTATCGAGACTGACACCAATGACCTCAAATCCCTGATCTTTATAGGTGTTGTAAATCCTTTTGACATTCAGTATATCCCCGATGCAGAAACTGTGCCAGGCCGCCCAGAAATCGAGCAGAACGACTTTGCCGCGATACTGCTGCAGCGAGATCGGTTTGCCAGCAAGGTCGGTTGCGGAAAAATCGGGCACAGGTTTTCCAAGCAACGCCAAGGGAGGCTTGATCTTGCTGAGGTATTCTATCGCGAGTTCGGTGTTGCCTGACGCTTCATGGATATCGGCAATTCTCCGGGACAGACTAAGTTTTTCCGGGTACTGCGCTTCAAGTTTTTTGAAAAGCTGAAGCACATCCTCATCCCGATTCGCCTTCTTAAGCAGATAACCGAGGGTCAAATGATCTTGAAGGTTTCCAGGGTTCATGACACCTTTGAAACGGTCAGTAAGTCGATCCAAATCTTTTTCCCGTCCACTTTCAACATAGAGGCGGGCAAGCGTTGGGTAGATATCCAAAAGACTTTCATGATCCGGCTGCCGCTGAAGTTTCGTTTCCAAATCGGCGATAGATTTTTCAATGGTTGCCTCGTTGATATCTTCGCTCAGTTCTTGTCCCGCAACTTCCACGCCCGCAGATGACCTTAACAATTCTAAATATCGAGGCATTCCCTCACTACGATGCGAATAGTAGGGATGGTATAAGTTCCAGCTGCACAAATGTTCAATCACTTCCAAGTCAGGGGTGAGTGTCAGAATGTCCACAGCACTGGCGTAATGTTGTCGGAGTTTCGTTGCCAAGGCAGCTGCATTTGCGCCTTTGGCACCCGCTTGCAGCTCAGGCACATCCCTGAGCAAGACCCAGACGTTGACAAAGTGCGTGTTGAGCAATTTGATAATTTTCGGTGAGGAGAGCGGACCCGCTCTCAAAGATTTACCCGACCCTCAGCACGATTCATCGTCGAGTACACCGAATAAAAGGACTGCATGAATCGGGCGATTCGATGCTTTCGCGAGTTCAACCGCATCTTCAATGGGAGTCCACTCAATTTCAGTGAATTTGTAGAGCGCACTCTCAAATTTCTTTTCAGCTTCTTCTGCAGTGATGGCAGTTTCCCAATCAATTGATTTCGGCTGTGTTTCGGGTAAACTGCAGAGTTCCATGCGAGGCACAAACCCTATATCTGCAGTCCTAAAGGCTCCAATATCCACATTACTGTTGCGGGGTGGAAGCGATAGTGTCCATTGACAAATCGTTCCACTCTTGCGACTGATTATTAGATGCCCAGTAAATTGCGCTGGCCTCAAGTAGGCATCAATAGACGCATTCAGCGTAAAGCGCGTATGGACTCGGAAAACGATGTCAGCATATTCGGACGAAATTGCCCGTAAGCACGCTTTCGCCTTCTTCTGAGTTGCGCCTGGATGAAACTGGCGAAGAAACGGAAGAATCCCCTCCGGATCCAAGTCCCAGACATCGCCGACGTTAGCGGTTGATGGTGGAAGAAAGACTTGGAAATCCGTTGTGCTGTAGTGTTTCAATGGCTGCGCAGGTCCGGGGTTGAATAACGTCAACCACTCTTCCCACGCCATGTCCACCGGTTCTTGCCACTGTGCCTTGGATCGATTAAACTTTTCTTCTGTTGCCCAAGGCAAGTTATGCGTTGTATTTTCAATTGGATCCCAATGCGCCTGTACTGGAACAGTTGCTGAAGTGCTTAGCACGTTACGAAGGTCTATCACTGTTTTCGCTCCTACTGTTAGGACGATTAGGACACATCCTATTGATTTGTAGATTTGTTCTTCAGGGCTTCCGCTACGAGTTGTTCTAACTTCTCCCCTCTCGCTTTATGCGTGATTAATTTACCATCTCCGTCAATAAGCCACTGGCTGGGAACACCCGTGATATTATACTGCTGTGCAAGTGGGTCGTCCTTCCATCTTTCACCGCTATATATCTGCCGCCACTGGAGGTCGCTCTCCTTAATGTAGTCCCGCAGTTCCGATTCCTCATCATCAAGACTGACACCGATGATGTCAAACCCTTGATCTTTATAGGTATCGTAAACTCGTTTAAGGTTGGGCATTTCGTCAATGCAGAAGCCACACCAGACTGCCCAGAAGTCGAGCAAGACGACTTTGTCACGATAGTCCTGCAGCGAAATCGGATTCCCATCAAGATCAGTTGCGGAAAAGTCGGGCACAGGTTTTCCAATCAATTCGTATGTAGGATCCGCCTTACGGTCATACACATCGGCGAGTTCGGTATTACCTAATTTCCTATAGATGTAGGCAAGTCTCCAGAGGATAGGTTCCGCGTCCGGGTGCTGCTGCTCAGCCACCTTAAAAGCCTCAAGCATATCCTCATATCGCTCCATTTCGTCGAGCATGCCAAACAGCATGCGATACCCTGGAAGGTCTGGTTCCATAGCTGATTGGAAACGCTTAATAATCGCATCGGCCGCTTGTTCATTTTCGGTTTTGATGTAAAGACGGCCAAGCTGCCCGTAGAGATTAGAGAAACGCCGGTTATCTGGGTGTCGCGCAAGGGCACCCTCGAGAGCGGTAATGGCTGCTTCGTCGCTGCCGTAGAGATCTTCCAGTCTGGATTCCCAAACACCGAATGACTTGTAGATTTTTGAAGAGAAACTCAAGTTCAAACAACCAAAATCTTCGTTCTCATGATGTCGGCAGCGGACAAGCGGTATGACATCCCCGTACATCTCGCGTTGTGTACTTTTCTCCTCTCGGTATTCCGGGTGAAACTGATACCCATAACTCACAGGCATCTTCGGATCCGTGTTCAAGGAAAAGATTGTCTTGCCACCCTCTTCGTCCGCAGGACAGATCAAGGTGTTCGCATCCGCCAAATATTTCGGATGAAGTTCTGAAAGCCACTCTGGAAAATCACCGTGTTCTTTCTGATAAGCTTGAATTGCCTCGCCAATTGCAACCAAATTTTGCGTGCAAACTTCAATGTTTTTCTCATGCTGTTCCATCATCAGACCTTCGTTGGGTTTTCCTGCAGGTGTATCTGCGTTCGCGGAAGTCATCGGTAAACCTATCGCCGTTGCCATAGTCAAAATTTCTTTCATTTCAGTCTCCTCCTTTTCAGGTTTCTCACTGAATAACATTGCACATTCCCTTATCTATGGGAATTTATTTCCGTTTAAGCGAGCCCTCTCGTTTAACTATTCATTCCCGACTTTGCCCCGGAGTGCTTCCACTACAAGGTTTTCTAACTTCACGCCTCTGGCTTCGCGTGAGATCAAGGTGCCGTCTCTCGCGATGAGCCACGGGGCGGGAATACTGCGAATATCATACTGTTTCGCAAGAGGACTGTCCCACCCTTTGCCGCTGTAAATCTGCCGCCAAGGGATGTCATTCTCTTTGAGGTAGTTGCGCAATCTCTCTTCATCAGTATCAAGGCTGATGCCGATGATGTCAAACCCTTGATATTTATGGGTCTCGTAAACCTCTTTGACGTTCGGCATCTCTCCGACGCAAGGTCCACACCAGACCGCCCAGAAATCAAGTAGGACCACTTTCCCGCGATAGCCTTGAAGCGAAATCGGTTTGCCATCAAGGTCAGTTGCGGAAAAGTTAGGCACGACTTTCCCAACTAATGCTGACATAGGGTCGGCCTTCTTCCGATATTCCGCGGCGAGTTCAGAATTACCAAGTTTCTCATGGATGCGCGCAAGTCTATCAAGAACATAGCGACTGTTTGGATGGTGCTGCTCAAGATTCTCAAAAAGTTCAAGGACTTCTTCATCTCGATTCGCTAACTCAAGTATCGCACTGAGAACGGAGTGTTCCTGAAGGTCATCGAATTCCATATTTGATTTGAAACCGTTAATGAGGGTGTTGACATCTTTTTCGCGTCCAACTTCGATGTAAAGCCGAGCGAGCGGAAGGTAGAGACCTAAGGCGTACCTACTGTCCGGGTGTTTCTGAAGTCCGGCTTTCAAAGCCTCAATGGCTTTCTCGGGGGTTCCATACATCTCTTCAGGTGTGTTTTCCCAAACATGGGATGATGGATATACCTTAAAGGCGAAACTCAAGTTTAGACAGTCAAAGGGTTGATTTTTATGGTGCCGACACCGGACAAGCGGCATGGCATCACCATACACCTGGCGTTGTCCACTTTTCAGTTCTCGGTATTCTGGGTGAAACTGGTAGCCATAACTCACGGGCATCTTCGGGTCCGCATTACCTGTAAAAATGGGCGTGCCACCGTCTTCGTCTGCTGGACACAGCAAGAGGTTGGCATCTGGCAAGTATTTTGGATAAAGTTCTGAAAGCCAGTCTGGGAGATCCCCGTGTGCTTTCTGGTAGGCTTCAAGTACCTTGCCAATCGTAAGCAAGTTTTGGGTGCAAATGTCAATGTTTTTCCGGTTCTGTACCTCTTCGAGATCTGCGCTCGATGTTTGTGCCTGTCCTTCCGCTACTGGTGCAAAAGTGACTAGCACACTCAACGCGATTCCTAAAGTCAAAACTAATTTCATTTTTCTACTCCTGTTGTTAGGACGATTTAGTAAATACCCGATGGGTTCGTGGATTTGTCTTTGAGTGCTTCTACTACGAGTCGTTCTAACTTCACGCCTCTGGCTTCGCGTGAGATTAAGGTGCCATCTCTCGCGATGAGCCACGGGGCGGGGATACTGCGAATATCATACTGTTGCGCAAGGGGGCTTCTCCACTTTTGTCCACTGAATATTTGCCGCCAAGAGATATTATTCTTTTTCAGATAATTGCGCAGCCGCGTCTCATCAGTGTCAAGGTTAACCCCGATAATGTCGAACCCTTGATCCTTATAGGTATCGTAAACCCTTTTGACATTGGGTATCTCTGTAAGGCAGGGACCGTACCAAACCGCCCAGAAATCGAGTAGGACGACTTTCCCGCGATAGTCTTGAAGCGAGATCGGCTTGCCGTCAAGGTCAGTTGCGGAAAAGTTAGGCACCACTTCCCCGATCAGTTCTGACATCGGATCCACCTTTTTTCGATATTCTTCCGCGAGTTCGGTATTACCGAGCCGTTCATGAATTCGGACAAGTTCATCAAGAACGCTGTGATTGTTTGGCTGTCGCTTCTCAAGATTCTCAAAGACCTTAAGCACTTCTTCATGCTGATTTGCCATCCTAAGCATTGTGCCGAGTACGAAATGTGCTGAAAGGTCATCAGGTTTTATAATCGATTTGAAACGGTTAATGAGGTGCTCGGCATCTTTTTGGCGTCCAACTTCAATGTAGAGATGCACGAGCGTCCGATAGACGTGAAAGAACTGTTCATTGTGGGTTTCTCGCTGGAGTCCTTTTTCTAAGGCTTCAATGGCTTCCTCAGTGGTTTCATACATCTCATCGGGTTTATATACGCCGGATGACCAATAGATTTTAAAAGCGAAACTCAAGTTTAGACACTCAAACGTTTGATTCGCATGATGTCGGCACCGGACAAGCGGTAAAACATCTCCATACACGAGGCGTTCCTCAGTTTTTGTGTCTTGATACCTGGGGTGAAATTGGTAATCGTAACTCACGGGCATTTTTGGGTCGGTATTGATAAAAAAATTAGGCTTGCCATTGTGTTCATCTGCCGGACACAGTAAGGTATTCGCGTCAGGCAAATATTGAGGGTGGAGGTCCGAGAGCCATTCTGGAAAATCACCGTGTTCCTTCTGGTAGGCTTGGATTGCTTTACCAAGGTCGAGCAGATGCCCTTTGCAGATTTCAACATTTTCGTCAACCTGTACTGCCTTCGTCGTTCGGTCAGCAGGATGCTCGCTTGGTGTGGGTTGCGATTTGGAAGCCTCTTGAATCTGTTGGGGCAGTGCTTCCTTTGGATTTACCGCTTGTGCCAAACGGAGCGCACCTATTGGGACAGCAAAACAGATGAGGATGAGCAGTCCTATCCCGACGGTAACCTTCGTTATCGGATGCCGATTCAGATTTTGCGTGAGAACGGTTCGGAGTCGTCCTTCAATCTTTGATGGGTGTACCATAGCCACAGCCGCACGAGAAGCAAAACTGGCAACCTTCACATTTCTCACAACATCAAGCAGGTGTTGGGCGTAGTCAGTCGGTTGATATCCGGCATTTAGTACCTGGTCATCGCATGCTTGCTCTGCTTCTATTCGCATCCAACGTGCTGCACACCACACAAGCGGGTTAAACCAGTAGACTGCACACACGACCTGTGCAATCATCTGCATCACCCAATCCCGTCGTTTAATGTGTGCCAATTCGTGGAACAGGACAGCACGAAGCCGCTCAGTTTGCCAGCTACCTGCCTCAATAGGCAGCAAAATCACAGGTCGAAATATGCCCCATACCATTGGGACTGTGATTTTGTCGCTGAGACGAACACCGAACTTTTGATTCCAAGTGTCGGGTAGCGGGTCAATCGTGCCGTTAAAACCGTGAGCACGAGTGGATATGTACCAGACTGCACCGATTCCAAAAATCAGACAAGCAAAAAGGAACGCGCTAACGCAGCCGCAAGCTATCCGTATCCAATTTGTCCAAGGCATTCTGCCCGGCATATCGTTCCTACGGGTCTCGACTCTCGGTTGAAATGGCGTAGGTGCGGCTTGCGTTGATGCCTCTGTTTTTGGTGGCACCTCGCTCGGTGCAATTGAAGAAGGATCAACAACGGTTCGAGTAGAAGCGACAGGGATCTGAGATATTTCTGCCAACTGATACGTTTCATATCTGACGGGTGCTTGCGGTAAGACATTAACCTCCCACTTCGGAAGGATAAAAGAAAACAACGGGACAATGAGGCATCCAACAATTGCCATGCTCCAGACGAAGCCGCGCACTGCTGCCGATCTGCGCCGGAGGCAGAATCCGAATAAACCCACAACGGCAAAAATCACGAAACTTTTCAGCGTCGTATCAACGAGAAATTTCAGCAGCGGATCTGCATAGAGTGTTTCAATGAATTGCGTCATGATGTGGCATCTCCTTTTTTCGCTTGCTCGATGAGTTGGCTTAAACGGTCGAGTTCCTCATCCGAGAGGTTAGCATCGGAAACCAGTGTCATAACCGTTTTCTCAATGGATTTATCAAAAAATGTCTGAAAAATCTGTTTGAGCGCGGAACGTCCCGCCTGATGGCGTGGCTGCGTTGGACGATAAATGTAACGTTTGCCATCTTTTTTGTGGGTAAGATACCCCTTTTCCTCCAAGATTCGCAACAGTGCCCGAACTGTAGAGTAACTGGGAGGATCCGGGAGGTCTTCAAGAACATCGGCAACAGAAGCGCGCCCGCGTTGATAGACGATATCCATGATTTGTCGCTCCCGCCGACTCAGTTTGACGACCTGGTAATCTTCCATATTTATCACCTCTTTCTTTTCTTATTGTGCTGATATTTTTGTACTTATGAAAACAGTAAATTAAATAATATGCTAATATTTTAGCACTTACAAAAATTGATGTCAAGAAAAAATGCTAAAAATCCAGCATCAATTAATTAGATTTCAACACGCACAAACGCGAGATAGGCACCCGCCAACAAAACCACGACAAACAGCGTCAACAGCAGCAACTTCGTCGCAGCGGCGTTGAAATCTTTACCGATGTTGCGCGTATCTTCAAATCTCGGTACCGCCTCTGGATTGACAGGTTTCTGGGACATGCCTTCGCGAACGCCCATGATATGGCGGCTATCTGGATCGCCTCTCTCCATATCGACGACGAATTCTCGGTATTCACGGGCGTAACGCTGAACATTCTCAGTAAATTGCTGGTACCGATCCAGCCCTGTTCCGGCGAACGTCTCAAAGAGATGCTGGAGGAGTGCCGCGGGTGAGATACTGGTGATCGCACGCGCCCGTTGAACTTGGGTGATCTTAAAGGTTAAGTACTCCCCAGCCAAGCGTTCGCCGCTTACTGCTATTTTGGTGTGCCACTCACCTCTTACCCTTAGCATTTTTTCGTCATTTGACTGGTACCAAGCGTGCCGCCAAGTTCTCCGAAGCTTGTGATAACTTTGGCCGTATC
Source organism: uncultured bacterium (assembly GCA_964593655.1). GTDB lineage: Bacteria > Poribacteria > WGA-4E > WGA-4E > WGA-3G > WGA-3G. The sequence goes on along the minus strand of CAZQIP010000327.1, from coordinate 16,988 downwards.
GGTGAGAATATTCATGTTGAGACCTAGATGATGAAAAGCCGCTCGCAAGTGCGGCGAGCGTACTCGGCATAAAAGCAACAAAAGTGACCCATGTCAACAGAAGTATCACAAGACTCACGGCACTCCGTTGCACACGCGCTGAAACTAAAAGCCCTAACGCCAGAAACAGACACGTGTACAAAAGTGCGATAAAGAGGATGATACCTAAACGCCCCCACGCTTCAGTATTCAGGTGAATCTCACTTGCGGAGGAAATCATTAGGAGGTTCACTAACATAGCCAGCAGAAAGGGAATAGTTATACTTACCAACGCCCCCAGAAACTTACCGATCAGCACGGTATGTCGTGGGATTGCATTTGCCAACGTTAATCGGAGTGTGCCGTGCTCGCGTTCGCTGGAGATCGCATCAAACGTAAATAAGAGCGCGATGAGACTCAAGATATAACCGATGATAAACGTCCAATCGATTTGGGAAACGTCGGGTCCAACATTCTTCATATTTATGTTGACATCTGGATATTCCAGTCTCCAGAATCCCCGGCTACCAGAAGGAGCGTCAACCCTATCGGGTAAAAGGACTTCTCCACCGGCTGCGCAGAAATGGAGCGGCGACGGTTTTTTGTAGAGCGTGCCGGGTCCCTCGTGTGCCAGTGTATAGAGACTGTCGTCGGCGCGAGACGTTAATAGGTTCATGGATGCAGTAACAGCGTCGTGATACTTCTGGACCCGTTTTGGATGCTCTCGGATATGCCTAACGGCATTGGTTACCATGAGTGCCAGCAGCAACACAGTTGTCAGCGCAAATCGGAGGCTATTCAGGTTGTCGTAGAGTTCGCGTTTTGTGATATGCCACATAAGTTACCAGTTACCAGTTACCAGTTACCAGTTTTCAGTTAAAGAGATGTTTGGTAACAATCAACCCCAATTTGGAATATTCCAAGCAACGAGTGAATTATTACAGAATGCCTCTTAACTGGTTACTGGCCACTGGTAACTGACAACTGTTTTATACCTCACTTTTGATAAAAACCAGAAATATTGCTATAAAGAGAAGGACATTCATCGTGAGCAGCACGAACAAATCTGGCACTGCTCGTTTTGCAGTGATGCCTATATCGCTTCTCTTAAAAGAGAACTGCGGGAGTGTGTCCCAATCGACGGCACTCTGATCGGAAGAAAACCACTGCCGGGACGCAAATATTTTCTCATCATGAAAGTAATTGATGATTGCTTGTCGGTAGTTTTGTGCCGCTATGAAAAAATCTTGGATGCCATTGAGGTTGGTGCCTGCCCAGGCTTCAGTTGCGGTATCATACAACCCCGCAGGTGAGAACTTCAACAACATTCGCGCGCTATTTGCGGGTTGGACGTAGATCTTCTCGAAAGCTGGCTTTCGGATGAGCCATGTGCGTTCCGCGGTATTGACCATTAGCGGTCCAAAGAGGCGGAAATAATTCTGGACGTGCGGCACATAAGGTTCAAATTTCACGTCAATCGTCTCAAGGTCGCTTGAAGCCATTCTGAGGTAGTGAAACACTAAACGTGATGGACGGTCTGATAGCCCGCCATAAATGTAGTTTCTCCAACCGTCTGTTGATAGGACAGGGTCGTTGCGGAGAAACTGCTCAGACTCTCTCTCAAATTCCTCCCAGATCCGTTTCACCTGATGGTAAGCGGCGGATTCCGTGTCCGTGCGCGGGGCAGTATCAATTGCAGTGAGAATCAGATTTGGGTAGACGAGCACTAAGAACCCCCAGACGAACATCGAAAGGATGAGCGCAGTGCTGGTTCGGCGTGTGATCGCAGAAATGAGCATGCCGATGAGGTAGAACAGTGATAGATAGACGAGGGATGTTAAAACAATCCCACCGATACGCAGAAAATCATCACTGCTCAGGGAAATCATGGCGGAAGTCGTCAGCAAAATGAGCATCAGGAGCAGACTCATCAACAGCGGCACGAACAAACAGACCATCGCACCGATATATTTGGCGAACAAGATATACCCACGTCTCACGGGATGAGATAGCACTAAGCGGAGGGTGCCGTGTTCATATTCTCCAGCGATAGCATCGTAGGCGAAAATCAGTGCCAGTAGGCTAAGAATCCCTTGAAAAATGAGGACGATGTCAATTGAAGTGAGGATGTTGAACAATGGATTGTCCGCCTCGGACTTGTCGGCATCCCAAATTGTCGGCGTAAAAATGTGAGAAACTCTAATTTCGTTCCCCAATCGTTTATCTAAACCGGTGTTGAAAATGCTCAACGGGTTCGGCGGTCGGTCAATGTGCATCCCCCACGGTCCGAGCATTGCATCTGAATAGGTGTTGCTCTCCTGCAGGAGCTCTTGTCGGTGGGTTTTGACGGCGTTGTTATAATCCGCCAACCGCTGTTCATAATCCTTGATGAGCACAACGGTATTTGCAACGACAAGCAACAGCATAATCACCACAGCTGCCGCAAATCGGAACGTCATCAGATTGTCGAGGAGTTCTCGCCGAATGAGTGTCAGAAACATCGCATTATCACCTAATCTGATAGCAGTGCCTCAATCAGCCAAATTAACGGTTGACCGTCTATGATATTCGAACTCCCAAAGCTGTATTGCCAATACCCATTTTTATCAATGAAAATAAATTTTGGGATGGCTCTGACTTTATATGCCTTAGCTACCTCCCGAGTCGGATCAAGCAAAACGGGCCAAGGAGGCTGATGTTCATCTAAAGACTTCCGTACTTGTTGAGGGGTTTCACCATCATTGATACCTAAAATGACGACATTATCGGTTGTGCTGAAGTGCTTGTAGACGGCTTTAAGGTGCGGAATCGCCATGTTGCAGGGACCACACCACGATGCCCCAACATCCAGCAAAACAACCTTGCCCAACATCTCTGATAGCGTGTAGGTCTCCCCTCCCAGAGTTTCTAACCGAAAATCCGTTGCTTTCTTATTCAATCTGTTCGTGATAAACTTCTGCCGGATTTTCTCACGGTCTGCATCTTCCCGGATCTGGTATTCGGCTTCGGTGTTTTTGAGGAATGCCTCAAACGTATCGGTGGTTTCTCCTCGCTCCATTTGATGATAGACGCGCTCCAAGCCAGCCAGAGCTTCGGCGTGAGGTGTAGGTGCGAAGTGTGCGTCGGCGTAGTAACGCCTTGCTTCTTCCCATTCTCCGATCCCTTCAGCAGACCGTCCCAACATATAGAAGTAATTCGTACTACTCTCTTTAAACCTTGTCCAGAGGGATTCCAGAAAATCGGGTGCGTTTTCGAGAAGCCCATCATGCGCTTCTCGCCACCGTTCCTGCCGGAGGTGGATTTCAGCGCGTAAGCGCGAGAAGTCCTTGTGCACTTCTTTGACAGATCCTTCGTTGTTTTCGACGAGCCACTTCTGTTCCTCTTTTTGCTCTAACCTCACTTCAGCACGTTCTAAAGTTTCCAATGCTTTGTCTAATCGGCTGTTGAACTTCAACCGCCGTTCAACTGCTTCAATATAAGCCCAACCGAGGAACTGCTGTGTCTCCTTGCAGTAGTAAAGATGTGCCTTCAAGAGTCGATCAATAAGTTCATCAATGTAGTCATCGTCTGCAAGAGATCGATCCTTCTCAACTAACCCCAGCATCTTTTCATAACCCATCATATACCAAGTAGATGGACCATCTGTAACAGTGCACTCATTGATGAGGCGTTGGTAATAGTGCCACTCTTGATCTGTGCCTTCGCTCCGTTGGGCTAACCCTAACAGTGCTGTCAGGTAAAGTTTGGTTTTAGGATATTGCAACATCTTATCAAACAGACTGTTTGGAACATTCTTTGCACGGCCGGGAAGTTTCTTATATCCCCAGCAGGCAGTGTATAATAACTCCGGGGTTTCTGGTTGTGTCCGCAGTAAGGTTTCGATTTCAGGGACAATCCTTTTCCCTGCGTCTTCTTCTGAAAACATTTTGGCGATGAGTCTCCATCGAGCATCGTAAGCTTCCAAATCGGGCGGATCGGATTTTAGTGCGCTTTTGCTGATCTCTAATGCCTTATCAAATTCACCCGACTTATGGTTCGTTTTAATCTGTGTTGCCAAATCCTGTTGTTGTTTATCGTCTGACATGTGTCTGCCTCCCTTTAGGTGTTCACAAAAAGTTCTTGGATGCACGTTAAATGCAGGTAATATGCTAATATTTTAGCATTTAAGAAAAATGATGTCAAGGAAAAATGCTAAAAATTTAGCATCAATTAATTAGATCTCAACACGCACAAACGCGAGATACGCGCCCGCCAGCAAAACCACGACAAACAGTGCCAACAGCAGCAACTTCGTCGTAGCGGTATTGAAATCCCTACCGATGTTGAATGTGTCTTCAAATTTTGGGACTGCCTCTGGATTGACGGGTTTCTGGGACATCCCCTCACTAACGCCCATGATATGGCGGCTCTCCGGATCGCCTCTGTCCATATCGACGACGAATTCTCGATATTCACGGGCGTAACGCTGAACGTTCTCAATAAATTGCTGATGCCGGTCAAGACCTGTTCCAGAGAACGACTCAAGTAGATGCTGGAGGAGTGCCGCGGGTGAGATGCTGGTGATTGCCCGCGCACGTTGAACTTGGGTAATCTTAAAGGTTACGAACCCGTCGTTCAAGTGTTCCTCGTTTGCTGCCATTATGATGAAAAATTCACCTCTTTTCCTTAGCGTTCTATCGTCCAACCCCTTCGCCCGTGCCCAAACATGGTTTTCGCGCCGAAATTCGGCATCACTTTGACCGTATCGATCCCAATATTCATCGCGAGACATAGATGATGAAGAATCTCTCGCGAGCGCAGCGAGCGTACTCGGCATAAAAACGACAAAAGTGACCCACGTCAACAGAAGTATCACAAGACTCACGGCACTCCGTTGCACACGCGCCGAGACTAACAACCCTAACGCCAGAAACAGACACGTGTACAAAAGTGCGATAAAGAGAATGATACCTAAACGTCCCCAGGCTTCAATATTCAGGTGAATAGCACTTGCGGTGGAAAGCATTAAAAGGTTCACCAACACAGCGAGCATAAAGGGGATCGTCGTACTGATCAACGCCCCCAGAAACTTACCGATCAGCACAGTCCGCCGTGGGATTGCATTTGCCAACGTCAATCGGAGTGTGCCGTGCTCGCGTTCGCTGGAGATCGCATCAAAAGTGAAAATAAGTGCTATGAGACTCAAGATATAACCGATGATGAATGCCCAATCGACCTGGGAAACGTCGGGGCCAACATTCATCATATTTATGTTAGCATCTGGATATCTCAGTGACCAGAACTGTACACTCCCCAATCCACCGCCATTGATCCTATCTGGTAAAAGGGTTTCTCCGCCCTCTGCGCAGAAATACAGGGCTGATGGCTTTTTGTAGAAGTCTCCGGGTCCTTTTTGTGCCAGCGTATAGAGACTGATGTCGGCGTGAGAGGTTAATCGATTCACGGATTCAGTGACAGCGTCGTGATACTTCTGAACCCGTTTCGGATGCTCTCGGATATGTCTCACGGCGTTGGTTACCATCAGTGCCAACAGCAACACAGTCGTCAGCGCAAATCGGAGGCTATTCAAATTATTATAGAGTTCACGTTTAGTGATATGCCACATAAGTGATCAGTAACCAGTAACCAGTTAACAGCCTCCGTAGTAAAGAAGTTAGAATCTTCCTCACCTCAATTCCAGTAACCAGTTAACAGTTTTCAGCCTCAGAGGCGTATTAACTGAAAACTGGAAACTGGAAACTACTTCACACTTCACTTTTGATAAAAACCAGAAATATCGCTATAAAGAGAAAGACATTCATCGTGAGCAGCAGGAACAGATCCGGCAATGCGCGTTTAGCATTAGTGCCTATGTCGCTTCTCTGAAAAGAGAACTGCGGGAGTGTGTCCCAATCGACGGCACCTTGATCGGAAGAAAACCACTGTCGGGACGCAAATATCTTTTCATCATAAAAGTGATTGACGACTGTCTGTCGGTGGCGTTGCGCCGCTGTGAAAAAATCTTGGATGCCATTGAGGTCGGTGCCTGCCCACGCCTCGGTTGCGGCATCATACAACCCGGCCGGTGAGAACTTCAGTAACATTCGTCCTCTGTTTGCCGGTTCGACGTAAATCGTCTCGAGTGCCGGTTTTCGGATGAGCCATGTGCGTTCTACCGTATTGACGGTCAGGGGTCCAATGAAGCCGTAAAAATTCTGGGCATGTGGCACCTGTGGTTCGGATTTTTCGTGAATCGTTTCAAATTCGGATCCAAGGTAGGTGTAATACAGTAATCTTGATGGTTTGTCTTCACTGCCCGAGAAAATAAAGTCATGTCCTTCCGAGTTGACCACGCCGAATCCCCAACCCTCTCCTGGGACAGGGTCGTTGCGGAGAAACTGATCCCGCTTTCTCTCAAGTTCCTCCCAGATCCGCTTAATCTGATGGTAAGCAGCGGGTTCCGGGTCGGTTTGCGGCGCAGTATCGACTGCAGTGAGAATCAGATTTGGGTAAACAAGCACTAAGAATCCCCAGACGAACATTGAAAGGATGAGCGCAGTACTGGTTCGGCGTGTGATTGCAGAAATGAGCATACCGATGAGATAAAACAGTGACAGATAGACGAGGGATGTCAGAACAATCCCACCGATACGCAGGAAATCATCACTGCTCAGGGAAATCATGGCGGAAGTCGTCAGCAAAATGAGCATCAGGAGCAGACTCATCAACAGCGGCACGAACAAACAGACCATCGCACCGATATATTTGGCGAACAAGATGGACCCACGTCTCACGGGGTGAGATAGCACCAAGCGTAGTGTGCCGTGTTCGTATTCTCCAGCGATAGCATCGTAGGCGAAAGTGAGGGCCAGCAGGCTGAGGATCCCTTGAAAAATGAGGATAATGTCAATTGAAGTGAGGATATTGAAATATGGATTATTCGCCTCGTGCTTATTGGCATCCCAAATTGTCGGCGTAAAAATGTGAGAAACTCTAATTTCGTTCCCCAATCGCTTATCTAAACCGGTGTTGAAAATACTCAACGGGTTCGGCGGACGATCAACGATTATCGTCCCCCAGTGACTAAGCATTCCATCTGAATAGGTTTTATTCTCCAAGAGGAGTTCCTGCCGATGATTTTTGACAGCGGTGTTATAGTCCGCCAACCGCCCTTCATAGTCCTTGATGAGCACAACGGTATTCGCAACGACAAGCAACAGCATAATCACAACAGCTGCGGCAAATCGGAACGTCATGAGATTGTCAAGGAGTTCTCGCCGAATGAGTGTTAGGAACATCGTATCATCACCTCATCTGGGAGGAGTGCCTCAATCATCCAAATTAAGGGCTGACCGCTTATAGGATCCAGATCTCTACAACTGTATTGCCAATTCCCAGCTTTATCAATCAAGATAGCACATGGGATTCCTATAATCTGATAAGCCTTTCTCACTTCCCCATGCGGATCAAGCAAGATCGGCCAGGGTACCTGGTGTTCATCTATAAGTTTCCGTGCTTGGCGCGTGGTTATATCGTCATTGATACCCAAGATGACCACATCATCGTTTTGGCTGAATTGCTCGTAGACAATTTTAACTTCTGGAATCTGCCTATTGTGTACCCGAGTCCTCGAAGACCCGATGTCCAGCAAAACAACCTTGCCGGACATCGCCGATAGCGTATAAGTCTCACCTTGCAAAGTTTGTAGGCAGAAACCCGGTGCTTTCCTATTCAATCTACTCGTGATAAGTCTCTGTCGGATTTTTTCGCGATCGGTATCTTCTCGAATCCGGTATTCGGTTTCCGCCGCTTTGAGGAATGCTTCAAATGTATCGGTAGACCTTCGTTCTATTTGATGATAGATGCGTTCCAGTCCCGCCCGGGATTCGGCGTGAGGTGTAGGCGCAAAGTGTGCGTCGGTATAGTAGTGTCTGGCGGTTTCCCAATCACCTATGCCTTCTGCTGAGCGTCCCAACATATAGAAATAATCTATGGTGTCCACGCCGAACCTTTCCGATAGCGATTCCAAATAATCCAGTGCGTTTGCGAGAAGTCCATCATAAGCTTCTCGCCACCGTTTCTGCCGGAAAGAAATTTCAGCGCGCAAGCGTGAGATCGCCTTGTACACTTTTTTTACAGAACTTTTGTTGTGTGCAACAAGCCACTTCTGTTCCCATTCAACAAGCCACCTCTGTTCCTCTTCCTCCCCTAATCTGGTTTCAGCGTGCTCTAAAGTTTCCAACGCTTTGTCTAACCGGATGTTAAACTTCAGCCGCCATTTAACCGCTTCCGTATAAGCCCAACTGAACCGCTGTTGTGTCTCTTGGCAGTAAGAAAGATGTGCCTTCAAGTATCCATCAATAAGTTCATCAAGATAGTCATCGCTTGCCGAGAATAGGCCATCTTCGACTAACCACAGTATATGTTGGTATGCTGCAAAATACCAAGAATTTCCGGGGACATCTGAGGCGGTACACTCATCAATGACACGTTGGTAATAGTGCCATTTTTGACATGCATCTTCGCTCCGTTCAGCTAACCCTAACAGTGCGGCCTGATAAACTTCGGTCCTGGGGTATTGCAACATCTTATCAAACAAACTGTTTGGGACATTCTTTGTGCGGTTAGGAAGGGTCATATATCCCCAATAGGCAGTACTTAATACTTCCGGGGTTTCAGGGTGTATCCTCAGCAGCGTTTCAATTTCAGAGCAAATCCTTTTTTTGGCGGCCTCTTCTGGAAACATTTTGGCGATGAGTCTCCATCGAGAATAGCAAACCTCTAAGTCCGTTATCTGTATACTGTCAAGAAATTCTTGAATCAAAAGTTCCTGATCCGATTTCAAACGTTTCCGCGCCCGATGCAGCCGACTGACGACCGTGTTCACCGACACGCCTAAGCATTCGCCTATCTCCTTTGTTGGCACTTCACTGAGATAATGGAGCATCATTACTGTGCGTTCACGCTCCGGCAGTTTTGCCAGCAGTTTTTCGGCGATTTCATAACGACGTTCAACGGCTTCTGACTCACACTGTTCGGATACATAACGGTCATACGTTAAGTTATCCATCGCTTTCACAGATGGGGCATCCAAGGGTTGCATCGCAGGTTTTTGCTTACGCACCCAATCAATGCAAAGCCGATTTGCGATGACATACAACCATCCAGCAAACTGATTAGGATTCTTGAGTGTTGAGAGTTTTTTATATGCTTGAAGGAAGATGTCTTGGGTAATTTCTTCAGCATGGTGAAAATCCCCAATCTTCTGCCACACGCGGGCATGAATGCTCTTTTCATACTTTCGGACTAATAGGTTAAACGCCTCATCGTCGCCCGATAAAATTCTATGAACCAGTTGAACGTCGTCTGCCCTCTCCATAAGGTTCCCTCCTAACACACAGATTGGATTTTGTCGCATTCGTCAAAAGGCTTAATCAAATGCTGAGTCTTGTAAAATTAAGCAATGCGTTTCGGGCGGTTCATATCCGCTGTCATTAAAGACGAAATTTTGGGTAGGAAACATTGCATAATTTGAAAAAAAATGAAAAAATCTGAATTTTTTTGGTATTATGAGATACACTCTAATCTGATAGGAGTGCTTCAATCATCCAAATTAACGGTTGTCCATCTATGAGATCCGCACTATCATACCTGTATTGCCAATACCCCTTTTTATCAATGAGAATAAAATCTGGGATGTATTCAACTTTATATGCCTTAGCTACCTCCCGATTGGGATCAAGCAAAACGGGCCAAGGTGGTTGATGTTCATCTAAAGACTCCTGTACTTTCTGAGGGGTTTCCCCATCATTGACACCCCAAATGACGAAATCTTTGGTCTTGCTAAACTGGTCGTAGATGAGTTTGAGTTGAGGTATTGTAAAGCTGCAATATCCACACCAAGATGCTCCTACATCAAGCATCACTACTTTCCCATACATATCTGATAATGCATATGACTCACCATCCAAAGTTTGTAGACGAAAATTCGCTGCCTTCTCATTTAATCTATTCGACAGTAACTTTTGACGGATATGTTCACGGTCGGCTTCTTCTCGTATTTTGTATGCTGCTTCGGTGTCTTTGAGAAACGCCTCAAAGGTAGTAGTGGGATTTGTTCTCTCTATCTGTTGATAGACGCGCTTTAAACCTGCTCGCGCATCAGAATGGGGTGTAAGTGCGAAATGTGCATCAGTATAATAGTCCTTCGCTTTATCCCAGTTTCTGATGCCTTCTGCAGACCGTCCAAGCATATAAAAGTAGTTTATTGTGCTCTCATCGCTAAACCTTTTACTGAGTGATTCCAGAAAATCCGGGGCGTATGCGTTGAGTCCACCGTATGCTTCGCTCCACCGTTCTTGATGGTAGTAAACTTCCGCACGTAAGCGCGAGATCCGTTTGTGCCCAAATTCTACGGTTCCTCCGTTGTTTTCTATAAGCCACTCTTGTTCTTCCTTCTCGCCTAATCTTATTTCAGCACGTTCTAAAGTTTCCAATGCTTTGTCTAATCGGTTGTTAAGCTTCAGTCGCCATTTAACCGATTCGGTATAAGCCTGACCGAACCACTGCTGTGTCTCTTGGCAGTAAGAAAGATGTGCCTTCAAGTAGCGATCAATAAGTTCATCAAGGTAATCATCGTTTGCCAGAGAACGATCTACTTCGACCAACCCCAGCATGTTTTTATGTGTAAAGCAATACCAGGATAATTCTCGGAGATCTGAGGTGGTACACTCATCAATGAGGCGTCGGTAGTAGTGCCACTTTTGAGATGCATCTTCGCTTCTCTCAGCTAACCCTAAGAGTGCCGTCATATAAACTGTGGTTCTGGAGTGTTGCAACATCTTATCAATCAAACTGCTTGGGACATTCTTTGCGCGACCGGGAAGGTGCATATATCCCCAGTAGGCGGTATTTAAGAGTTCAGGCGTTTCTGGATGTGTCTTCAGCAGCGTTTCGATTTCAGGGGAAATCGTTTTTTTTTGCGTCCGCCTCGGAAAACATTTCAGCGATAAGTCCCCATCGAGAATCGTAAGCCTCCAAATCCGGCGGATCGGATCTTAGAGCGCGGTTACTGACCTCTAATGCCTTATCAAATTCACCGGACCTGTGGTGGTTTTTAATCTGTGTTGCCAAATCTTGTTGTTGTTTATCGTCTGACATGTGTCTGCCTCCCTTTAGACGTTCACAGGAAATCTGTTGAACAGGCGTTAAATTTAATAATATGCTAATATTTTAGCATTTACGAAAAATGATGTCAAGAAAAACGCTAAAAATCAAGGATCAATTAATAGAGCAGGCGATTGACACATTTGCAAGTACCACAATGAAACCTTCTTTTGATGAACAGATTCCAATACTTTCTCTTTCTGTCTCTTGGTTTTCACCTATTGAGATGGATAGGATTGAAATATTCCTTAAACATCAACACGGATGAAGGAAAGAAACGCACCTGCGAATAACACGGCAAAAAACAGCAATAGTAACAGAATGTCCATGGCTGCAGCATTGTATACTCCACCGAAACTGATGCGGTCCCCAAATTTAGGAATTGATTCAAAGCGCACCGGCTTTTGTGATGTCCCTTCCTTGGGTCCGAGTGCATGTGGACTCTCTGGGTCAGCACGATCGGTTTCAATGAGAAACGTTCTGAATTTACCGGCATATCGGCGCACCTGCTTTAAAAATTGGACGTGCCGTGTGAAACCGGTTCCAGCAAGGGATTCGATAGCATAACGGACGCTTGACGCTGGCGATATACGGGTTATGGATCTCGAAAATTGAACCTGAGCAACCTGAGCGTTTAAGTGTTCTTCATTCAATCTCTCGTTGTCTCTTGCATCTTCGGTGAGGTATTTCGACCACAATAATGTCTCCTCTGTTGCTGGAATCTCTCGCGAGGGTGTTTTACGCCAAAGTTCATCGTACTGGTCAAAAAAACGAGAGCCCAGAGACTGTCGACGGGCAGCAAGTTCGTTATGCGTCATTGTCGGCTGTAAGCCACTGGTAAGCGCGCCGATTGTGGAAGGTAGCAGGACGACCCAAACAACCCAAACCAGTAGAAGAATCGTGAGGCTTGTTGACGAACTGCTCACACGAGAGGATATGAGCAACCCCAACCCGAGAAAGATTGACACGTAAACAAAAGCGATAAGAATGATAACTCCCAATCGTCCCCACTCGCTCGCTCCCAATAGAACACTTCCTGAAGTGTAAAGCAGAAAAAGGTTAATTAATACGGCAATTAAAAAAGGGATACTGATAGTTATCAATGCTGCAAGAAATTTGCTTACCAGTACAGTGCCACGTGAGATGCTGTTGGACAGTGTCAGTCGTAGGGTGCCGCGTTCTTGCTCCGAGGAGATTGCGTCGAAAGTGAACAGGATCGCAACTAAACTCAACGCCATGGAGATTATATCTCCCCAATCAACATTCGTATAATCCGGCGTAATGTCCCACAGACTTGGATTGGATTGTGGGTATTTCATTCGCCATGTCGTACTGATTGAAAAACGACTTGATGTCATGAACACCCCTTCGCCAATTCCATCAGCGGATTCGGGTATAAATGTTTCACCGCCGTTCGCACAAAAGGAGAGTGGACAAGGTTTTTTGTAGAGCGTACCGGGGCCTTCTGTAAGCAGATCATACAGACTGTCTGCCTTGGATCTCATTTTATCTAAAGACACCGAGACCTTTTGTTGATATGCTGTCGATTGCGCTGTGTATTCGCCAAGATATCCGATTGCGTTGACAATCATCAGTGCGACAAGCAATACCGTTGTGAAGGCAAACCGCAGACTGTTCAGATGGTCATAGAGTTCGTGTTTTGTGATGTGCCAAATCATTTTGGGGTTCTCGGTTTTCAGTTATCAGTTTTCAGTTAAGAGGTTGTCATTTAGATTTCAGTTATCAGTGGATATTTTTTTTACTGTCAGACATCGGTTATCTGTTATAAGAGGATTTTGACTTAACCAAAACATCTCTTAACTCTCACTGCGAGGCAAACCGATAACTGATTACTGAAAACTATTCTATACTTCTTGTCGCATAAAGATTAAAAATGTCGTCATAAATAGCACAATGTTGATGAGTAGCAGACAGGCAATATCGCTGCTGGCGTGCTGCATGCCGTTCCATATCTCTCTTCGATGATAAGAAAACTGGGGTAAATCGCTCCAATCAACCTTTCCTTGGTCAATGGAGAACCATTTTCGGGAAGAAAAGGCTTCCTTATGATAGAAATAATCGATAATCGTTTGCCGGTACTGTTGGGTTGTTATGATAAAATCCTTGATACCGTGGAAATCTGTTCCAGCCCACACTTCAGTTGCGGAATCATACATCGCTGCTGGTGAAAGACGCATCAGATTTTTCGCCATGTTTGCTTTGCGAACGTAGACGTGATCTAAGGCTTTTTGTCGAACCTGCCATGTTCTCTCCGCTGCGCGGATCCGTCGCGGTTCTGAGAATTGAAAGTAAGCTTTGACATGAGGAATCTGTGGTTCTGAGTCTAGCTCGATCCGCGTCCAATGACGGGTTTCTACTTTAAAGTACTTGAGTGTTGTCGGGTCGGAGATCTGATAAGCACCGTAACTTCCTGAAGGCGGTACGCCGAAATTCGGATCTTCCCCCTCAACGCTATCGTTCCTCAAGAAATCTGTTTGCTCTCTTTCAAACGCTTCCCATATCTGCTCAATTTCACGGTAGGCGGCTTCCAATTGAGAAGGGGACTGCCAAAGCCGATTGACCGCGAATACGCTCAGACTTGGGTAGATGAGAACCAGGGTACTCCATATCACCATTGAAAGCATCAGAGCGGTCGCAGTTCGGCGAGTCATCGCAGAGATTAACAATCCTATCAGATAGAAAGCGGAGAGATAGGTGATCGAGGTCAACAGAATACCGCCAATTCGGAGCCAATCATCCCCACTCAACGAAATTGACCCCGACACAGAGAATAAGATCAATGCAAGTAACAAACTCATAACTACCGGAAGAATCAAACAAGCCATCGCACTGATGTACTTTGCTAACAGAATAATAGGACGACTGACGGGATTTGCCATCGTTAAGCGGAGCGTGCCTGCTTCCCGTTCCCCGGCGATTGCATCGTGGGCGAAAAGCAGTGCCAGTAGACTGAGAATTATCTGAAAGATTAAAACGAGATCGACGCTGGAAAATAGGTTGAGGAAAGGATTATCTGCACTGTGTGATTTGGTATCCCAAAGGGTCGGCACGAAGGTATGACTGACGGTGATGGAGTTGCCGAGCCGTCGATCCAGACCTGCATTGAAAATACTCAGTGGGTTGGGCGGTCGGTCTACGAGGATTGCTCCTTCCACTCCCGAATAGGTCCTTGCCCTTTCTAAAAACTTTTGATGGTGTTGCTTGACCGCGGTATCGTAGTTTATCAGGCGACGTTCGTAATCAGCAATCAGTACAACGGTATTCGCAACAACCAACAGCAGCGTGACAACCATTGCAACGAGAAACCGAAATGTCATGAGATTGGCGAGTAATTCTCGCCGAATGAGTATTAGTAGCATTATATTATCACTTAATCTGATAGAAGTGCCTCAATCATCCAAATTAAGGGCTGACCGTTTATGGAATTCAGACCTGCACAACTGTATTGCCAATTGCCCACCTTGTCAATCAGGATAAAACATGGGGGTACTCTAATTTGATAAGCCTTTCTCACTTCCGCATGGGGATCAAGCAAAACGGGCCAAGGTGGCTGATGTTCATCTAAAAATTGCTGCACTTGATGCGGCGTTTCACCATCATTGATGCTCCAGACAACCACATCGTTGGTTCTGCTGAATCGCTCATAGACGATCTTGACTTCCGGGATCATTATGTTGGATGAACGTCCAACATCAAGCAAAACAACTTTTCCGGACATCGCTGATAGCGTGTAGACCTCGCCTTTCAAAGTTTTCAACCGAAAATCCGTCGCTTTCTGATTCAGTCTGTTCGTGATAAGTTTCTGACGGATTCTTTCGCAGTCAGCACCTTCTCGGATCCGATATTCCGCTTCAGTGTCTTTGAGGAAAGCCTCAAACGTATCGGTAGTTTCTCCTCGCTCTATTTGATGATAGACGCGTTCCAAACCTCTCCGACTTTCCACACGAGGCGTAGGCACAAAACGGGTGGGGTCATAGTCATGCCTGACTTGCTCACAGTGAGGCGTAGGTGCAAAGTGGGCATCGGCATAGTAACGCTTTGCTTTTTCCCATTCTCCCATACCTTCTGCTGACTGCCCCAACATCCAAAAGTAATTTAGGGTGCTCTCGTTGAACCTTGCCCAGAGGGATTCCAAACAATCCGGAGCGTTTGCAACAAGTCCATCGTATGCTTCTCTCCATCGCTCCTGCCGGAGATAGATTTCACCGCGCAAGCGCGATATCTTCTTGTACGCTTTTTCTACAGATCCTTTGTTGTGTTCGACAAGCCACTTCTGTTCTTCTTCCTCCCCTAATCTGGTTTCAGCATGATCTAAAATTTCATAAGCTTTGTCTAATCGAACGTTAAACTTCAGTCGCCATTCAACCGCTACAGTATAAGCCCAACCGAAATACTGCTGTGTCTCCTCGCACATGGCAAGATGTGCCTTCAAGAGTCCATCAGTAAGCTCATCAAGGTAATCATCGCTTGCCAGAGAACGATCCGCCTCGGCTAACCTCAGCATTTCTTCATAAGCTAACAAATACCATGAGAGTACTGGGACATCTGGAACGGTGAACTCATCAATGACGCGCTGGTAATAGTGCCACTTCCGACCTGCCTCTTCGCTCCGTTCAACTAACCCGAACAATGCAGCCAGATAAATTTCGGTTCGAGGGTGTTGCAGTATCTTGTCAAACAAACTGTTTGGGACATTCTTTGTGCGGTTAGGAAGGCTCATATATCCCCAATATGCAGTGCTTAATACTTCCGGAGTTTCTGAGTGTGTTTGCAGAATATATTCGATTTCAGGGCAAATCCGTTTTTTCGCCTCTCCCTCTGGAAACATTTCGGCTATCAGTCTCCATCGAGAACCATAAGCCTCTAAGTCCGCTGGATTGGATTCCAACGCACGTGTGCTGATCTCTAAAGCCTTATCGAATTCTCCCAACTGATGGTGGTTTTTAATCTGTGTTGCTAAATTCTGTTGATCATTATTATTTAGCATTTGAAGGAATTCTCCTGTCTCTTGTAAACGTTTTCGCGCCCGATGGAGTTGACTCACAACCGTGTTTACCGGTACATTCAAAAGTTCACCTATTTCCTTTGTTGGCATTTCACCGAGATAGTAGAGGGTCATCACCTCGCGTTCACTCTCTGGCAGTTTTGCCAGAAGTGCTTCAACGATTTCATAACGACGCTCAATTGCTTCTGACTCCCGCTGCTCCGATACATAACGCTCATACGTTAAATTATCTATTGCTTTTATAGACGGGGCATCCAGTGGTTGCATCGCGGGTCTTTGCTTTCGCATCCAAGCAATGCAAAGCCGATTCGCAATGGCGTAGAGCCACCCAGCAAATTGACTGGGGTCCTTGAGCGTCGAAAGTTTTTCGTATGCTTGGAGAAAAGCGTCTTGCGTGATCTCTTCAGCATAGTGAAAATCGCCTATCCTTCGCCACACAAGGGTATGAACACTTTTTTGATACTTTTGGACTAAAGCGTTAAATGCCTCATTGTCGCCTGACAAAATTTTTTGAATTAACTGAATATCGTTTTCTCTTTCCACGGAGTTCTCTCCTAACAAACAGATTGGGCACGTTCACATTTGCCAAAAGGATTAATCAAATGCTGAGTCTTGTAAAATTAAGCGATACAATGCAGTTCATGCCCGCTACTGTTTTTTAAGACGCGATTTTAGGCAGGAAAAATTGCATAATTTGAAAAAAAATGAAAAAATCTGTCTGCCCCTTGATTTTCGCCTCTTGAAACGGATAGGATTGAAGCATTCTTTAAACATCAACACGGATGAAGGAAAGAAACGC
>CAZQIP010000326.1:0-14328 GCA_964593655.1 uncultured bacterium | reverse complement strand
GTTATAAATGTTAAGGAAACCCGAGTTGATGGTTAAAACCAACAACCGATGACTATTAGAACGGAGAGGGTGGGATTCGAACCCACGATGGCTTGCGCCATAACTGCTTAGCAGGCAGTCCAGTTCAACCACTCCTGCACCTCTCCATAATGGCGGTGGGAGTAGGATTCGAACCCACGATGGCTTGCGCCATAACGGTTTTCAAGACCGCCGCTTTCGTCCACTCAGCCATCCCACCTATGTTTCATTCTTCAAATTATCTAACCGTATATATTATACAATATCTGGGGAATTTTGTCAAGTTAATATTCAGTTTTCGGTTATCAATTTCAGTCCCCAACCCGCGTGAAGAGCTCCCTTGGTAAAGAAACGAGGGTTAGAAGAATCGTGACCGGGGGTACGCCTACAGAGCAGGCTCTGCGCTCTATTCCGGTCCTATCAAACTTCTCCGTTCCATTCCAGCGGTTCATTTCGCAAGTACGGGAGCAACATGCCTTGAAGCTGCCGGTGTGCATGGTGCAAGTGTGCTTTAACCGTGCCCTCCGACCTGTTTAGGAGTGCCGCGATCTCTTTGATCGCAAGTTCACGTCGGTGGCGCAGATTAAAGACCCGACGCTGACCGGGTGGAAGTTTCTGCACCGCCTTGCGGATGATAAGCCCAAGTTCCTTCTCATCGAGAAGTCGCTCAGGAGACGGATGGGAATCGGTCATTCTTAGCACTTCGTCGGCTTCAAATGGCAATTCTTCAAACGTAAGCACCTTATCGCGGTTACGTTGACGCTGAAAGTCGATACTGCAATTGATCGCGATGCGGTAAATCCAACTATAAAATGCGGACCCACCTTTAAAGTTGGGTAGCGCATTGAAGGCTTTCAGAAAAACCTCCTGGCAGAGGTCTTTTGCTGTTTCCTGATCGCGAACCCGTTGGTACATGAGGTTGTAGATTTTCTTTTGATATTTAAGCACGAGAGGATTAAAAGCCTCTGTGTCGCCGTTCTGGAACTGATTGACAAGTGCCTCCTCATCAATCTGTTCAAGCTCGGTATCCGTGTAAAAAGTAGTAGTCTGTTGGGTATATGTCATGTCTATTTTCTCCATGGGTGCAAAGTTAACTTTGAGTGTCTCAACTTATACACTATGTGTGTCAAAAAGTTCCTAATTTTCCATTCCATACATTAGACACATTTGATCGAATTTTGTTCGGTTTTAAACTGTCCTCATAAAGTGTCGGGGTCAGAAACTACTCCCACAAGAGGTAAACGTGCCAAATTTTAGTTTACATTCATATATGATAACATATTTGGTTTAGCGATGCAAATTTGTTTTCATTCCCTGAAGGGAACAATCAGGGTTGACATGCCAATCGCGTTGGATTATACTAACAACAGTCTCAGTAAAGTTATCGTATAAGGTTTATTCGAGCATATTTTTCCTGAACTGAAGATAGGTTTCAATTGTTAGTGACGCGATTTATACCTAAAAAGGGTGCATAATTTAAGAAAAATCGAGATTTTGTGTCATCGAAAATAAAATCTATCGCACAAGTATCTGATTGTCGGCGAGAACCCACGGGCAAAACTTCTACAATTTGCTGATAGTGGCAATCTGAAAAAGAGGATTTCGATGCGTCGGTATAGCATTCAAACCAAAATTGTTCTCCCGTTCATGCTGCTCTTTGCTCTGGTTGCTATTGTGCTCCCGTTAGTTGCCGTTGAAATTTTCGCGTGGAAATACGACGAACAGTTTACGCGTGAAACCGAAGTCTGGGTGAATACCATCACGGAAACAGGGTTCTTTGAGCAGGAGGAGCCAGAAAAAATCAAAAGTGCCTACGGTGTTGAGATTATGATTTTTGGCTCTGATTACACGCTTAATGGCACCACGCTGGATGCACTCTCTGATGTAGAGCAAGATTGGCGCAATCTGGCGGATAAAATGCGGCTGCGTGAGGTCAAGCCATACCTTGAGAATCCAGATGAACAATCCGTTATACGAGACGTTACGGTTCATGGAAAACCGTATAAAGTTTTTTATCTCCCGCTTAAACTCGGACGGTTTTACTGTTTGCTGCGTCCGATGGAAGCGATCGCTGAGGCAAAACGGACGCTTACGTGGTATATGCTCAGCATCGCCGTACTTGTTATAGGACTGGTTGCCCTCATCAGCCATCTCATCGGCAGGAACTTAACAAACCCCATCAAAATTTTAGTTGATTCTACGGCGCGCGTTGCGACCGGGGAGCTTGATGAGCAGTGTGAGATAAAAACACACGATGAGATCGGTGACCTCGCTGCTGCGTTTAACCAGATGACCAGAGATCTGAAACAGTCAAGAGATCAGTTGATTCAAGCGGAACGTTTGGCAACAGCCGGAAAGATGTCTGCCTCTTTCGCCCACGAGATCCGAAACCCATTGTCATCTATGCGGATGTTGGCACAGATGTTGATGCAGAAACCGGAGATGTCTCAGGAACAACATCAACAATCACTACGTTATATCCTTGAAGAGATTGAGCGTATTGATACCATTGTCAAAGGACTGATGGACTTCGCGCGTCCGACGGCGCTTACCCTTACCCAACAGCCGCTCACGCCTGTCCTGCAAGCTGTCTTGGCATTGATGGCAGCCAACTTGGCACACCACAAGATTCAGTTAGTGTTAGATGTGTTACCTGAAACTCCCGAAATTCCATTTGATTCAGATAAATTGAAGCAAGCGTTTATGAATGTCATTCTAAACGCTATGGAGGCGATGCCGCAAGGCGGTGTGTTGAAGGTCTCTACAATTATGGATGAAGATAGGATCGGCATCAAGGTTGTTGATAATGGGGTCGGAATATCAGGAGAAGATTTAGCACATCTGTTTGAACCGTTCTTTACCAAAAAGACGAGAGGCACAGGTCTCGGCTTGGCAAATGTGAAACGGATTCTTGAGGAGCATGGCGGTAACGTTGAAATTGAAAGCACGCTTGGTGAAGGGACGGAAGTGTCGTTGTGGCTGCCGATGTTGGCTGTCAGTAGTCAGCAATCAGAGAAATAGTTGTCAGTAAATACTGGTTCATATTCAGTTTTATTTTCGTATGAGCATTTTTCGTGTTGCGTTGAAATCTCCTGCTGTGAGTGTGTAGAAATATACACCGCTTGCGACAGGTTCGCCCTGCCTGTTCTTACCGTCCCAATAGGCAGCACGGGATTTGTCGTGGTAGATGCCTGCCTGTTTATGTCCTAATGCAAGTGTCCTGACCAACTTTCCATCCGCGGCATAGATAGATACGTTGACATCTGCAGGTTTTGCCAACTGATAGGGTATCCACGTCTCCGGGTTAAAGGGGTTCGGGTAGTTGGGCAAAAGCACTGTTTCTGCGGGTAGCACAGATGGGGCTTTAGCAACGTTTGTGATGACTGGGGTATCAATATCGTTGAAGTAGAAAGTCCGAACCATCACCCACATTCTGCCACGCAAAAACCATCCGTCTTCAATCTTGCCCCAGAGTTTAATTGAACGGTCATTAGTCCGAGACCATCCGTCTACGCTTGCTGTACCTGTGGAGGTCAGCAGTTTGATGTCCGAAACCTGTATAATCCTAAGTGGGTTTTGGAATGTGAGTGTATCTTCCCACTCGCGTATGCCGCCCCGGAACTTGGTTTTTCCGTAGACTTCAATCGTCTGCATGTCTGACCAGTAAGGACGGTATTTTGTTTCAAAGGAGGGGGCTTCTGACGGAACGACGACCATATTTGGATTGAGATGTATCTGATTAAACACCCCCGCATCGAGTTGGAATTCGTACCATTCCTCGTCTGCTGTCTCAAACTCCGGCAGCCATTCCAGCGTCCAATTGGCGTTAAGCTGCTCCGCGGTCCACCATTTGAAGTGTCCGTTCGGGTCCGCGATTAGGAATTCATCCCAACGCGTATCATAGCCGACGGCGACTACCCAGTGATACCCCGTATTTGAGAGCCGTAGGAGCATAATAGGTGGGCGATTGTTCTTGATGTAGCGGCGCACGTCGTCAAGCGTCCTGTTGGTGTACCAATGTGCGGGAACGTCTAACGTATTAAGTGCCTGTCGGAGTTCACTCGGTGATGTTCCGAATGCGACAGTCCGAATGCCCCCTGCCTTCCAGATATTTTTGAGTCGTTGGTGCTTTCTATGGTAGTAGAGTAGCATCTGAACGCTGTTGGGACCGCAGTTTTTATCGAACTGCTCCATCATGATGAAATCGTTTCCGCCTTTATGTGGAATGTATCCATTGGCAATCGGATCAAACCGTGTTAGATCAAGTGTGAGCCCTTTGAGGGTGACGATTTCGTTGCCTTTGCCGTAAGGATACGGATAGACCTCTGCCTCGCTGCATATTGCGGTAGCCGCAAGCATTAGTAGCACAAGTGCGATGTAGAACGTGTTGTGAGAATAGCGGAGATGTCTCATATCCTTGCCTCTCTATGCAGTTTACCAAAACTTTCGTTTTTAGTCAAGTCGAAAAGCGTTAACGTCAGGGTTATTTTTAGGTTTCACTATAAATGCTCTTAATGAGACGGAAAATCTTCTATCGAAAAAAAGGTGATTGTGATATAGTATGCAGCAAGGTTAGGAGAATCTACGGAACTCTACTTTGAAAGGCAATCATTTGATTCAACAACAAGTCAGAGATAGCCTCACATGGCGTGCGGTATTAATTGGTTTGGCGTGTGCCACGACTGAATGTCTTCTCGCGCCTTATAACGATTACGTTATCCGTAACATCTTCCTTGCAGGCGGACACTTCCCCGTCGCGCCCTTCTTTGTGCTAACGGTTTTCGTGTTGGGCATCAACGTTCTCTTGAAACGCTTCTATCCCGGCTCAGCATTTTCACCTGGAGAGCTTGTCACGATTTGGTGTATCATGCTTGCGCCGGCGGGCATCCCGTCTTCAGGGATGATGCGCTATGCGCTCAGCCCGATGGTGGCTTATAAGTACCTCGCCACCCCGGAAAATGACTGGGAATCGCTATTTCACCACTATATTCCGCACTGGCGCGTGGTACAAGATCACACCGCAGCCCAGTCGTTCTTTGAAGGGCTGTTCGCAGGTGAATCGGTGCCGTGGGGTGCCTGGATTGTTCCCATCTTGACATGGAGTGCCTACGTACTGGTTGTCTATTTCGTGATGATTTGCCTCTCTGTGCTACTTCGTAAGCAGTGGGTGGAGTACGAGCGTTGCGCTTTTCCGCTCGTTAAGCTGCCAGCGGAGATGGCGGGGCAAGGTAGCGGTAGCCTCGGTCCACTTTTTAAGAACAGCGCACTCTGGTTTGGGTTTGCGTTCCCTGTATTCCTGCATACGATGAACGGTTTGCATACGTTTTTTCCGAATACACCGCATATCCCGCGTGATTTTTGGCTCAACCAGTACCTCGTTGAACGTCCTTGGAGTGCCTTACGTCCATTTCAGATTGTTATCTTCTGGTCGATGGTCGGATTCAGTTATCTGCTGACTTTAGAGGTATCATTTAGTATTTGGTTTTTCTTTGTCTTTTACAAGCTGCAATGCCTATTAGGTGTGATGCTCGGTTTCCAACTCACTTCGGGACCTGGTGTGCAGTGGACAGGGAAATCATTCAGTGCAGCGCAAGAGGCAGGGGCATGTCTGGCGTTTGTCGCCATCGCGCTTTGGAAGACGCGGCGTCACATAAAAAGTATGCTGCAGTTTCGTCCTTCCGATGAGGCACTCCCTCATAGTGTGACAATCTTCGGACTCCTCGGTGGTATCTGTGTGCTTGTATTTTTCAACCACATGATGGGGATGTCCCTCTTATTTGCGCTCGGTTTCGTGCTATTTCTGCTGGCGATGTATATCGTGCTGACGTGGCAGGTCATCAACGGCGGTATCCCGTTTATCAACCCGTCATTTTCACCGCAGAGTTTCTTCCTGACGACGCTCGGCACTTCAAAAATCCATCCCTCCACATTGACTTCGATAATGATGCACCCCGTGTGCCTCACGTTAGATCTCCGCGAATTTATGATGCCGAACATCATGAACGGGTTGAAAGCAGCCGACGAGGTGCGCGTCAAACGGCGGCAACTTCTCGTCGCGATGGCGGTTGCGATGGTCATTGGGCTTGCTGTTTCCTATTATTCTGCAATCAAAATTAGTTATGCCCACGGCGCGCCTTATACCGGTGGCAGTTGGTTTATGCGGCAACTCGAAGGACTTCTCACAAGTCCGAAGACGAGCACGAATTGGACGAACACCGGGTTTATGGTATTCGGCAGCGGATTCACGATCTTTTTGATGTGGATGCGTCAAACTTTTGTGTGGTGGCCTCTGCATCCGCTGGGTTATACGATGCTGAGCTCCTGGGCGACATTTAAACTTTGGTTCTCCATATTCTTGGGGTGGGGGCTGAAGTTCAGCATTGTGAAATATGGCGGACTGCGGGCGTATCGGAGCGCGAGACCGATATTTCTCGGGCTGGTTCTCGGGGAGATGACGTGTGCTGGACTCTGGGCAATTATTGGCATGATTACTGGGATTAGCACGGGGTATCGGATTTTGCCGGATTAGGCATTTGTCTGGAGAGTTTTGCCTTGACATTCGGATGAATACCGCGTATCATTAAAAAAGAATCCCACGGTTAAAAGATTGAAGTTAAAACTCTATATAGGAAATCATGAAAAAACATATCCTTATCTCACAATTTCTACTCTTTATCTTCTGCTCACTATGCGTCGGATTACCTTCCGCTTTTTCAGTCGATTTTATCGAATTAGTGCATGAATTCGCTGGTAAAGGTTCAACCCAAGGACGGTTCAGTAAAAACATTCACCTCGCTTTTGATAGACAACATATCTATGTCAGCGATACCGAGAATCGATTGATTCAGAAGTTGTCGGCGACCGGAGAATTTCAGTTTCAGTTTCCTGAAGTCCCCGAATCTCCAGACAATATCCTACGAAAACCCGGGCATCTCGCTGTGGATAGCGCGGGGAATATCTACGTTGCCGATGTAACCGTACAACATATTGCTGAAACTGCTGATCCCAAAATTTATATGTTCGCACCGTGTGTCCATAAATTCAGCGCAGTAGGCGAGTTGTTAGAGACCTACTTTGTTGACACAATAGATGTCTATCCGAAGGTTGTGTTGCCAGGAAACATCATTGTTGATGAAGCCGGGAAAAGTGCTTTTGCCATTCAACCGAAAGGCTATGACAGAGCTCTCCGCGTCGCGCTCAATGCCGAAAATGAGCTCTATGTTTTGGACGCGAAACGCGGACGTATCCATAAGTTCGGTGCCGATGGAAAAAAGATGACCACTTTCGGTAGATACGGCGCAGGCGACGGTGAATTTGATGCCGATGCTGCGGATATTGCAATTGATGGACATGGAAACGTCTTGATAGCGGATACCGGTAATCACCGAGTTGTGAGGTTTGATGCAGCGGGGAAATCCCTTGGCAGTTTCGGACGTAAAGGACGCGGCAACGGTGAATTCATGAAACCGCTGGCACTTGTTGCGCTGCCGTCCGGCGCAATCCTTGTTAAAGATGCCAGTCAATTTCGGAGAAAAGTTGGCGGACTGCCAGAGGTCATTGTCCTTTCACCGACTTTGACGCGGTTGACGGAGAGCACACCGGGTCAAGCGGAACTTGCCGATACGATTACGAATGCGACACGGTCTCAATACGGTCCGTTTGCACAGAGTCCTGCAGTCGCTGCCGATACCGCTGCGCTGAATAGACGCGTCCGTTTGTTGGAAGAAGCAGAATACAGTCGTTACTATGCCGATGAGACGGATGAGGAAGCTAAAGAAGAACTCGCTGAAGAGTTGAAACGCAAAGACATCCGGCTGACACTCTTTCATAATGTTATTTCACGTATCCAAAAATTTGATGGCAACGGACGGTATCTTGGACGAATTGTTTATGAGACGGACCAACTCAGCGAAGAGAAGCACGATCAGACTTTCTTGGATCTTGATGCTGCAGGTCATCTCTATCTACGGGATGATAGCGATTTCACCATCGCACAATATTCCGTTACGGGGTTTACTGTGAAACCTTCTCACATGAACGGTTTTTATAGCCTGCGTGCTGCCAATCTCCATAACGAGTATATGGAAGATTACGAGGATATTGATGCTTTCACGGATGTCGAAGATAAACTCAACCAATTGGAATTCAAGAACCTATTTGGATGGACGTATAGTCTCTCTGAGCGGTGGCATTTGACGTTCCTTGATGAATTAACCTACGGTGAGCAGGATGAACGTTATATCACGCCTGCGAAGATAGAGGATAGTTACGATTTTGGGACACAGGCGTTAGAGAACGCTTTCGCCGCGAATCTGAAATTTATCACCAATCCGAATCCGTATCGGTATAAGGAATTAAATGTATCTGTTGGACGTGTTGATGGTACCTCTGATTTGACACAGGATGCGCTCTATCCGGATCTCAACAAACAGCGTAGGACTGACACAGGTGATGCAAGTTCCACAGTTATCGAACTGAATTGGGATATCTGGTCCCGGACAAATCTATGGCTCCGTTATGCGGATCTCAATCCCGCAGAAACGAGCCGCAATTTTATCCGCCGATTTTACGATGTTTCCGGTGATCTCTATGAGGTGTTTGGAAGCCGTAATCAGGCGCGCCAGTTCCTTGGCGAGTTGACTATAAAGTTTTGAGGTTTTGTAGATATGGAGTTTCGCGCACTTTATCCTGATGAGTTAGAGAAATGGCTGGACCATGTCACGTACGTCTTTTCAGGCGGTCGCCAATATTTTTCTAATCATTGGCATAACGATCCGTGGCGGGACCCAGAGGGTATCCGAATCGCGGTTGACAACGGCACAATTGTCAGCACGGTGCGCGTCTTTATCCGTAAGATGTTTTTGCACGGTGAACCGGTAACCGTTGGAGGTATCGGTGAAGTCAGCACGCACTCGGAATACCGTAGACGTGGACTTGCGACACAACTCCTCAAAGATTCAATTCGGTTCATGGAGTCCCGCGATATAGTTATGTCTTCACTGCACGGCAGCCAACGTATCTACTCGGCTGAAGGGTGGGAGAAGGTGCCGCGCTATTATGCGAAACAACCCATCGCTGCGAAAAGGCAGGTGGCGTGGGAAGTACGTCTGGCAAATTTCGATGATAACGCGGAAGTTGAACGGATTGCTGCGCTTTATGATGGATATGCCCGCAAATTCAACGGCACTTTCGTTAGGGACGATATGGCTTACTGGACAGCGTGGGTGCGGACGGAGTCTCCGAGTGCTTGGGTGGCTGAACGTGATGGGAATATTGAAGGTTATGTCTCTGTTATCCACCGCGAGGAGCGATTAAACGTTGAGGAATTCTTCGTTTCAGATTCCGTCTTTGCTGAGGATCGCGGTCAGCAGCTTTTTGAAGATCTGCTCTCTAACGTCATAGCGCAGCTGGATGCCGAGTCGCTTGAAGTTATCTATCCTGCTCCGATCGCCGACGGTTTCAATGCGCCTGTGATTGACGAACACGGCAGTACGATGTATCGTATCAATCAACCCGATGCGCTTTCCAACCCGTCTGATTCAATCCCGAATCTGTTACACAACCAGCCCCAATCTTTAGCGCAAGGTATCAAGTCGCATCACATCTTTTGGTATACGGATGGGTATTAGGAAGTTGTATCAGGGTGAGAGACAACATCAATAAAAATTTCATTGCGGAGAGTTTTGCCGCATAGGCGAGCACTGCTCGAATGCTTTCTTCCGTTAAAAGCGGATAGTCCGCGATGATCTCTTCATGTGACCTACCACTTGCCAATAGTCCCAATATATGTTCGACGCTAAGGCGTGTGCCTTCAACAATCGGTTTCCCACCAAGGATTCCCGGATTAGCAACTATTCTTGCCATAATTTTTTACCTCTCTATCAAGAATTTGTTAACTATAGTTTAACGCAAGTTGCCACCTATTTATTCTCACTGCGAAGCAATAGCACCCCTAATGAGGTTTAACAAATAAATTGGGTAATTGTGGCTAAACAACGTGCGATGAATCGCACTACTACGAACCGATCTACTTATTATCATACGTCATAGAATTACCCGATTAAATTCCTAATCTTCATACGGGGTGCGGCCCTTACATACACCGTTTCTATAGACATGACACCCCTATGGGGTGAAGAAAATACGTGAAAAGTGATGTCGAAATACGCTGAAATACACAACCCAAAATACCAAAACCTGTTAGTAGCAACTTGGGTTATAGTTTACCAAAATTTGCGGCTTATATCAAACTATTTTGCTGAATTGGGTGTGTCATTATTTTCTCAATAGTTTTCTTGATCACAGATTTTTGCGGATTGGGAAGTACTTGCCACAGGAAACCAACAGCCTATGCTACAGGGCCACTCTTTTAATAATCGCGCGTCAAAAACTTTACATACCCTGCTGAATTATCTCCGATTTCCTACAAAAAGTTTGACTTCTAATCTGATGCGATATATAATCGTTTTCGTGGCAAAACAGTGAATTCATAGCCATCTTGTTTTCAGTTTTCCGTTGTTTGAAATTACGGGGAGGATATGGACATGGCAAATTTACGCGTTGGGGTTATTGGTTGTAGCGGTATCGGCACGACACATGCATCGGGGATCGTCGGTCTGCCGAATGTTGAGTTAGCCGCGGGCTGCGATTTTGTTCAGAGTACGTTAGATGCTTTCAAAGAGAAATATCAGAACAATTGGGATAACATCTCTCTATATACCAACCATCAGGAGATGCTCGCCGCTGAGAATTTGGATGTCGTGACGGTGGCAACGTCTGATCACCGACATGCCGACCTCGTCGTTGACGCGGCAAATGCCGGTGTAAAAGGTATCTTCTGTGAGAAGCCGATGGCGACGAGTGTTGAAGATGCAGACAGAATGATAGAGGCAACCGAGCGAAACGGTACGATTCTGTCGATCGACCATACACGTCGGTGGCAACCGTTGTGGCGGCATACGCATGATGTCGTTGTCGGTGGTGGACAGATCGGGGATGTCCAATACGTTATCGGGACGTTGAGCGGTGGACGCGCAATGCTTTTCCGTAACGGAACGCACCTCGTTGATGCTATCTGCTATTTCGCTGACTCAGAACCCGAATGGGTCACTGCTGAATTAGAGGACGGCTACGAGGATTATAACGAGTATAAAGGCGATGGTGGACATGTACCAGCAACGGAACCTTCGGCACACGGATATATCCACTTTGCGAACGGTGTGCGCGGCTATTATGCTGGTGGTCCAAAGACGACACTCTCTGGGTTCCGTGTAGAGATCGTTGGCACCAACGGCTATATCCTTATTAGTGACCGAGGGGCGACACTCCATCAAGACGACACAGTTGAGACGATTGAGGCACCGTCATGGGATATGACGGGTATCCCGGCAGGCGTTCGAGAGTTGGTAGGTCTTGTCGCAGAGGGGGGGCAACCCGTTTCGCCAGGGAGCGAGGGTTACAAAGTCGTCCAGATTATCATCGGCTTCTTAACTTCGCAGCAGCGCGATAACGGGAAAGTTAGGCTGCCGTTGTCTGGTGGTTAGTCTTCGTCTGTTTTTAAGACAATCGCGTTTTTAGGAGTCCATTGTAGATAGACGGTATCGCCGGGTTGAAAGCGGTGTGTGTCTTTTGCGCCTGTGTTCTGTTGGTGTGCAATGAGTGGGGTCGGGTAGCCTGTCTGCACGGTGTATTGCAGCGTCGTGCCGAGGTAACTTTCATCTTGGATCACGCCGCGTAAGAAATTAGGGGCATTGGGGGTAAGGGTTGTCCGCAAGTCAAAACGTTCTGGACGAATCGCTATAGTGACAGGTGTGTTCAATGGCACGTCAGGATTCGGCACGCAGACAACCTTAAGCGGTGGTTCTGTCGTCAAGGCGATTTCATTCTCGCTGATGAGTGTTCCTTCAAGGAAGTTGGAGGTGCCGATAAAGTCTGCGACGAAACGACTCTGCGGCGAATCGTAAATTTCGGACGGCGTTCCGACCTGAAGGATTTTCCCCTCGTTCATTACCGCCATGCGATCTGAGAGTGCTAACGCCTCGCCTTGGTCATGCGTAACGTAGACAAATGTAATCCCGACTTTGCGTTGCAACGCTTTGAGCTCCAATTGCATCTGTTTTCGGAGTTTTAGGTCAAGTGCGGAGAGCGGTTCGTCTAACAGCAGGATCGTCGGTTCGTTAATTAACGCACGCGCGAGTGCCACGCGCTGCCGCTCGCCACCGGAGAGTTCGCTCGGTTTCCGATCACTATATCCCGGCAACTGAATCAAATCTAAAGAGCGTTCAACGGCATCAGAGGTTTCCGCCTTTGATGCCTTTTTCATCTGTAGCCCGAATGCGATATTCTGTGCGACTGTTTTGTGTGGGAACAAGGCGTAATTTTGGAAGACGGTGTTGACCGGACGGCGATAAGGCGGTGTTTCTGCCATCAATTCGCCGTTGATATAGACTTCTCCAGCAGTAGGATACACAAACCCACCGATGATGCGCAGTGTTGTTGTTTTACCGCAGCCGCTCGGTCCGAGTAGCGAGAAAAATTCTCCGCCTTCTATTTGGAGTGATACATCGCTAACCGCGATGGTATCGCCGAACTGCTTTGTTACGGATGTGAGCGTAATTTGTCCTACTATCATTTTTTTAAATATTGGGTTTTCGCTCCGATTTTTCCGTTGTCAAAATCGGGTTTTCGTCAGATTTGGATAGGATTTTGCCTGATTAGAATTTTAAAAATCAGAGTTGTGTTTTACTCGCTGGCAGATGACGATGTTTTCTTCGTGCATTGTTGTAGAGGTTTCACCTGCAACGTTGGAAGGGCTGTTTTTCTTTGGCATCCGCTTGTTTGGTATGTTTCTGACGATGGTCGCCTGATGCGTAAAACCGTGCTGACGAAAGGCATCAACGATAAATGCGTCGGTCGGCAGCATAACCTCTTTGACTCGGCGATTGCCTACGACATAACAGATTGTAGCATGTCGAGAAAGTACTTGAACTATTGAATTGATGCTACCCCTAAGGTCAATGTAAAATGCTGACACCTCCCGCGCTCGCTTTTCATCGACGAAACGGATTTTGTCAATAGCAGGTGATATTGGAGAATCCTTCAATATTTCTTTTGAATGCTGTCCACCCATTGCGAGTTTGTCAATTTTGCGAGCGTTCGGCAAACCTATCCATTCCGCTGCCAGCCGCGAATATTGTCCGTACGCCACTGTGGTCTGTGAATCTCCATACGGCGGAGATGTAATCACGACATCATAGCCTCCGAGAGGTCGAGGCATTGGGTGTTCACCTTCGACTGTGTTTGCTTCAGATACCGATACCTCAACGTTTTTCCGTTTTTCGAGGAACGCTGCTAAGCCGTGCCGATTTCTACTGAGTTTCTTGCTAAAGATGCCAAAAATATCAGGTTTGAAACCCTCAAGTTTTTCGGCAGGCATGCGATATAATTTAAACTCTCCGTTCCGCGTATACGATACCTCTCGAACTGTTTCTGAAAACGCGACCAGTACAAAGTTTCGGATGGCTGCATCTTCTATCTTGTTAATCCAAGCACGTAGATACGCAAGATATCTAATAACTTCCTCGGAGAACCAATACGCAAGGTTGGGAATCTCAGGAATCGGGGCGTCAGGGACCTTGCCATCTTGGAATTCAACCTGAAAGAGATCATCATTTAACCTGTTTAGCGTCTCGTCTAAAGTCGATAGGCAAGTATGTGTTGACTTGGCAGTTGCTATCAAGCGTACAAGCGGGTTAATATCACATCCAACACTGTGCATGCCGAATAGGGAAGCTTCAACCAGAGAGGTGCCGGTGCCACAATAGGGGTCAAGCAGCCATCCACCTTCTACGCCGTAGGTTTTAAGAAGTTTCCGCGCGATTTGCGGAATCATCATTGCCGGATAAGTGTGAAAGCAATGCGTGTATTCCTTGGTATCAGCATTCCGAAGATCCCAGGTTTCATCTCTGTATTTCAGATTTTCTCTGCACATTAGGTTTCTAATCAGTGGATAGAACTCGCGCGAGGATCTGATTCACCAATTGTGGGTTCGCCTTTCCGCGAGTGGCGCGCATGACTTGTCCGACGAGGAATCCGATCGCTTTCTTCGTGCCGTCACGGTAATCTTGGGCGGGACCAGGGTTCTCCTCTACAACCTGTAGCACAATGGCTTCTATCTCTGAGGTATCCGTAATCTGCGCTAAGCCCTTTTCAGCCACAATCTCTTTCGGCATTTTGCCTGTCTCAAAGGCATCGTCAAGCACAGATTTAGCAATTTTGCCACTGATGGTCGCATTGTCAATCAACTGGATA
>CAZQIP010000325.1:0-12259 GCA_964593655.1 uncultured bacterium | reverse complement strand
AGGTATAACTCAACATTCCAGAGACCGGACTCCGTCCCGTGCGCCACTTGCGGATCGTAAGTTCAAAACCCTGCACCCGCCCATAGATACCGTGGGCGACACCGTTGAACTCATCATTAAGGAAGTAGCTGTAATCGTTGGTAATGTCAACATGCACGCTATTCACGAGTTGGTCAATATCTTTGGTGAACCCTGTTAGGTCAATTGTCAAGTCGTCGGTAAACTGCTGGACGATTCCGACTTCGTAGCCGATAGTCCTCTCTGGATTGAGGTCAGGGTTGCCTCTTCTTCGGATAGCACCCCGCATATCGAAACTGAGATTTTCGTAGAGATCATCACCGCGCGGGATCTGGTAGTAGTGTCCGTAGGTAAAGTGCAATTTCGTCCGGTCAGTGATCGGATAGGAGATACCGAGGCGTGGCGAGATCATGTGTTTGGTAGACGCCTTAACAGGATCTTTGATAATCGGTAGCCCAACTTTATAGGTCTCTTTGTCCAGTTTGATTGTGCCGTCGTCGTTAAGTTCCAGCGGATCCAATGGGTCCGCGGGTGAGACCCCATCGGGATTATACATGTCATATCGTAAGCCGGCGTTGACGATCATCCCTTCATACTCCATCTTGTCTTGGACATACAGACTCAAAGATTGCGGCTGGACATCATAAAACTCCATGTAGAGGTTGGAACTTCCATAGTTTGTCGTCCCGATATTATAGAGATCGTATGCCAAAAATTCGACCCCTGTCTGAATCAAGTGGTTCGCTGTAACTTGGCTCGCAAAATTTCCTCTCAATATTGAGGTTGTCGCCTCGCGAGTCGTCCAAGAATTGTCATCGCCTGCGATGAAATAGGTTGTATCGTTGTACGCCTGTTGGGGCGGATTTCTGATCCTGCCTTCATCTTCGTTCTGCTCAGGTGTTT
Source organism: uncultured bacterium (assembly GCA_964593655.1). Classification (GTDB taxonomy): domain Bacteria; phylum Poribacteria; class WGA-4E; order WGA-4E; family WGA-3G; genus WGA-3G. The sequence goes on along the minus strand of CAZQIP010000325.1, from coordinate 11,338 downwards.
TTTCGGGGTCCCAAGCGTTCTCATCAAATGTCTTGTCCAACGGATCCCACACTTTATCGGGTTGATGACTCGCAACGGCGCGGTGGAATTGACCGAGGGTCAGTGTGTAGAATGTTCCCGAGTTAATATTATGTGAAAGTTGGGCAGAGAGGTTCCGGGCATCTCTCGTGCTCACCGGAATTGCGCTGGGCCAAAAGCGGAGGCTACCGCCATAGGAGTTGGATTCCCGCTGGTCGAAAAGCCCACTTGCGGAGAGTTTGATACTCGGAGTCACTTCAAACTTCATTTTCCCCTGAAAAGTGTATCCCAATCCGTCGCTATTCGGTAGATAACTCTCATCGCTCCGTAACTGGCTGTCAAAAGCGAAGGTCAAGCGATTGCCCCATATCGGTCCACTGAGCGCAAATTCCCCAATGTGGCTCGGAGACAGATCATACGCTTTGGTATCGTTGAATAACCCGCTATACCGGTTCAAGTCCACAACATAACCATCTAACAGTGTAACCTGTTTCTTTTCATAATCGATAACGGTGCCATCGGCATCCTTATAAGGCTGGCGTGCCATGATGACTTCGCCGGTTTCTTCATTTACGCTCGGTTCACCTGTTTCCATGTCTATCACAGGCTGAAGCGGGTTTTCTGTCCTGTCGGCGTATACACCAGGGACGATCTCAGTAAATACGACCTGCTCATCACCTTCTCGTTCTGCTAACTCTGCGACAGTAACATCTTCTCCGCGATACGGTGTTTGGTAATCGTAGGGTTTACCGAGAAAGACACCTCTGAAAGGTTCAATTGCGACCGGTCGAAATCCGTTATCAGGATCCAGCCACGGACCATATAGCGGGTCACCATGGTGTGTCCCCCACTGTCCAACGCGGTACCTGAACCGACCCGAGAATTTGTGTGAACCTGCCTTCGTAATGAGGTTAACAATACCGGATTGCGCATCGCCGTATTCGGCGTTGAATCCGCCCGTGATGACTTCCATCTGCTCAAGGGATTTCGCACTGATATTCAAGCCTAAACTTCCGCCGATCGGATCACTGATAGGAATACCATCAATCAGATATTTGACTTCCGTTGATCTGCCGCCGCGGACATGAAGCGACCCCGTTGAATTGAGAACTGAAACGCCCGGCAGCGTCTGGAGAATACCGTTCACAGTATCACGAGGCATCGCTTCGATATCTTCTGCCTCAATAATCCGTGTCGTCTGTGTGACATCCTTCTTAATGAGTGGTTTAACAGCCGTCACTGTTATGCTTTCGAGCCTGGCGACTCCAGATGCTTTCAGGGCGAAGTTGAGGGTTGTCGTAAGCCCGGCAAGGACTTTCGCGCCCTCCACGGTTTCGGAACCGTAACCCGTCAGTTCAACTTTCACATCATAACCACTCGGTGGGATATTCGTCATCACATAGTAGCCGGCATCGTTTGTCGTTGCGGTGCTGCTTGTCCCGACGATTGTTACCGTGACGTTTGCGAGCGGTTCATTCGTCGCTTCGGCGGTGATTATCCCAGAAACTTTCCCGGTAATAGCAGCAGATGCCTGGAAATTAACTGCTGTTGCAAGAAATACAATAGCAGTAAGGAAAAATATAGTTTTGACAAAACGAGCAGATTCCCGAAACTGGCTGCTCAAAATTTTCAAGACGTTATCATTCTTCAATTTTTATGACTCCTTATATCTTCTGAATGCTGTTCGTTTATGCACATGGCCTTGAATGAAGACACTATGCTGTAAAATATGAGATACCTACAATACATTCTCAATGAACCTGAGGCTTTTTAAGGTACGTTCGGTATGATATTCAATGAAACTGCCGAGTACCCGTTTCAGCTCTTGATGGTTGCGGGTAGAGGCGCGAATTTGGTTGAACCGTTCCCATTCGGATTTCCGAAGCATCTTTAGCAATTCACAACTACCGGGTGCGATTCTAAAAGCAGCACCATCCCGATTTTTGCAATCGGCACAAAGCACACCACCGTACCGGGTGCTGAACGCAATGCCGAATCTATTTGCCGTGGTGCCTTGGACATCTGAACCACAATGCACACATCGCGAGAGTTCTGGCGCGTAGCCGGCACAGTCCAAGAACTTAATCTCAAACCCTCTGGCGAGCAAAGGAACATCATCGGCATGTGCTAAAAATTGATAGGTGGTTCGGAGTAAATCGAAAATTTCAGGGTTGGCGACACCTTCTGATGCAATGCTCTCCACGAGTTCAGCGAAGTAGCATCCATAGGTGATACGCGTGAAATCTGAGCGAATGATATCAAACCCGTCAATCAAGTTAAAATCTGTGATGTTCTGCAATTCTCGGTTTTCGCGGTGTTGAAAAAGGAGCGTGCCGTGGTTGAGGAGTTCTAAACTTCCGCCGAGTTTGCTTTTCGGACTTTTCACGCCGTAAGCGACCGCTTTGACCTTCCCGAAGTCAGGCGTGTAGAAAGTAATGATCTTGTGGAATTCTTTAAGAGGAAAGGTGCGAATGACAATCGCTTGCGTCTTTTGGGCTGCCATGATTTCAGGTGTAAAAGTGCAGTCATAGTCATTATTGACGGGAAAGGATCGGGGCGAGAGGATTTGAACCTCCGACCTCCTGCTCCCGAAGCAGGCGCGCTAGCCGGGCTGCGCTACGCCCCGTTCTTACGCTTAATTATACCTTCTCTGATGAACTTTGTCAAATTAATTAATGTCAATTTTCAGTACCCGCGCTATTCTCTTCCTTGTGTGGTGGCTGTTGCTATTCGTAATGGACAGTTTTAAAATGCGCCGTTGTTGTCGTCAGTTCCCGGCATCTCAATATGAATCCGTTGGACGCGTCGTTCATCTGCTTCAAATATGGTGAATCGGATACCGCGGTAGGTAAATTGGGTGCCCTGTTCAGGCACGCGCCCGAGGTGGTCTACAACGAACCCACCGATTGTATCAATGTTTTCTGCTTCAAGTTCGGTGCCGAGTCTTTCGTTCAACTCAATCAGATTCAGCCGCGCATCAACAGAATAAGTGTTCGCCGACAACTCGATGTAGTCATCTTGTTCGTCTATTTCGTCTTCATCGTGGATTTCACCGACAATTTCTTCGATGATATTTTCCAGTGTCACCATGCCAGCAGTGCCGCCGTATTCGTCTACAACGATCGCGATGTGCTGTTTGTGCTCGCGAAGTTCCCGGAAAAGTTCTGAAATCTTTTTACTTTCGGGTGTGAAAAAAGGTCCACGATCCACGATCAGTTCTCTTAGGTTGACAGGTTGACCTTTTGCCCAGCAATCCAACATATCTTTAACGTGCAAAATCCCGACAATTCGATCAATCGTTTCCTCATATATCGGAATACGCGTGTGTCTGGACGTGATTGCGGTCTGTAAAACTTCGGTTTCAGGCGTTACGACCTCAAGGCATATCATGTCGGTTCGGGCAACCATGATTTCTCGGGTGACTTTGTCTGGTAGATCCAAAATCCGAGAGATCATTTCACGCTCATCCGGTTCTAAAATTTCTTGGCTGTCACCGACGCTGTCAAGTGTTTCTAATACCTCTGGGGAGACGAGCGTATCTTGTGCGGACGTGGCTTTGCCGCCGAAGATACGGACAATAAGATTGGCAAGGAAATTCAAGGGGATTAGAACGAGGAACCCACACCAGTAGATAGCGCGGAGGGCACTGAGTGCTCGGATGGTTGCTGCGCCAGTGCTGCCCCGTACATAGTTTTTTGGGAACAGTTCAGTAAAAACGACAAAGCAGGCGACGGCGAGGGCGGCACCCGCGATCGGGTATGCTTCCCAAAATGTCATAAACACCGTAACGCCTGCTACTATTAGAATTGTTTTTCCCGTGATAATGGTCAAGGAGTAACGGCGCGGGTGGCGCAGCAGCGATGTTAACACTTCATAACGTTTGCCGCCTTCCTCGGCGAACTTGAGAATATCGTCCCGCGTTAACCGGGCGAGCAACGCTTCGGCAGTTGAAAACAATGCACTGAGAATTAAGAGTATACCTAAGCTAACGAGTTTGATGACTAAGTCTAGGTCGTCCAAACGTTAAATCACACCTCCTACAAACTGGCACTCAAAAGTTAGCGAACAACTGTGCTACGTTTCGGGTAATAAACCGAAGACGGTCTGCTGCTTTTCAAACATAACTGTGGCTTCTTCTTGTGTTTGATGGTCGTAGCCAAGCAGATGGAGTACCCCGTGTATTGCGAGTAACGCGACTTCGGTTTCAAGACTGTCGTAGGTTGTCTCTCGTTTTTCGGTTTCAAGACTGCTGCGAGTTGCGCTGAACTGATCGCTTGTCGCTACTTGTCGCGATGCGGTTTCGAGGGATATGACGAGATCGCCGAGGATATTCGGGCTCACATGACCATCCTCACCCTCACGCATCGCAAAAGCCAGCACATCTGTCGGCGCATCAACGCCTCGATAATCGCGGTTGAGATGTTTGATGTCAGCATCGTCTGTTAAGAGGACACTGACTTCACACGCCTCTGCATTGTGTGCTTTTAAAGTGGCGAGCACCGCGTTGTGAATCACTTCTACGTCAAAGGTGGTATTGTTACTTGTATTCGTAACGCGAATCAAAACGATTATTCTTCTGCGTCAGACGTACTTGGTGGGTTACCGCCGTTCTGTCTCTTGTTGTGTGGTGATGCCTGTTCGTAAGCTTCGACGATACGCTGGACGAGTTCATGCCGCACGACATCAACTCTTGAAAAATAGATGAACTCAATGCCGTTGATACCAGAAAGCACTTCCTGCGCATCTGCGAGCCCTGAAATTTTGTGTGTCGGGAGATCTGTCTGTGTAATGTCGCCTGTGACCACGGCTTTTGAGTCAAAACCGAGGCGGGTTAGGAACATCTTCATCTGTTCGATGGTGGCGTTTTGTGCTTCATCAAGAACGACAAACGAGTTATTGAGTGTCCTGCCTCGCATAAAAGCGATCGGTGCTACCTCGATCACATTGCGCTCAATGTATTTGTCGAGTGCTTCTGGGGGCATCATATCGTAAAGTGCATCGTATAACGGACGTAGGTATGGATGCACCTTGTCTGCAATATCACCAGGTAAAAAACCGAGTTTCTCACCGGCTTCAACGGCAGGGCGTGTCAAAATGATACGACTCACTTGTCCACTCTTAAGTGCAGAGACAGCCATCGCCATAGCGAGATAAGTCTTCCCTGTTCCAGCGGGTCCGATACCGAACACAAGGTCGTTGTGTTTAATCGCCTCAACATATCTTCTCTGACCGGCAGTCTTTGGACGGATGACCCCGCGTTTTGAGAACACCGGGATAGACTCGGCACCTGGTTCACCCAAGCGGTCTGGTTCATCGACACTCGATGCGCGAATCGCATAGTTGACATCGGTTGCCTGAATACGTTCGCCTTTCCGGATGCGGTGAAGTAGCGACTCAATGACCGTTGCTACCCGGTTGACCTCTGTGACGTTGTCGCCAATGACAGCGATATTGTCACTTTTCAAAACAATGCGCGCATCGAAATTGTCTTCAATGATTTTTAAGAAAGCATCACTCTGTCCAAAGAGGGCTTGCACTTCAGCGTTGCTCTGTATGGGAACACCCTTTGATTCTTGCTTTTGCAATAGAATTCTAATCCTCCAGTTTTTTATGTGGGAGACCCGCAAGTTTCCCGTGTATACGCTGTTTAACTTAACAAAATTAGAAAAAAAAGTCAAATTTTAGGGTTACGCAGGTGCCAGCACCCTGTTTTTCCGACACCATACCAAATCCACTGTGCGTACATTCTATCGGATTATTCCTATTGTACAATGTCATCAAACAAAAGTCAAGCGTTTTTTATTCGCGCCCATAGAATTTGACTTCTCTGATGGAAGCTCCCTTGAGCGGAATACGCATTTTCCCCTCTCTTTTTTCTTTTTCCCACTTTTGTCGGAGTACTTCAGGGATTTCCGAGAGAACGTTCAGTTCTCTGGCGACATCCTCGTTGTGAACGACATTTTCTGGAGCTTCTAACGCGTAAGCTGTCAATCGCAGATAGCGAATTTTTCGTCCGACCTGAAATCTCACTGGCTGTGTGCCTTTGACTGTTTCACCGCGCTTATCTTCGACGGGTGTAAACGCAAGCTGCCCTTTTAACGATCTCTTCTCGGCGGTATCCAAGGCGAAACGCCGGAGCGTTGAGGCGGGATAGACCTCAACATAGGCGACATAAGTTGGCACGTCCAATTTAATCAACATCTCCGTCTTAGGGTTACCGTCCACTTGACGCTTGTACTGTCGTCGCGTCAAACCTTTTCGGATAACTCCGTCCGTTTCAAAGCTGCCGACTGTTGTTAGGTCACCGTCCACTATCGTAGGATTTTTCTCACAAGAAAGGTGTGAAGCGAAAATTTCGACCGGGGCTGGTTCTTGTAACATTGCACACCCGAACGGGACAAATAGTAACGCCACCAAAACGAAATAATAATACACCTTGAAGTTATCAGCCTTCCACTTTCTGTTCATGATGTTTCCTCCTTCATACGTAGGTCCTTACGAGACTTTGTCGATTTAAAGTGCCTATCGCCCATAAAATTTGACTTCTCGGATGGAAGCCCCTTTCAGCGGAATCCACATTTTCTTCTCTTCATCGTCGTGTCGGACGTTTTCTGGATCTTCCAGTGCATTTGCTGTCAATCGTAAATAGAGAATTTCCCGTCCGATCTGGAATCTCACGGGCAGCGTCCCTTCCACTTTTTCGGCTCGCTTATCTTCCACAGCGGTAAACGAAAGCATCCACTTCGGCGATTTCTCTTCAGCAGTAACGTCCAAAATGAGATTAGGGATGGTTGACGCAGGATAGACTTCGATATACTTGATATAGGTGGGTGTGTCAAGTTTGATGAGTGTTTTCGTTTTGGGGCTGCCTTCTACTCGTCGCTGATACTGTTGAGGCAGGTATACCTTTTTTGTTTTTCTTTCAACAAACTCTTTTTTGATGGATCCTTGTGCTACGAAGGTGCTAACTGTTTTTAAGTTGCCATCTACCATCGCAGGGTTTTGATCGCAGGTGAGACGTGAAGCCGGAATTTCGACAAGAGGCACCTCTTGCAGCATCGCACATCCCACGACACCAAATATCAGAAACAGTAGCACACTGAATACTCGCATTCTCATTTTCTTCACCTCCTATCAGATGTGGAAAACCTTCTTACAACAGTCGCTTTCCGTAAATTTTGATCTCTCGGATTGAAGCCCCTTTCAGCGGGATGTTAATTTCCTTGTCATCGTTCCGTGTCGCGTTCTGCCGGTCTTCTATTGCGTCCGCTGTCACGCGAAGATAGAGGACTTCCCGCGCGACACTGTATTTAACCGGTTTTGTGTTTTCTACGTCTCTATGCTGTTTATCATGCACCGGTTTGAACCCTGTCCCCGATTGACCGAGGTGATAACCGGATGCTTCCAATGTTGTACTCAGTGCCAAATTAGGGATGCGCGAGGCAGGATAAACTTCGACAGCACTTACGTACGTCGGCTTTTCAAGCTTAATCAGCATCTCACATCGGATTGTTCCGTCAAGATCTGTTATATACTGCCCTCTGCCAAATGAACGCCTGCTGCGTTCCACGACCTCATACTTCTTTGTCACTATCCCCTGGACTGAAAAAGTCGCAACTGTTTCCAAATTACCGTCCACTATTTCAGGGTGGATTTCACAGGTTAACTGTGAAGATGGAATTTCCTCAATCGGTGTCCCCTGAAGCCAAGATAGACGCGATTGCAGAATTCCGGTTCCAGATTGCCCCTGAGACGCTACACAACCAGCAATACTGAGCATCAACACTATCCCGGCGATATAAACGGACATTTTTAGGCTACGTCCGAAGAAGTTACTTGTCCATGTCTTGATCATGATGCTTTTTCTCCTTAAAATAGGGGATAAGGCGCGCCCATAGGTTGCTTTGGATGTTTGTCAGGCGCGCCGACAATTTATTATTTTAAAGGGACTGTTTACCGAAAAATCTGACTTCGCGAATCTCAGCACCTATTAAAGGAATCTCAACAGATGAGTTTATATTTCGGGTAGAATTCTGTTTATCCTCAATGCCATCTGCGCTCATCCGCAGATAAAGGACTTCTCGCCCGATGCGGAAGCGAACCGGTGTCAATCCTTCTATATCCTTGTGCTGCTTGTCGGATACGCGTTCAAAAGCGACATCAAAGCGTGGTGGATCGTCAGTTGTTGTCATCATTGCGAAATTTGGAATGTGCCGTGATGCCGGATAGACTTCAACATAAGAGACATAGGTCGGTGCGTCGAGTTTGATAATCGCTTCTGTGCGACGATTGCCTTCAACCTGTGTTATGTAACGCCGTTGTGCGTATGCCATCCGCCGGGTCTCGCCCTCAAAAACTTGATACGCTTTTCGGACGAATCCGTTTACCGCAAATGAACTCACTGTCTCCAGATTGCCATCCACAAATTCTGGGTTCGATGCACAGGTGAGGCGTGCCGGAGCAATCTCTTCAACAGACTGGTTCAACTGGTTCAGCACAGCACACCCCGTAATGCCGATGAACAGAACGGTTAAACTGATTAGGATTCTCATTTTTTCCTCCTGTTGCCTAAACGTTTTAGGTTTTGAGTATAAAAACCCCCTAAGTGTAAATATCACATTAGGGTTACGGCACACGGAGTGTGCCTACGACTTTAAGGGTATTTCAACGTCGAAACGTTCCGCGGCTTCGACGAGCCGGTTCCAAGTCGGTTCCTCGATCGGTATCCCTTCGCGGAGGCGTTTCTCACGGCTCCGTTCCTCAAATTCCCCGGGAACGTAGATTTCATCAACACCGGGCAATCGGGCAGATGATTTTACCCACTCTACAAGGTATGCGATTTCCTGTTCATAATCCGTTAAGTCGATAAAATCCTCGATTTTGATTGCGAACATCACGATGCCACTCGCGCCGCGCGTCGGTTGTTCACGGCTACATCCTGCCCAAGAGAGTCCACCAGCAATAGCATCTATCATCACGCCGAGTCCGAACCCTTTGTGTCCGAACTGGAAACCACCGACCGGCATAACGGCTGTGTCCTGCGGACGTTCGCGAAATGCGTTCGGATCCGTGAGCGGTTTGCCTTCTGCATCTATCATCCATCCTTCCGGTATAGATTCACCGCGAGCCATCTGGACAAGGAGTTTCCCGCCTGCGACCACGCTGAGCGTCATATCGAGGAGGAGCGGTTCGCCACCTTGACGTGGCACCGAGATCGCAATCGGGTTTGGTGGTAGTCTGCGAGAGGTCCCCCCGTGTGGGTGCATAAATCGTCCACCGCCGTTGAGCAAGACGATCCCGATCATACCAGCACGCGCCGCAATCGGTGGGTATTCGCCCATCCGTCCTGCGTGTCCACATCGGTGTAAACCGACTGCCCCAATGGTGCAGCTTTCTGCTTTTTCGACAGCCATCTCCATCGCTTTCCGTGCGGCGACCATACCGAGCGCGCCGTTGGCGTTAATGACAGTAGCAGCACCACTCTGTCTAACAATCTCCATTTTATCGGCGGCGGGCCCGCCTACCATGCCACCGACGTAGTTCGGTGCGTTGATAACACCGTGTGAATCGTGACCTGCAAGATTGGAATCAACGACATGGTCGCTGACGATGCGAGCATCCTCTTCTGTGCCTCCAGCACCACGATAGATGTCATATACAAACTTTCTCAAAACATCATGAGATATTGTTGGCATAAAAATCCCCTTGAATTTGAAATCGGTGAAATATTTGACGAAACTGACCGATATTATCCGTTATACTTGACGAAATCCGCTCTCTGTGCGATGCCAATTCTGTCCGTGATTTGGATCGCGGAACTGGATATTTCTGCCGAGCAGCTGCTTGAGCACATCGCTTTCGCCTGCTAATTCCTCGTCAGTCAACTGCCGAGGCATATCCTCTTGCGGATAGATGACTGATCGGTTGTACATACCGAGCAACCCGACGCGCGGTTTATCTGTTTGATTTGCCCGCGACTGATGCCAGATTGCACCGTTTGTGAACATGATAGAGCCTTTCGGTGCGACGGCAACGCTGCTCTCAAGCCCTTCTGCTTCTCCCAATTCGGGACGGCGGAGCGTTTTGTGTGAACCGGCGATGCACGCCGTTGCACCGTTTTCTTCCGTAAAGTCGTCTAACATCCAGACTGTTTGTCCGGTTACTGAACCGGATGGGAAAGGCGATTGCATCGCCCAATACGGGTAGTCAATATGCCAACCGCCGTCGGGTGCGCCGGGTCCGACGATATTCGCTGTAAACGTGGAGGCGATGACATCTTCACCGAGCATCCGTCTCCATACGGCTACCACAGTCGGGTGCTGAATGAAATAGCGGAAGATCGGAGACTTCCCGACGATCGCCCAAACACGGCGGATTTTACCCTCACCATAACTGTGGTCAAATCCGTTTGCGATGTCTTCTTCGACTAATTTCCAGATTGCCTCGCGCGCTTCGTCTGCCTCATCGTCGGTAATCACGTTTTTAATGATATGGAAACCGACCTCGGTCAGATCATGCTCAACACGGTCAAGTCTTTCTGAATCTAATGCAGATTTAACTTGTAGCATATTTCACCTCTGTGCTACCGGATACGCGGTAGATTGCGAACTGCCTCTATAACCTGATCCTCTAAATCGTCTGTATCGCTATCTGGGATCAGATTGTGTTTGTCCATCCACGCGATATTTTCTGCGACACTCTCTGTAACCGGAATTTTCGGACTGAATTCAGGTAACGCTGCTGCAAGTTTCGCGTGGCTGAAGATTTGTGTATGCCCGAAGTTACCCCGCAAACCGCTGAAACGTTCTGGTGACATCGCGATAAGCGTCTCCTGGGATACATGCACGATCTCTATGTCAACACCGAGTGCATCCGCCGCTGCACGGTGCCATTCGTCCCACGTCCGTGCTTGCGGGTGGACAATGTTGTATATCTCGCCGAAGCAGTCGGATTTACCGAGTATATCTGTAAACGCAAAACCTGCGTCGCGAGATGACAGGAATTGAAAAAAGTTTAATCCGTCGCCTGCGGAGAGGATCGGTTTACCCTTCCGTAGACGGTCAATCCAACTCCCATCGCCGCCGACTTGGCGATGCAGATTTATGCCGGGTCCGTGTGTATACGACGGTTTGAAGATGGTTACGGGGAATCCGTCGCGTGCATACGCTCCTAAGAGGAGGTTATCCGCTGCAATTTTGCCGAGTCCGTAGCCGGATGTGCCTTGCAAGGGCGCCGTCTCAGGAAGATTGATGCCGGCGAACGGGGGACCGTAGGTCATAACAGTTGAGCAGTGGACGAAGTGCCCGACGCGTCCTTGACA
>CAZQIP010000324.1:0-40037 GCA_964593655.1 uncultured bacterium | reverse complement strand
GAGAACTGGGGTAGACTGTTGAATCGCTCGGGTGCGCGCGTTTCTCTAATTCCGGTTGCTGAAGGAGAAGCACATAACACAAATATTGAAGAAGTCCGACCATCCAACCAACTAATAGGCGTAAATCTACCGCTCCAATTGAATGTAACTACTGCGAACCATTCAGTAGCACCATTGGCGCAGCGTATGCTAACGCTGTTTATTGGCGGCGAGAAACAAAAAACTGTGAGTTTTTCTGCAGCAGCTAACGAATCACTGAATACAACTTTAACATACAACTTTTCTACACCCGGTACACATATCGGTTACCTTACACTCACGGAGGACCGACTCAACATCGACAACCAGCGTTATGTCGCCCTGGATGTCATCGGTGAAGTGCGTGTCCTTTGTGTCGGAGAACAAACGGAATACCTTGCCTTGGCACTCAATCCACATAATGCTCCCGTTTCATCCCTCGTTAACAGGGATGCGGTCTCTAAAGATACAAGCCCAAATACAATAGCCACCAACGGTATAATGATTTTACCGACGCAATGCACACCTACTGAATTTGAATCCTTTCCACTTGAAGATTACGACGTTATCATTCTGGCAGATGTGCCAAAGATCACCCGACAGATCGGCGCGCAGCTTCAAGAATTCATCCGACACGGCAAAAGCGTTATAGCCTTTGTGAGCAGGCACAGCAATGCAGAAAGTTACAACTCACTTAGCGATGGTTGGTTGCCTGCGCAACTTAGTAGCACACTCACATGGACCCCGCCGCAGCAAGTTCGCGCGTACCAAGAGAGGCACCCTATTTTTGATATTTTTCCGAAGGAAGGGTTTTCTGCGCAATACGCCCCGCAATTTTATAGCGGTGTGATGCTACATCCTACGCCTGAATCAGAGGTAATAGCACATTTTGACGATGACACGCCCTTTCTTATTGAACGAAATCAAGGGACAAGTACAGTACTACTCTACAACTGCGGATTGCTCAGACGACAGCCTAACACACCAAGTGCAAATGCCAGTCTCTCTCGTACTACAGCTGCTACAAACGACCTACTCGTTAATCCGTATTTTCTCCCGATGCTCCAACAGAGTGTGCTTTACACTGCTACAGCAAATCGCAATCTCTTAACATGGAGCGGACATATCGGAGACACCTATACAGCACGTTACCCTCGCAGTGCCGGTGGGAAAGCGTCTATTCGCTTAAAAACCACTGTTGATACTCCACCAGAGAATGCTGGTACGGATGCTGACAATAGCGTTGTGGTCCCGATTGCTGAGGATGGCACATTGCAATTTCAAGGCACAGAACGTCCCGGCATCTATCAGGTTGAGGTGCGAACACCAGACAGACTTCAGCGAGACTTTTTCGCGGTCAACGTTGATGCGACTGAATCCGATTTAGCACAGATTCCACTTCAACAGGCGGCTGCGCGCGTCGGTGCCCAAACAACGGCAAATGAGGCGGCTGGAGGGACAGCAGTGGCAGATGAGGCTTATAACGTTAAAAGACACGGCAGGGAGATATGGGGTGAGTTGCTTCTCTTGGCTGTTTGCTGTATGCTCCTTGAAAGTTTCCTTTCAAATCGGGGTTCCCATCCGTTACAGGGAAAAGGCGACAATCCAGCTAACGATCGGGCACTGACCGTAGGTGAAGTATAATGCAAGAATTTTGTTACCCCATACACTCGTTTGGAACATTGTGTTTGATTGTGCTGCTGAGTATCGCCATACAAGTTGAAATTTCATCAGAGCCAGCGGCTGCTTCACAAGACAAAACAACGGGGTTAGGGGATAAATCGAATACCGTGCGGAGTCTCGTTATTAAGGGTAATGATTCATTCTCCGAACAACAAATTCGTGCCTTGATTCAGACGGATGTTTGGAGTGTATACGATGAAACCGTTCTGGCGGCGGACTTTGAAGCGATCACACGTTTTTACAAGGGGAATGGCTATCGGTTTGCGCGCATCGTTGAAGCGCAAAACTATGTCAAGAGATTTGAGGACGGGGTCTATCTTGGGTTTGAGATCGATGAGGGTATCATCGGAAACATTAAGGTGTCGGGTAATACAAATACGAAAGAAAATGTAATACGCCGCGAATTACTATTTCAGGAAGGAGATATCTACATAGAAGCGGATAAGGCAGAAAGTGAACGGATCCTACGACAGAAGGCTTATATCGGTTCTGCAAACATTGTTCCGCAATGGAATGCGAGTTCAGAAACGTTAACGCTTCACGTTAATATTACAGATCTTTGGTCACTTAAAGGGGCATTTGACCCGCTACCGTTGGTGAGTCCTGAAGGTGGTAAATTTCTTATAGCAGGTACAGACTTCAATTTACTGGGTTCTGGTCACTTTACACAATTTCGTTATGAAGGGGTTATAGAGAGAGAGGAAGAAACACAGCATTTTATACGCGGTAGGTATCAGATGCCGAGGTTACTCAATTCGTATTGGAAGTTTGATGGGGAGTTTGCACAGCGGCTAGAAGGGAACACATGGACTTCCTTCTTAGAACGTCCGCAATATAGTTTCTCATTGGAACGCCCGCAATACAGTTTGAAAAGCCGATGGAGTGCGAGTCTGAAAGTCTCTGAATTGATTCATCCGAGACGATGGTATGAAAACGGTGTGAAAACAGATATTTTCGAGGGAAATCTACAAACAGCATCCGGCACGATCCTCCGTTACTTCGGGGATCGGGAGCGACAAAATTATATAGGTCTTTCGGCATCATCACAAAGTTTGAGGTATGAACTAATTGAAACCTTCGGTGAATCCGAAGCAGCCCCGTCAAATCGAGACATCAAAAGTGTTGGTATCATCGTCGGACGGAAACGCGTTGCCTACCACAAAACTCGATTCCATAGAAAAATGGGGCAAGAAGAAGATTTCTTCACCGGTTCGCAGTATGCCCTTTCGATGGGATATGCATCTCCGTTATACGGTTCAGATAGGTCAGAATCTTACGCACGTTTTATAGGTGTCTCAGCGTGGACCCGAGGCAGACGTATATTGAGTACAACGCTTATAGACCTTGCTACAAACTTCACAACACGTATTGAGCGTTCAAAGATACAATTACAGACCTCATGGTACTATATAGATGTGTTCAACACGGGCAACGACATCTATACAGTAGACAAAGGATTCCGTAAGAACGGTCTCTTCGATTTTCATCAAACATTAGTGGCACAATTTAAAACAGAGATGCAGTTCGGATGGAGTGGTGAAGACCAAGTTACGCTTGGGGCAGACAACGGGTTGCGCGGGTACGATCCACAGCAATTTAACGGTGAAAAAATGATGTTGTTACGCATTGAAAGCAGAACCTTATGTGGCGGCGCATTTTTCAGCAAAATTGACGATGGTCTTGGAGCGGTTGCTACCTTCATCATCAGACCGTTCGTCAAACGCTCCGTTAAAGTTGGGCTTGTTTTAAGTGCCACTACTTTCGCCGATGTGGGCTATATCTGGAACGGGAAACGCACCTTTCAACTGAGTCAACCCAAGCGGAGTGTTGGATTCGGCTTGAGAGGTAGTTTTTCTCGGGTAAGTGGTCCGAGCATCTTTCGCATGGGATTAGCTTTTCCACTTGATGTCCCATCCGGGTCTACTTTTGAACCAAGATTTTTTTATGGTTTTAACCAGACCTTCTAAGTCCTATCAAGAAATAGGAACGCAGATATGGATAAACCATCGCGCCTATCAACTGAGAATATTACATGGCGGGCTATCCTCATAGGGATCCTGTCGTTGCCGCTCAATATCTACCTTGTGGTTCAGACGGAAACGGTATGGACAACACAATATCCGACCACAATGGCGATTATCTTCAACGCCGTTTTTACGCTCTTCCTCGTCACAATCATCAATCTCCCGCTAACACGTTACTTCCCGAAATGGCAACTCACACAGGCAGAAATGCTGACGGTATACCTCATGGTAACCCTGGCATGCGTCGTGTGTGGACACGATCTTTTGCAGGCGACGATGTGCGTTTTGGGACACGCATCATGGTTCGCTACACCGGAGAACGAATGGCAATCTCTCTTTTTTCGATACATTCCAGATTGGATCGCTGTTATGAATCGGCGTGCTTTAACGGGTTATTACGAAGGCACGTCAAATCTATTTGAAATCGCGCATATCCGCGCGTGGCTCACACCGGTAATGGCATGGTTAGTGTTCTTTTCCGCGCTTGCATTCTCTATGATGATGCTCAGCGTCATTCTCCGCAAACAGTGGATTGAACACGAGAAACTGAGCTATCCGATTATCTTACTCCCCTTTGAGATGACGAAAGGTGTGAGTTTTTACCGGAACCGACTCCTCTGGATAGGTTTCGCAATTGGATGTGGACTCGACCTGCTCAACGGCATCAGTTTCCTCTATCCGTTTGTACCGAACATACCCATCCGCTACGACATCGGCGCGATGTTCACTGAAAAACCGTTGAGTGCTATCGGATCAACACCGATTCATTTGAATCCGTATGCTATCGGCATCGGTTTCCTAATGCCGCTGGACCTATCGCTCTCTTGTTGGTTGTTCTACCTGTTTTGGAAGGCGCAGCTTGTCTTCGGTGCAATGACAGGTATGAATCAGACACCGGGGTATCCGCACATTGATATGCAATCGCTTGGGGCATATTTTGGACTCTGTTTCTTTGCACTCTGGATAACACACAAACATTTGTGGCAGGTTATCCGCAATATCTTAGGTTTGAAAACGAACCTTGGGACAGCAAACGAACCGATCGGGTATCGTGGCGCGTTTGTTGGGCTACTGATTAGTATTGCGGTTGTGTTTGGCTTTTGTCTGAAGGCGGGGATGTCGTGGTGGGGTGTCCTTGGGTTTTTTAGTATCCATTTTATACTTGTTTTGGCGTTTACGCGGATGCGCGCTGAACTTGGCACACCAACAATGGATTTCTACCGTGCCGGTCCTGGTCTTTTCCTCACTTCAATTTTTGGCTCCAGAAAGATTGGTGCGCCGACCTTGACAGGTTTTGCCTTCCTTTATGGGTTCACCCGCAACTACCGTTCGCAACCGATGCCGAATCAATTAGAAGGATTTAAACTTGCAGACAAAGGACGCATCAACGTCCGTCAACTGCTTTGGGTAATGTGGGGAGCAACGGTCATCGGACTCTTTATTGGGTTTATCGCGTTCCTACACGCAGGTTATCGACATGGAAGTTTGGGGACATGGCGCGGACAAGAGGCGTTCAGCGACTTACAACGCTGGTTGACGCTCCCTAACGATACAGACTGGAGCCGCCTCGGATTTTTTGGATTCGGTATCTCGCTGACGCTTACCACGCTCTTTATGCGCTTGCGGTTTATCTGGTGGCAGCTGCACCCACTTGCCTATCCGCTCGCGGGTAATTGGAACTTCGGTAGGCTCTGGTTTCCAGTCTTTCTCGCTTGGCTGATAAAGACGATCCTGATTCGGCACGGTGGGATCGGCGCGTATCGCCGAACGCTGCCCCTCTTTTTCGGGACAATGCTCGGCGAATTTGTGATGGGAAGTATTTGGGCGATTTTAGGACTATTTCTCGGACAACGGATGTATTCATTTAAACATTGGTAAAATGGCTATCAGTTGTCGGTTTGCCTCGCAGTGAGAGTTGTCAGTTCCGAAAAAGTGTTTAATCCGATGCCTTCTGTAAATGGATGTTTCCACCAGAGGTACGCAATTTCAGCAAGGGACCGCCGCCATTTATACTACCTTCCAATCTATTTTTCGGGACCTTTCCTTGAATCGTCGATTCTACCTCAAAATCTGTCGCGACGCGTCCACCGCTGGTTTTTGCTTCTAAGTCAACGGCAACATCTGGAATAAGCGTCAGGGTTATCCGACCACCCGATGTGTGTAAACTACACTCGCTCTGGGGTTGTGTTTTCATAACAGCTTGGATGGAGCCTCCTGAAGTTCGCGCAGTCACATTTTTGCGGATGTCTCCTAACCAGATACCACCGCCCGATGTCCGGACATCTATCCCTTCATTACAATCCACGGCCTTGATACTGCCGCCTGAAGTCCTACCTGAAATAAATCCCCGAATTGCCCCAAATCGGATGCTGCCCCCGGAAGTTCGGACCTGAACATCGCCTGTGACATTGACTGTGTCAATACTGCCACCGGATGTATGCCCCCATACTTCCCCTGTAATGCCTTCAAAGCACAAACTGCCCCCCGAGGTCCTTACACGGACATCGCCGGTAAGGTTGGCTACCGAAATACCACCGTTTGTGGTATTCACATCAATATTGTACTGCTGCGGCACCGTTATCAAAAAATGAATTTTCAGCCGATTCAACTGTTTTTGCCAATGTTCCCAACCGTGTTTGAAAGTCCCTCGAATATGGACATCGGAACCCTCGTGTTCAAATGCCAACTCAAAATCCTCAAGGGCTTTTTGAGATGCCTTGACCAATTTGGATTTCGATTCTTTAGTGACAACGACCTCAACCTTCTCTTGTTCAGCGGTTTGGATTTCAATTGCGCCGAACTCCGATAAAACCGTTAAACTCCCGCCGCTCTTAACACTATACGTTTTTTTAATCTTTTCCAAAATAGGTTCCTCCGCTGCTCCAGCCAACACTATAGAATAGAAGTAACACTAACCAAACATGGCTAACGTGCCAAACACTTCCACTATGGGAAAGCGCGACCTGTCTGGAACGCTCTAAGTGCGTTCCGAGACAGGTGCAGCTTACGACTCGTCATTCTGCTGTTGTGCCCGGATCTCTTGGAGTATCTCGACAACAGTCTCCATTTGCCCCTCAAGCCTGCCAATACGCTGTTCGACTGTCACCTCCTCATCCTCGTCTGAGGTGACCTCAACGGTCTCGACGGTATTAACATGTTCTTCTTGTGCTTGCCCGCCCCACATATCTTTGAGGAAGGAGGGCATTGCTTGGCGCACCATCTCGGGGACATCTTTTAATTCATCACCAATGGTTTTCTTCATGTGATCGAAGTCAAAATCGTCAAGGCATCCCTCTTTGACGTACGCCGCGACTTGATGGCATGCGAAACAGATGTCGCCAAAAGAGGCATCCGCTTCGAGGGGTTCAAAGAGTCCATCGGGAACGGCATCGAGCTCAGTAAGGAGGTTAAGGGCGTTGTTGAATTGACGAGCGCACCGCTCCTCACCGTCTGAAAAATTGTCCACAATCGCAGAAGTTTCTACAATACGTGCTGTGGTTTCCAATAGCCGTAGAATTCTGCGAACTTCCTTTTGTCTACCCATTTCCTTTTGCGTTTCACGTTCGTTAGACATGATTGTCTCCTTTTTAGGTCGATTTGCTTATATAGAGTCCTTCAAGATTGAAAAGGATAGTAAAATATTGAAAAGGATAGTAAAATTTTTTAACTCTTAAATCTGGTCGCTGTTCCATTTCATTACACAGCGGTTTTTGGTCAATTCCAAACGCCTCCGGGTTATTATCAGAAGTAATCGTTAAAAAGTTTGCCTATCGGGTTTGTCTATATAGAGTCATCTCGGCCTAAAAGGATAGTAAAAAATTAATTAGGCGCGCCAACCGCTAATATCGAGACATCAGACAGTTTCCGATTTCAATTCGGCGACGTTCCGACGGATCTTGATAACTGCCTTAATAATGTCTTCTATGTCCTCTTCGCTCGCCATGAGGACGTTTTGGCTTAGGGAAAGACCTGTTTGACATATTTTTTCAGTCTCAGGGCAATGCACATCATCAAAATTGAGATTCTGACCAAAAAGATTAGAGGCGAGGAAACTGGCACGATACATAGGGGTGCTGTACCAATATCCCATAGGTATCCCCTCCGCACGCATCGCTTGCAGGAAGGTTTCACGTGAGATACCTTCAAACTCTTCGGAATCAAAAATCGCCTTGTAGCCGTGGCATCCACCGCGTGTCGCGCGCGGATCCAGTGGTGTGACTTTAATGCCCGGTACCTCGCCAAGCCAACCGTCTAACCAACGCATGTTTTTATGTCGGTAATTGGTTTCAGCTTCAAGCCGGGTTAATCGGGAGAGGAGAAGTCCGGCTTGCCATTCTGTCATACGGAAGTTACCGCCGAAGGGTTCAGCGTCTCCGAATTCGGCATCGGGCAGTGTGCGACCACAGTTATGCAAAGCATACGCCCGTTCATAGCATTCACGATCATTTATCAGGACGATGCCACCTTCGCCAGCGCAAAGGTTTTTCGAGGATTGGAAACTGAAGCACCCGAAGTGCCCCCAACTACCGACCCCGCGTCCACGCCACTCGGCACCGTGTGCTTGCGCACAATCTTCGACAATCCCAAGGTTATGCCGATTCGCAATGTCAACAAGCGCGTCCAAATCTGCTGGATATCCTGCAATATGTACCGGCAAAATGACTTTCGTCTTTTCGGTGATCGCGGCTTCAACTTTGGAGACATCCAACAGAAAACTATCGGGAGCCGTATCGACAAAGACTGGTACGGCGTGCGTCATTAAAATAGCGACGACTGTTGCTTGGAAGGTATACGGTGTAGTAATGACTTCGTCGCCGGGACAAACACCAGCGGCTTTCAATGCTACATAGAGTGCCGAGGTGCCGCTATTGACACAAACACCATAGTTCGCGCCTTGGAATTCGGCAAACTGTTGTGCAAATTCTGGAACCTTCGGTCCACCAACACCCCATTGTCCGCTCTTGTAAATACTTTCAAATGCTTCAATATCGGCAGGATCCTGCGTGGGCCATGCAGGGAAACCAGTAGTTCGGATAGGTTCGCCACCGTTTATTGCCAATGTTGCCATCTTTTCGTCCCCCTTTAGCTCCTAAGGTAACTGTTCTACATAATCCCTCAAATCTGTGAACTTCGTCCTATTGATTACTTCTTGGACCTGATGTTCTAAATCCCCAGATTCTACTTTAGCGATTAATGCTGTCAAGACCTCTCGCGCTTTTGTTTCCAATTCAGTGTCAATTGCGCCATTTTGAACGGCTTCCTCAAATTCGTCCTCATCCTGAATTTCATAAGTGCCATCTGGGTTTACCCAGAGATCTAAGAAAAGATCTGTGATTTCAAAACAGTCAATTTTTCCTGTCCGATCTACGCTCCGCTTGACGGGTTTCAGAATATCACAGTAATATCCTGTCCACTCATTATCCAGATTGTACACTTTGCCGACATCATACCAAAGCCCTGTAAACACAAACCAGATGGCGGCAAAGTTATCGCCTAAAACCATCTCGCCGTTTTGAATTATCGGTGAAGATGGCTTAACCCGCTGAGATGTGACAATCACATCGTCGTCGAGATAAAGCAACTCCTGTTGGAAATGATTAACCCGGTCCGGCGGTCTTTTATAGGTAAGTGTTACAGTTTCCATCTTTTTAACTTTCCTTGCGAACAAATTCGGGGTTCCAAACCCATCCCACATTTATGTCGAATAGTAGGACGATATGGCTTCACGGAAGGCTTTAATATGCTTCGGTGTCGTCCCGCAACAGCCACCTATCAGGTACGCTCCGGCTTCAATGAGTGCGGGAACGTGGCTTGCCATTTCTACTGGCGTTTGCGTATAGATGGTGTTATGGTTTTCATCAAGCTTCGGCATACCCGCATTTGGATATGCCATCATCCATTTCCCGTTGACTCCCGTTTCAGCGAGTGCCGTGCTGAGTTGCTGGATACCCGCAATCGCATAAGGCATCCCTGTATGCTCATCACGTCTGGACTCCGCACCGCAGTTTACACCGATGATACTAACAGCATCCAACAGAGAACCATCTCCCGAAAATTCATTGTTCATGAGGATCTCAAGAAGATCAGCAGGGGAGTTCCCCCAATCCGTCCGATAGATGACATCGCCAGTCTGCCGCTCTTTTGTCCATTTGTACGTCAAATTCACTGCAATAGGGATTCCCGTCTCACGTGCGACATCTACAGCGAGTGCGGCTTCTTTTGCGGAAAACATCGTCTCAAGGCAGAGAAAATCCACGCCTTCTTCTGCAAGGGTATGGATCACCAATTTATGTGCCTCTCTCGCGTCCACATTCGGGATACCGAAAGTCGTATCCCCGCTATCGGCTTCAATTGCACCGGGGGAGGGCCCAACAGAGCCTGCAATATACACCTCTTTTTCGCTCCGCTCTATAGCCGCTTTCGCGTGTTGGACAGCAAGGCGCGTCAGACGTTGTGCGTCCGATGTGTCTTGTCCCGCCATTTCCAAGTGAAGTGGTGATGCTACAAAGGTATTTGTCCCAATCGCCTCGGCCCCTGCACTAATATAATCTGAATGAATGTCAACAACAGCAGCGGGATGTAATTCATTAGCGAGCGCACTGTTAGTGAGTTCTATAGCGCGAGCAAACAGCTGCGAGCCGAACCCACCATCGTACAGAATCGGCTTATCAGATTTTAATCGTTCCTGAAAATTTTTAATTATTGGGTTTTCTCGCATTTTTTTTTTTCGTCTTAATAGTTGTCAGTTATCGGTTATCAGTTAAGAGCCCCCTTATGGCAGGTACAAACCTTGTTACTGGCACAAAACAGTAGCTGACAACTGAAAACTGAAAGGATTTTCGTATGAGGTTTAACACATAAATTGGGTAATTGTGGAAACCACGAAACGTGCGATGAATCGCACTACTACGAACCGATCTACTTGTTATCACACGTCTTAGAATTACCCGATTAAATTCTTAATCTTCATTAGAAAATCCGAACTGATAACCACTATGCCATCGGTTTGAATTGACAACCTTCCACGAATATGTCAAAGAAATCGGGCGTGGTTTCCAATTCAATGTGTTCGATATTGTTGACAAACGCTTCAACAGTTGAGCGTTTTTTCTCGGAAAGGAGGACAGCCGTTGCCCCGGCTACTGCAGCATTACCGATTTTGACAACATTTTCTTCTGGTACTGGCGCGAGAAACCCGATTTCAATTGCATCCTGTAGGTTAACATAATTGGCAAAGCCTCCCGCCAAGAAGAGCGTTGTAATGTCTTCAGGGGCGCAGCCGAAATGTCGTAGGACAATATACTGTCCGCAGTAATTTGCAGCCTTTGCTTGCGCGAGATTGCTTGCGTCCTCGCGTGAGAAGGTAATACCGTGTTCCGGCAAAAGTGGTATAATACGTTGCTTTCTGTCTACGAAAACGCCTTTTGGACTCATCTGATCGTTCCGACGCAACTCTGCAAGGAGTGAAATCAGTCCAGAACCGCATAAACCCTGCGGTATCTCTTCATCAATCGTCCTATAATTGAATGCACTGCCATTCCATTTCACAGACTCAATCGCACCGGGATAAGCAGGCATCCCGTATTCAATACCACCACCTTCAAATGCGGGACCAGCAGGACACGATGCCGCTACCATCCGTTTCGCATTTCCGACAATTACCTCTGTATTGGTCCCGACATCAACCAACATAATGACTTCATTTTGCGAGGCAATGTCAAGTGCGACTAAATCTGCGGCGACATCAGCACCGACATGGCTGGCAATCAACGGCAGGCTGTACACCATCGCTTTCGGATTCGCTCGGATCCCTAAACGCCGCGTCTTTTCCGTAAGTGAAGTGGTTGAGCGGATACCATCCCGGTATTCATGCTCAATCAACGATTTATAGGGTTTCTGTCCGATGCTTTGGACATCCTGCCTGAAGAAAATATCGCGCATTGTTGTGTTACCGACAACGACGATTTCATAAATTTCCTGTCGAACGAAGTTGTGTCGGGTACACATCTCCATGATTTCACTGTTTAGTGCAGCGATAAGCGATCGGCGCAGTTCACCCTGAAATTCACCATCATAACTGATGCGGTTCATGATATCGCTGCCGCCGAAACGCTGTGGGTTTTCAAAGGAACTGACAGAAACCGTCTCTCCGTTCTCTAAATCCACCAGATTTGCTACCACCGTTGTTGTCCCAATATCTATGGCGAGTCCATAAAGATGTCCTCGGTAACGATCAACAGGTTCCTGGTTATAGTAAACAGTTCCGTCTTGATGCGTAACCCGCGGGCTGAGTTCCAGTGCTTTGTTGTCATTTGTAACGGTATGTGTTAGGATCCTCGGTGTGCGTCGAAGCGGGGTAAACTCAATGTCTTCATCAACATCAAGAACGACGGCTTGGCAGGCGAGGCGGTAGTTATCTCGAAGGAAGGCTTCGGCTTCATTAGGGGATTGGAGACTGTCCATTCCGCGTTTAATCTCAACGATGCATTCATGACACTGTCCGGTTCGGAAGCAAGAGGTGGGTACTTGGACGGCTAAGTCGTCCGCGTAATCAAAAACAGTCTTTCCCGGGGTGAGTTGATAGCCCTTTCCGTCGCATGTGATTGTGCCTTGTGATTCCGCTGCTTGATCGGGTGCGTCCGTCTCCCATGCGCTGCGATAATCTAATTTATCGTCTCCGACACAGAGAAGCCCAGTTCCTTCATCAATTTTTCGTTGGTTTCGACAGCCAAATTTCGCCGTGCAGTGGTCAAATCGGTTTTTGTAGGGGCACCGATACGTTGCCTGTTCATCGGCGTGGACAACCAATCCTTCAAAAATCTGTGTAATTTTATTGAGGCGTTTCTCGTATTCGGCTTTGTCTATCTTCTTCATCTAATAGTTTTTAGTTATAAGTTATAAGTTATAAGTTAAAAAGGGTATCGGGCAACCGAACACTGTTTGGTAATCCCAACGACTCTTAACTTATAACCAACAACGATTAACTATTAACTCCTTACCATTCTTCGTCCGTTGCTTCGAGGAAATGCTTTGCGAGTGCGACACATGCGAGGGCATCTTTACCGTATCCATCGGCCCCCATGTCGTCTGCAAATGTTTGTGTGACTGGCGCGCCACCGACCATAATCTTTACCTCTTCCCGCAAGTCTTCGTCAATAAAGGCATCAATTGTCTTTCCCATGTTCGGCATCGTTGTAGTTAGGAGTGCTGACATCCCCAAAATCGGTGCTTCATATTCCTCAACTGCCTCAATGAA
This sequence comes from uncultured bacterium, assembly GCA_964593655.1. Classification (GTDB taxonomy): domain Bacteria; phylum Poribacteria; class WGA-4E; order WGA-4E; family WGA-3G; genus WGA-3G. The sequence continues at coordinate 27,056 of CAZQIP010000324.1, read as the reverse complement.
TTCATCTTCAGAGGTATCAACACCGAGATCGTGTACCACAAAGCCTGCACCGCGTAACATCATAATGCAGAGGTTTTTGCCGATATCGTGCAGATCGCCTTTGACGGTTCCCATTATCACAGTGCCGATGGGTTCGATGCCTGAATCCGAGAGGATCGGTTCAATATGCTGCATCCCTGCTTTCATTGCGCGTGCACACGCCAAAACTTCTGGGACAAAGATAAAGTTCTCCCGAAACTTGATGCCGACGATGCCCATCCCGGCGATGAGTCCATCATCCATAATCTCTAATGCTTCAGTGCCTTCTTCCAGTGCTGCCTGCGTTAACTCATCAACAGTGTGATGGTCGCCATCAATCAGCGCAGCAGAGATGTCTTGCATAGCAGAGGTCGCTTGCGCAAACGTCTCAATAGCAAGAGCTATCTCATCAGGTTCCTCAAGGAACTCTTCAATTTCTTCTCGGATAAATTCGTTTGCGATGTCGTTAATAGATGCCACGAGTTTTGAATCCCTCCTCAATCTTCAAAGGGATATAATACCATACACATGGAAAAAAGACAAATGAATTTCATGTATCAGTTATCACAGGACTCACGCAAATTTAATAGGCGCGCTGACAAAGCGCGCCATTAGGGAAGATTTACTGACACATTATGTCAGTCCTACCTATTTGTTTTTTCGATACTCTTCTAAGAGGGCGTTAATCTTGTCAAGAAAAGTTTGTGAGTAAATCTGACCGACGAGTGCCTTATGCGTTTCTGCGGCAATAGCATCCCAGGCTTCCCGCGCATCGTCCTCAAACGCAACGACTTGAATGCCCGCCTTCTTTTGGAGTGCCTCAACCGCCCTGTCATTATCCTTCCGAATTTGCTCAATCAAAGTGCTTTGGTACTTGTCACCGATTTCACGCAAAATCTTCTGCTGTTCCGGGGTAAACTGATCAAACTTTTCTTTTGTTATGACCGTTGCGCCCACACCGACGCTTACAGGAAGGTCCGTCATGTATTTGAATTTATCATGCCATTGTAGTGCTACGGTGACGTACGGTGATGCGGTCACGGCGTTGATCTGCCCGGAGTAGAGCGAAGATAGCACCTGTGTAACTTCTCTTGGAACAGTTGCGATCTCGGCGTTTTTGTAAAATTCGAGACCGATTCTGTCGCTTGTCCGAGCCCACATTTTGACAGCTGGAGATTGAAGATCGGCAATAGTCGTAATCGGTTGATTACTGAAAATATAATAGAAGCCGATGTCTCCCATACCGATCAAGACATATCCTGCCTCCAAGAAGGCTTTGTCAAGGTCTTCGCGGAGAAAGTCTCGGACATAATCAAGTTCTTCGTAGGTTTTGAACAACCGAGGCAGTTGAAAAATCAGCACCTCTTTCTGTATTTCGCCGAGCCCCGTGGCGGTCATAGCCCCCGCGTGTAGTAATCCGGCTCGCATCTTGCGAATAACATCAAGTTCGTCTCCCTGGACCCCGTTTGGATAGATACGGAGCTGGAGTTCGCTATCCGTTTTGGCGCGAATTTCTTTTCCCATTGCCTCAAAATTGTTCATCCACGTGGAACCCTTCGGTGCAAGTGTTGCGAACTTAATGGAGTCCGCGGCAAGATGCGTTACAGGTAAACATAACATTCCGAAAATCAGCAGGAATACGCATGCTAATTTAAAAGGGAAATCGGGGTTGAAAACCCTTCCCATATAGTCTATTTTCTTACGTGTCATTATTCAACCTCTCCTTCTTCCATTTCTGGATCAAAAAGCATATCAGCTTGGGCAAGCCAACGTTTGGCGCGCGATTTTGCGAGCGAGGTCGCAGCTTCTTCCCCTGGAAAAATATCCGCTGGGGCATCAATAACTTCCTGTAACGCTTGCTTGTAGAGTTTAACATCCTGTTTAGGATAGGCGTAGTACCGTGCGAGATAGAATTTACTCATCAGGAACTTGCCGTTATTAAGTTTATCGACATAATCAATGTGCTCTTTTGCTTTCTCTGGATCGCCGCCGATTGCTGGCGATCGGTCCCCATAATAGACGGCGTAAAAAAGGTGAGCACTGCCGAAGTAGAATTTTTCGTCCAATTCAAGTACACGCCGCATCATCAACTCAACGCGAGCGAGGTCAATAACTTGCATCGGATCATCTTTCTGAAGACTGATGCCACGTCCCATAGCATAAGCTGCCCAAAAGAGGGGTTCAACCTGTTTTTTCTTGAGTTTCTGGAGTGCCTTTTCAAATTCGGCGATCTCAACAGTTCTCGGTTGTTTGAAAGTTTCCTCTGATTTTGCGAGTGCTTTAAAGGCGTATTCTTCAGAACGCGCATAGTGTGCGATTGCTTGTGAGCGCATTTCGTCTGCTGTTTCAATGTCTCCGGCAATCTCAGCGTCTTCCATCTTATCTTCAAGAAAACCGCTGTAAGATGAATGGGCGCGTGCAGTTTTGACGATGAGCCCTGTATTCCCGATCTTAGCCACACGCTCAAGTGTCTTGAGATTCTTCGCGAGGGTGGTCTCAACGACAACTAAATTGCTCTCCTTTTGGATATTAGACAATTTAGCGAGCCCACAGCCGCCTAAGAATATAGGTAAGAGCAGCAACAACAAGGTCTGGGTTCTAAAATGGTTATGTGTCATAATGAATGTTCCTTATAGTTGATTTGTTAGTAGTTCTATAGGTTTACAAGTTATGTTGAAAAAGGCAGCAGGACGACGGTAGCATCAACATGCCCATTTGATGTTTCAATCTGAACGCGACTATCTGCTTCAGTGACTGCGATCCGAACATAACCCAAAGCGACCTTTTTTCGGAGTGTTGGTGCAAAGGTGGCACTCGTAACCCAACCGACCTCTTTATCAGCGTTGAAAACCCTTGCACCTGGACGTAGTTCGCAGTCGTCTTGGGATGTTGGGCTATCATCAATTTCAATACCACGCAGCAAACGATTCGGGTGTCCGCGATACTTCATCCGTGCGACGATCTCTTGCCCGATATAACACCCCTTCTCAAAATCGATGGCATGTTCTAATTCCGCTTCAAGAGGAATAACAGTATCGGTTAATTCTGTCCCGTATCTGGGTATGCCAGCCTCAATCCGCAGTGATTCGAGCGCATTCCAGCCGATAGGTTGAATGTTAAACTGTGCCCCTTTCGTCATCAAAGCTTGCCAAAGTGATGCCAAACCCTCGGCAGCAGTATAAAGCGTGTAACCGACTTCGCCAGTGGCATTTGTCCTTACAGAGACAATCGGGTGTTGAAAAAAAGCATCTACTTCACGAACGCAGCTGTGACGTTCTGGCAAAGTCGCGAGATCGCTCATGTTTAGCGCAGATTGAACGAGCTCGGATGATTTGGGACCGTGGACAGCGACTGCTCCAATTTCTTCGGTAACATCAGATAATTCAACGTCATCCGCGATGATATACTTGTCCAGTTCATTGAAGATATTTTCTGCGGTCTCAGGCGCAGTATCAATAGTGATTGCGTCTTCAAGGACATAGATATTTAAATCGGCGATAATTTTGCCGCGATGTGTTAAGAGCATGGCGTAAGTGCCTTGTCCTACTGAGAGACTTTCAACATCGTTGGAAATGATGCGGTGTAGAAATGTTGCGCGATCATCGCCAGTTAATTGATGCCTGCTTCGATAAGATACATCAACAATACCGACACTCTCTCGTACGGCTTGATGCTCTGAAACACTATCGGTGAACTGGGTAGCGATACTCCAACCTTGGTGTCTTTCGGCGAAAGTCGCGCCGAGCTGCTCATGAATGTGATGAAGCGGTGTTGTTTTCATAGTTATTAGTTGTCAGTGTATCAGTCACCAGCTAAGAGGGCCCTTTGTTAATCCAAACTCTGACTCTGGTAACTGGTAACTCCTAAAACTGATAACCGATAACTGACAACTATTCTCCTAAAAGATGCGATCCAAGCGTAAAAGGATTTTGGGGTTTCGTAACGATGAAAACGAGGCATCAAGCGGTTCTGCGACTTCAACAGCGAGGATCCACGGTGAAAGTGTCCCAAAGGGATCTATAAAAACGGAACATCCAACACCGATTGAAGTTTTAAGCTGCGTTGTGAAACCCTCAAAATCGGAAAAGGGTGTGTCGCCATGCCACCAGACGCTGCCTGTATCTAAGAAGCCGCTGAGTGTCCATCCAAATACAACATCAGGATCTCTATGGATTGTCTCATTGATGAATCTATACTCAAGATTAAGCAGCAGTCGATTATCGCCTGCAAACCTGTTGAAATCATAACCCCGCACGGTGGCACCTCCTCCAAGATGAAGGAGCCGTTGTCTGGGCAAGGGTGCATCAGAAAAATCGCCTGCGATCCGAACGTTCAGGTGATGTGAACCGAACAGGGGTGTATAGCGTGCAATTTCAAATCGGTAGAAATTGAAGTCGTAATCACCACCGAAATATTGCCCGGTCATCTCGACAGCAAGCTGCCCGCGCCATCCACGTCGAGTGCGTTCATTTGCAGCGAACAACGTGTGGAAATACCGTATACTTGTTGATCTGTGGTCGCGGGTATCAAACGCAAAAACGAGCGTCAGGTTTCCGAGTCGCCCGCGATCAATCCGAGCATTGCCCCGTTTGATGAGGTTGCGGTTTAAGTAACTCCAATCCGTTGATTTGGAGAGGTTCCCGTGTTGTTCTCCTGTGAATTCCAGCCTAAGATAGCTCCATTCCGAGGGTGCGTAGGTAATCCATCCTTGGGAGCCCGAACGTTCATAATAATCCTGAAATGCGGACCCGTAATAGGCGGCACTCAGGCTGGCGTCGCCCTGATGTAGATAGATATTGGAGCTGACATCAGTGAGTTTATAGAAACTTGCCCCGAGTTTAAGGGGTTGTTGCTTAAAGAATCCCTTTTCAATACCGGCGTGATAGTTCCATCTTTTGCTTGAAAATCCACGACTGATTGAACCGAAAACCTGCTCTTTACCTGTGAACTGAGTGGCGAGTGTCCCTCCGACTCCCAGCATTAACCCATGAACACGATTGAATTGAATAATTGGAAAACCACCGGGTTTAATTATAGGTTGTTCTTCAATTTCAACAATCATGATGTTTTTCCCACCCTCGCGCTGGACGCGCCAATCCCGAATCGCTTTAAAGTGCTCATTATTTGCACGGAGTTCCTTGTCCATGCGGTTGACCTTTGACCGTCCAAGGGTATGGCGGTAAATATCCGGGGTTTGCGAACTTGGTTTTCCAGCAACGGCTTCAGTCTTTAGATTAAGTGCTGACAACAGTTCTGCCCGCGAGATCCGAGTGTTCCCGATAAAACGAATTTCGTGTAATGTGCCTTCGTCAATGTTAAATTTAAGGGTATCGTTCACTAATTGCTGCGTAACGGTGGCGAATTCATATCCACGGTTTGAATAGAAATCGGCAATTAGCTGCCGCTTGCGTCTCGTAACTTCAACGGCAAAAAAGCCAGGTTTTAGCTGGAACCATTCCGCGATGAATTGTGAAGGGAAGCTTCTATTTCCGTCGATTTTAACCTGGCGTGCAAGGAACACGGGAGCTTCTGTCACTCGGATATGCACACTGATGCCTGGGTAAATTCCTGGCTCTCCAGTCGCAGATGGCTCTTGCCTTGTCTCTAAACGTACATCCTGAAACCAGTCATGGCTTCGCAATTCCGTGATGAGCCATGAGAGTTGTGAGCCCGTGATAACACCCCCAGGCTGAATAGGCAGGTTGTGCTGGATAACCTCAGTCGGAATAGAAGTATTACCTTCAATTTCAATTGCGGTAACCCGAAATTTTTCTTCGGAGGTAAAGGTTTGAGAGAAAGTCGGTGATGCCTTTACAAAGCCCAAGACACCCATTGCCGGCGCATAGCGTTCAGAAAGTATACCGACATACTGATGCGGTGCATGCGGCCACCACGGATGTTCGCTATCATAAGTTGGTAGCCAATAACTATATTCTCTTTGGGTTGTAGGCGCGAGGTCTTCCGTATTAACGGCACTGGTGTATGCTTTACGATGGATGTTAAAAAACCACCTGTTTTCAAGGGCGGGTTTATCTTGCAAGTCTGATTTAGAAAGTTTTTCCAACATTTCACGGGGGAGCGCGACTTCAATGCTCCAAAAGGTGGCGTTAATCTGGGTAGCGACCTTGGCATTTGAATTCCATTTATTATCGGCACTAAACTCTGTCTGCATGGGTCTCCGATCCGAGGAGAGTTGAACATCATGCGGTGCAAATCGGAAATTGGGTTCACCAGGGACGTTAACTTTTTGATCAAAGAACGCGCCAATGGGGTTGATAACAAAGTGATAGTAAATGTCGGTTTGAAGGTTGGGATCAATCAGGATTTCAATACACTCGTCTTCCCAGATAGGGGAATCCCGCTGTGTCTGTGAGATATGCGGGAGTTGTGATTCAGCGACGTATGCCTTTACACCGATATATAGATTTTCAGCGTCCGACATCAGAAAGGTTTCAGTCGGATTCTGTGGTTCCCCGGTGCCATCTGCGTTCTGAAATGGAGAGAGTAACACCGCCTCCCGCCACACTATTTCAAATAGATTGCCATCAACAACAGGGGGTTGTGTTATCTTTGGGACAGGTTGGATAGAACCTTCAAAGGGGTCTGACACAGTATCAGAGGGTGTATTCCCATTATTTGACGAACTTGATAGCAGCGAAATCGCATCGGTAGCTTTTAAACGGAATAGGGGGCCTCCATCGTTAATAAGCGTTAGGGATGTATCATTATCAATTTGGGCGGGGAGATTGATAACGACCTGCTGCTTTTCACTCTTAAGTTCAACATCAACAGCGTAATTTTCAGGTAATTCTAAGCGGATACTACCACCTTGTGCAGTCACATCCATTGGTGCAGCAACAGTGTCAAGTATAGTCAACCCGATTGAACCGTTTTGTGTCTCCAATTTGTTCTGTCCTTGCGTTAGCAAAATTTTCCCATCAATGCGTCCTTTTTTTACTGTAACATTGTAGTTCCCCAATGTCTCATCTAACTGGACATTTCCTTTTTCTGTTGCAATTTCTACCTTGCCTCGGATACGCTTGAGACGTATATCTCCTGTTTTCGCTTGGATCTTAACAGCAACATCAGGGGGCGTCTTAATCGTACACTTCAACTGGAGTTGGTTTTGAAGAGTTGTGTGCAGATCCGCAATATTGGGAAAGGGGTTAGGTTTTCCGTTAGTAGTATTCACTTCTGGCAATTTTACCCTTAACTGCAGTATATCATTGTTCTGTGTTCCTATTAGGGAGACGTTCTCCAAGTAGTTCTGAATCAGAACATCACGCGCTGTTTTTGTTGCTTGTATCTGTTTTTCAAAGACGACGGCAATGACCTCGCTCTCCATGGCAATGATTTCAACGTCGCTGGGTATGTCCAAATTGAGTTCTATGTGGTAAATATCCTCAGAACTGAAATCTTCTGCCGACGTTGCCTCTAATATCAGCGTCTGTTCTTGAGTTGGAATAGATTGATCCGATGCCTTCTCCGGCTCCACAGCACCTGCGGATAAGACAAATAGGTTCAATGCGAGCATGGATGAATAAAATAGATATAGAGGCGATAGGATTGTACGACACATGGGCAATATTTCAGGAAAATTCGTTTTAATTCGGGATGCATGGCATTGCAACATCGGTTTGAAGATTATATCTACAGAATTGCTTGACACATTTTAAATAATACTTTATACTTATTAGAAAAGTCAAGCAGTTTTTTCGTACCCTCTACTATTATTGGATCGTTTTTATAAGAGATGATTATTATCAGACGGGGAAGTGGAGGGAATACTGCACATAGGAGAATTTGATGAGCGAATCATTTAAAGGAGCAACAGAATATTGCTTTTCTTTCGGACCCTGGAACATACACGAAGGGGCAGACCCTTTCGGCCCGCCTGTTCGGGAATCGTTTAGTTTTGATGAGAAGGTTAGCTTCTACCGTGATCTCGGTTTCGTTGGCATTCAATTTCATGACGATGACATTGTCCCTGATATCGATGAAAAGCCCCATGCCCAATTGATAGCACAGACAAAAACGGTAAAAACACAGCTGGATGCCCACGGTTTAACAGCGGAAGTGGTTGCGCCACGCTTGTGGGAATCTCCACAGACGATTGATGGTGCTTATACGTCTAATTCGGCAAAAGAACGGACGTATGCGCTGGAACGTTCAAAACGGTGCGTAGATATTGCCAATGAAATTGGGTGTAAAAACCTGGTGTTGTGGCTTGCTCGTGAAGGCACCTATATCCGGGAAACGAAATCGTCGGCAGACGCTGTTGGTCAGATTCTGGATGCTATTAACGCGTTACTTGAATACGATTCCGAAATCCGCATTCTGATTGAACCGAAACCGAACGAACCGATGGACATTGCGTATATCCCGACGATTGGACACGCCGTTGGATTGGCGTATGCGAGCGATGCGCCGGAACGGGTCGGTGGATTAATTGAAAGTGCACATGCTATTCTCGCTGGGTTAGAACCCTCTGATGAAATGGGATACGCGTTGCACCATAAGAAACTTTGGAGTGTACATCTCAACGACCAGAACGGACTCAAATTCGACCAGGATAAGGCATTTGGATCTGTCAATTTGCGACGGGCATTTAATCAAGTCCGGGTACTTGAAGAGAACGGATACGGTAGAAACGGTGAATTCATCGGGTTGGATGTGAAAGTCATGCGAACACAACCCCGCGACATTTCAACAAAACATCTATTGAGCAGCCGAAGGACGTTCCTCAACCTACTTGAGAAGGTGCGAACATTTGATAAACACGTCGAACAGGAGTTTATCGCAGCTCGAGACTATGAAGGTTTGGATTTCTATATTCTTGAACACCTGCTCGGTAAGTAACGTCTATTATATGCGCGCTGGAGCCTCTTTGGTCCAGGGCATCAACTCAACGGAGAGTCATAAAGGCGGCAGAGGACAAAAACAGACATGACAACGGATAAGAGCCCTCTACACGAGGCGGATGGACTTTGTTATCAAGCAGTGATGCTTGTGGGTCCCCCCGGTGTTGGCAAGGGAACACAGGGGAAACTGCTGGCACAAATTCCGGGTATCTTCCATGTTTCGAGCGGGGATATGTTCCGAGAACTTGATGTCAATTCCAAATGCGGGCAAATTTTCCAGCAATATGCTGGCATCGGTAAGTTAGTCCCCGACGATATTACGATCAAAATTTGGCAAGACTACATGGAGGCAAAGGTCCGTGACGGGATTTACGCGCCAGAACGTGACTTGCTTATTCTTGATGGCATTCCACGGAATATTACACAAGCGGCATTGATAAAACCGTATATCAAGATTTTTAAAGTCATCTTCATGGTTTGCGAGGACCGTGAGGTGATGTTTAAACGGATTCGCGGACGTTCTCTGAAGGAAAATCGAATTGACGATTCCGAAGAAGTCGTGGTTCGCTACCGCTGGGATTTATACAAACGGGAAACTGAACCGCTGATTGACCATTACTCACAAGAAATAGTTCGGATCATTGATGCTGACAATATCGCAGCGGACGTGCTTCACCAAATTTTATCGGAAATAGTTCCGATTCAGAAGAATTATTTCAAGCCACCCTTGATGTAAACTACAGCGCGTTCTCACCCTTTCAGTCAGAACGACGATAGAGATGGAATTCAGGATGTGCGAGTGCTCGCATCGGAAATGGTGCATCGGCATCTGATATTGGTATGCCCAAAAACTGTGGGTTACGTCGGAAGGTTTTGTGCAGTTCATACGGACTTTCGTGTCCCATGATTCGGTGATAAAACGCCACTGTTTCCTCTAATTCAAACTCGCCAAGCGGGTACCAATCTTCATCTTGATAACCATGAGGATGTTGTTGATATTTTCGGAACACCTCAAGGTCTGGCGCGAGGATAAGTACCCATTTTGCTTCTTGATCTGCCACTTCCAAATCCAAATCAGGTAGAAGCCAGTTGAATAAAGTTACTGGTGCGCTTGCAATAGTTTCCTCTGGCGGAACGTGCGCGAAGATCCATTCGGATGCTGCGACCCGGGTCGGTTGCGCGAGCATCAGAGCAGTGAAAGCAGCAGTATAAACGAACGAGTAAAGCACGACGACACCTACCACAATTCCGCATCCCCATTTTCCAAATATATCGTACCTCCTGGGTTCGTCTTCTACAATATGCGGTGAACTGCCGCGAGCGAACCTGAAGAAACCACCTATTGCACTCGGTAAGCGCGCGAGTGCAATAGCGGCAAGCAGCGTCAGTGCGGGATAGAGTATCAACAGGTGACGCGTGAATTTGATCTTGTGTACGCCGATAAACAGTAGGTACGGAATAACAAAGATCAGCAGAAGTATCTCTAATATAGGGAACTCGCCGGTTCTGCGTTTCAGTGAAACGATCGCTTGCAGGATACCGTAAACGGCGAGGAGCGCGAGCGGTAACCCCATCCCCCATTTTAGCAGCACCCATAGGTAGGTAAACCGTTGTAGCCACCCCGATTCTGCTGTGGAAATGAGACCGAAGTGCCCCTTGTGGTAGTGTGTGGCTTCATACCAGAAATCCTCAAAGAAGAGATTCCACGTTGGCGAAACCAAATCAATGAGCCAGTATGGACAGAGGAGTGTAAAAGTTAAGGCAGATACACCGATAACCGTAGCAATCCTTTTATAAAAATGATCGCTACCGATGAAAATGAGGAGAGAAAAACTGACGAAAACGGTGGTAAATTTGACGGCGAACCCAGTTCCGAGAGTGATACCGAGCCACATCGCAGTCCAAGCCGTAAACGGCTTTGAAGAACAACGTGTACGTGCGACACGCCAGAGAAAAAATGTTACGCAGAAGGTCGCGGGGATGTCAACAAGCGCGAAACGCGATTCGTTGGTGGCGTGTAACATCGAGACAGCGAGCAATCCTGCGGCAATTTGTCCCACGCGTCTGTTGTCCGCGTGTTTTCCAATAGAATAAGTGAACCAGAGTGTGGCAGTGGATAAGAGGGTATTGATGCAGCGCGCCAATAGAATGACGCGGGCTTCGGTTAGATGTAAGCCGCCGATTGAGAGCAATTTGGCTACCGCAGCGATAATGTAAAACCACGCCGTTCCGGGCCAATTGTAGGTCTGCGGTGGTGCCGTGAAGTGAACGAGGTTTAGTACATCTTGTGCGATAATAGATTCACGCGGGTCAGGCGTATCGGGCAACCCGACGTTTATACCGACGATACGAAGACTGAAGCCTCCGATAAGAATCACGAATATAACAGTGTTGCGAGGTAGGTTCAGACAGTTTTTCACTGTGAGAAGGCATCTCATTATTTAGGGAAACCGACTTTTTCAAAGATATTCTGCCACCGCTGGGCATGGTTCTCACGAAGATAAGTTGGCACAAAACCGAGGTTAAGATAATTCTTGATAGCAGGGAGGCGAAAATCGTCAGTGTCTAACATTACGGATGTCGCGTGCTGGGTTCTAAAATAGTACAAGAGAAATACGGTTAACCACTTTCCGAGTTTATGTCCTGTGTGTTCTGGCAGGACGGCGAGCATATCAATATAGCCTACCTGTTTGCCACGGATATCCCTATTCCAACCGCACGCCGTGCCGATAGGTATATTATTGTGAGTAACGAAGCAGAAACCGTTTGGATCAAAGTCGGGTTGATTGATAACGTTAGCATACGTATCTTGGGCGGTTCTACCTTTATCTACAAATGCCCTGTCCATTATTCGCGCCCAATGTGCTTCGTCTCCTTTTTGATAGGTTCGGATGCGATAGCCATCAGGACATTGGAGCCTCGGCAGTTTGTCTAAACCGTGCCGGACCATTCTAAGTTGATCTTCCACTGTATATTTTTAACGTGAGACCTTCGCCCACAATTCCGCAGGGAGCGTTTCTTTGACACTTAGGATCTGTGCTGACCTTGACGGGAGTCGCAATTTCTCAAATATATCGGACCACCGCTCCGGTTGCCCTTTTTCAACATAAACAGGTATGAATCCTAAATTCAGATAGGTTTTAATGGCAGGGATCCGAAAATCGTCGGTGTCCAGCATAGCACTTATGAAACCATTGTCCCGAAAGTAGGCGAGAACAGCAAGTGAGACCCATTTTCCGAGTTTGTGTCCGGTGTGTTCAGCAACAACGCCGACCATGTGTACATACCCGACCTCTTTTTCATCTACAGATTGCCGCCACGCACAAGCAGTTCCAACAGGGACCCCACGATGTGTTGCGAAATAGAAACCGTCAGGAATAAAAACATCTCTGCTCGTAATCTCGTTCTTCGTGTCTTGTGCAGTACGTTCCCTGCCACCAAACGAATCACTAATAATACGTGCCCAGTGCGCCTCATCGCCTTTGCGATAGGTGCGCATACCGTAGCCTGCTGGAAGTTCTAACTCCGGTAAATCTTCCAAATTGGGACGGACCATCCTGAGTTGCCGTGCCATCTGTTTTCTCCTTCTGGTATGCAATAAACTTGCCAGTTAGCCGTAATTATACCACACCCCGAAAAATCATGCAAAATCCTTTACAATATTATTTAAAAGGAGTATAATAGTTTTCGGTTGTCAGTCGGTGCTTTCGGAGTAACCGTTGGGACTCAATTTTAAGCTGCACTTACCGAACTTAGGGAAACAGTAGCGATCAAGGTGGAAAATGATGAAACGACAGGGCAAACGAAACCCCAATATTGTGCTTGTCGGTTTTATGGGAACCGGGAAAACCTCGATAGGTAAACGGCTTTCTACGCAACTCCGGATGCGTTATGTGGATACTGACGACGTCATCGAACGAGATAGCGGACGGCGCATCAGTGATATCTTTGCGGAAGATGGGGAACCCACTTTCCGAGAACTGGAAAGCGAAGCGGTACGTAAAGTGTCGACACTGTACAATTACGTTATCTCTACAGGCGGTGGTGTTGTTTTGAAAGAAGATAATATGGTAGAACTCAAGCGTAACGGCATTATTTTTTGTCTAACAGCAACAGCAGAGGAGATCTATCGGCGGGTTCAACATCAGTCCCACCGACCCCTGCTCCAGACTCCCGATCCACTCATGAAGATTAGCACTATGCTGGAAGAACGACACCCTTACTATGCCAAAGCCGATTATATGGTGGAAACGACAGGACGTTCATTCGGAGAAGTCATGGCGTATATCAAACGGGTATTTACGAAAAGCGTTAGGGATCCAAAATGACGAAAACTTTACGCGTGGAACTTGGAGCGGACAGTTATCCGATTGCTGTCGGAACGGGACTCCTGAACCGAGTTGGAGAACTTCTCACGCCGGATATAAAATCAAATAAGGTGCTTATCGTTTCGGACTCGTTTGTTAAAGCGCGGTATATGCCTATCGTTCACCAAAGCCTTACCGATGCTGGATTTAACGTAAACACGATTGAAATCCCTACCGGTGAAGAGAGCAAATCGCTGGCGCAGTTTTCACGGATACAGGATAGTTTGGTTGCATATCAACTCGACCGTGGTTCAGCACTTATTGCGCTCGGTGGCGGTGTTATCGGCGACCTTGGTGGCTTTGCGGCGGCGGTGTACATGCGTGGTATCTCCTACGTTCAGATTCCAACAACATTACAGGCACAAGTTGATGCGAGCGTCGGCGGTAAGACGGCGATTAATCACCCGAAGGGCAAGAACCTCATCGGTGCGTTTCACCAACCGAAGCTGGTACTCATTGACGTAGATACCCTCAAAACCTTACCGCAACGCGATATTAGATCCGGACTTATTGAAGTTATTAAGATGGGTGTTATCCGCGATGAACCGCTGTTTGAAATGGTTGAGGAACACTTAGATGCTATTCTAAATTTAGAAGACGCGATGCTGATTGAGATGATCTCAAGTGCGTGTGTTAACAAGGCGGAAATCGTTGCGAAAGATGAAAAAGAGAGTGGGTTGCGGATGGTGCTTAATTATGGACATACTTTCGGTCACGCGCTTGAGGCACTGACGCATTACAATAGATACCGGCATGGCGAAGCGGTTTCTATCGGTATGAATTGTGCAGCGCAGCTGGCGGTTAATTTACGAATGTTCTCTGAAACCGATTTTCAACGGCAGCGCAGTCTCTTAAACCGTGCGAAATTGCCGCTTACTTTTCCAGATGATCTTACGCCAGAAGCGATATGTGACGCTATGTATTTAGACAAAAAGACACTTGCTGGCAAACTGCGTCTTATCTTGCCGACGCGTATTGGAGAGGTCGTTATCCGAAACGATGTGGACGATCAACACGTTTTAGAAGCGATATCACAATGTTTTTAATAGTTGTCAGTTTTCAGTACGATTTTTCCGCGAAAAATCTTTCAGTACTCAGTTAACACATTGTGGCGGTTACCTTTCCTGCTACTGCTACAACATACCTCTTTAACTGATAACTGAAAGCGCAGCGTATTCTCACTGCGAAGCAAACTGATAACTACTCTTGAGGAATATAACATTTATGATAAAAACAACTCAATGGATAGTCGTCACCTTGGTTTTATGCATAAGCGTTAGCACTGCGTTCAGCCAAGGGCTTTCCCCACCATCAAACGTCACGGCGGTGGATACGCCCAATGATGACGGGTCCAGTATTACCCTTAAGTGGGATGCAGCAGCCGAGGATAGTGGTATTAGTGGTTACCAAATCCTGCGGCGGATTGCTGATGGTGAACTCGAAACAATCGGTGATCTGCTCCCCGTTGGGACGACGACTTATGTCGATTCGAGCATTGAACAGGGGACTGCTTATACCTACATTGTGCGTGCTACTACCGAAACAGAAGCAACTGTAGATTCCGAACAGACTCCGGCTGTTGAAGGGACAGGTGAGTGGTTTCATACTGGCAAAATCCCGTTACTTATTGCCATGCTCCTTTTTTCTGCCTCCATAGTTTGGAATATCTATGATGCCCGCAGTGGTAAAGATATATTTGTCCGACGCATCCCTGGACTTGAGGCGGTCGATGAAGCCATCGGTAGGGCGACGGAAATGGGACGTTCCATTCTATACAGTACAGGATTGGGTGGTGTCAGTGGTGTCGCTACTATTGCAAGTATGACGATTTTGGGACAGGTCGCTCGGCGTACCGCCGATTATGAGACTGCATTACGTGTTCCATGCCGGGACCCAATTGTACTAAATGTCGTGCGTGAAATGGTAAAAACTGCTTATCTTGAGGAAGGTCGTCCAGATGCGTATAATGAAGATGACATCTTTTTTATTACCGAAAGCCAATTCGCGTACGCTGCCGGTGTAGAAGGGATGATGCTCCGCGAGAAACCAGCAGCGATATTTTTACAAGGTACGTTTTACGCTGAATCTCTTATCCTTGCGGAAACCGGTAATTCGGTTGGGGCTATCCAGATCGCTGGCACAGATTCGGAACACCAACTCCCATTTTTTATTGCCGCGTGCGACTACACCTTAATTGGCGAAGAACTTTATGCCGCGAGTGCATACCTTTCCAGGGAGCCGATGTTGCTCGGAAGTCTGAGAGGTCAGGATTGGGGAAAACTACTTATTTTCGCTGCTATCGTATTAGGTGTAGTGCTTGAATTATCTGGCGTTAGTTGGATTACAACACTCTTACAGCGGGTAAGTTAGGAGGTTTTATGAAGCGACAAGTCCCTTTAGTTCTCTGTTTTGTTTTCGGGATTGTAATGATCTTCACACAATTCAGCCCGCATTCATTTTCGCAGGGGATTTACGAGGAAGTTATCAGTTGGGCACTGATCATTGGTCCTTTTGCGTTAGTGTTAGCAACAGTAACGTTGATTCAGACGCACACGGCGCGAATTCGGCGTCGAACAGAACATTGGCAGTACAGTTTCGTTGTATTCGCGGGTCTTATTCTAATGGTTCTTATCGGTATTCCGTATGGACCACAGAATTCTATATTTGAATGGTTATATAACAACGTCCAGCTCCCGATGGATGCAACAATGTTTTCGCTCCTTGCTTTCTTCATTGCCTCAGCAGCCTATCGTGCTTTCCGTGCCCGTACATTTGAAGCGAGTCTATTGTTGATCACTGCTTTAATTGTCATGATGGGGAATGTACCGGTTGGTGATCTTCTGTCGAATGACACTGCCTCAAAAGCCCGGGAATGGATTTTGAACAACCCAAATCTCTCTGCCAGACGCGGAATTATCCTCGGCGTTAGTTTAGGCGTTATTTCGCAATCAATCCGAATTATCCTCGGTATTGAACGTTCTTACTTAGGAGGAGGCGATTAAATATGGATCGGCGATTTGTCTTTATTTTGGTTGCGTTGGCGGTTATTATTCCGATGTTGTTCTCCATCAATTTACCCGTCTCAGTATCTGAACCGACGCAGAAATTCTTTGATTATATTGAAGCCCTTCCTGCTGGGTCAACGATTATGGTTGCCTTTGATTATGGGCCCTCCTCTTTAGCTGAACTGAATCCTATGGCAAAAGCGTTGCTGAAACAGTGTTTCGATAGAGACATACGGGTCATAGCTATTACACTTATTGTAGATGCACCTACCTTGGCAAGTGCCCTTATCCAAGAAGTCGCTACAGAGAAAGGGGCAGTGGAAGGTGAAGATTATGTCTTCTTAGGTTTCCGTCCCGGAGCTGTGCAAGTGATTCTTGGCATGGGGACAGACATCGCCAGTGTATATGATACGGATTACAACGGGACGGCTATCGGTGAGATCCCGATGATGCAAAATGTTACGAACTATGACCAAATTGATCTTCTGGTTGATTTCGCCTCCAGTGATACAGTAGAGTCATGGATTATCTACGCGAATGTCCGGTACAACCAAAAAATCGCCGCTGGGGTCACAGGCGTTATTATCGCACAGATGTTTCCGTATCTGCAGACTGGACAGTTAGTTGGCTTGCTGTCTGGAATTTTGGGAGCGGCTGAGTACGAGAACCTCGTAGGTGCCCCTGACGAAGGGATGCAATGGATAAATGTAGAATCGTTTGTTCATCTGTTGATTGTCGGACTGGTGATCATCGGCAACATAACTTACCTTATTCATAGGGCACGGGAGGAATAGTTCCATGAATTGGAGTTTAATTGGAATTTGGGTTGCAGCGTTTCTGACACTCTCCATCTACAGCGTTCTTTATCGAGACAACCCATTCTATCGATTTGCCGAACATCTCTTTGTAGGCGTATCTGTCGGATACGGGATTGTTCTTTCTATATACCAAGGACTTGTCCCCTTTGCCTTGAAACCGTTATGGGAGACGGTAGAAACTGGCGCGCCAGAAGGTTTCATTAAATTAATTCCGATCTGTATCGGTCTGCTGTTTTTTGCCCGTTTATCGCCTCGGCATACGTGGTTAATCCGCTACCCGATTGCAATTCTCATCGGATTTGGCTCAGGCATTGCGATTCCGAATGTGCTACGTGCAAACATATTTGAACAGACGCGCGGAACGATTGCCCCGTTTGCAGAGATTGCTGCGGGAACGCTCTCTGGTTGGGGGATTTTTGAAGCAGTTCTCATGGTTGTTGGGGTGATTTGCACGCTCACTTATTTTTTCTTTGCTGTAGAGCATCGAGGTCCTGTTAAATGGCTTTCAAAGGTCGGCATCGCTTTCCTCATGATCGGGTTCGGTTCGGCATTCGGAAATACTGTGATGGGCCGTGTCGCTTTGCTTATTCAACGGGTCGACTTCTTATTAAGCGATTGGTTGCACATAATTCCTTGATCTTTACAGGTATGGCTATCGGCTATCAGCAAGAATGGCTATCGGAAACCTTCAGCAAAGAGACATATTTTTGCTTGGGTGTTTCTGCGGATTTCCCCAGGATTTTCAAAAACCTCTTTTAACTGATTCCTGACTGCTAAAGTTCAAACCACACTATTTAACCGCAAGGAAAATTAAAAAATGAAACTCGGATATAGTACTTGGGGAATGCCTACTGTCCCTATAGATACCGCCATCCCCCATCTTGCGAACCTCGGATACGATGGCGTTGAACTCACCATCATTCCACGGTTTACGACTGAACTCAGCACGCTTGACGCTGCGGAACGGAAACGGATTGCATCTCTGTTGGAACAGCATAACTTAGCATTGCCAGCAATCGCGGCACATTCCAGTTTACTCGAAACAGATCCTGATGCACATGCGAAAAATATGTGGCGGCTGAAAGGTGGTGTTGATCTCGCTGTTGAACTTGCCCAAGGGGATGAACTGCCTGCAGTTAACACGACCCCCGGCGGAAAACCGGAGGATTGGGACAGAAACAAAGAATTCCTCGCGGAGCGGATAGGAGAACTTGTTGATTACGGCGCATCGCGCGGCGTTACGATCGCAATGGAACCGCACATCGGTGCAATCATTGACACACCTGCGAAAGTGCTTGAGCTTCTGGAAATCGTCAATTCGCCATATCTCAAGGTTAACTTTGACATCAGTCATTTTGATATTGTCGGTATGCCGACAGAAGAGACGGTTTCAGCACTGGCGGCTGTTTCAGCGCACACACATGTCAAGGACCAGCGTGGTATCGCTCCCGATTTTGAGTTCCTGATTCCCGGTGAAGGTACTTTCGATTATGTCGGTTACCTCAAGGAGATGCAAGCACACGGTTATGATGGGTTTATCACTGCCGAAGTGAGTTTTATGGTACAGGCACGCGAAAACTATGACCCGCTCGCTGCTGCCACGCTCTCATACGAGACACTATCAAACGCCTTTACGGAAGCGGGAATCGAAAGAGGATAGCGATGGGAACCCCGAATATTCTTTTATTGATGACAGACCAGCAGCGTTGGGACGCTATGGGGTGCAGCGGCGATTGGGTGCAGACCCCGAACCTGGATCGCATCGCGAGTGAAGGCGTACAGTTCACGAACTGTGTCACGACATCACCGGTCTGTATCCCGACACGGCTCAGTTTGGCAACAGGTTTGTATCCACATAACACCCATGTCTGGAACAACATGAACCACCAGATGCCTGCTGAAACGCCGACATGGATGCAAGCGGTGCGCGAGGCGGGGTACCGGACGAGCCTTTTCGGTAAGACACATCTCCACCCACACGGTGGTGACTTGCGAGAACGCGAAGCCTTAATGAACGCCTATGGCTTGGACGATGTGAATGAAATCGGTGGACCGCGGGCGAGTTCAAAAGTTCTGTCGCACATGACAGCGGAATGGGAGGCGAAAGGACTTTGGGATGGCTACCGCGCGGACTATCGTGAACGGTTTAGCACGAAACCGTATCTCGTGCGTCCGTCAACGTTGGGTCTTGAAAACTATGCCGATGTGTACGTCGGACAACAAGCGAAGCAATACCTCCAGAACTACAATCGAGAAGAACCTTGGTGCTGCTGGGTTAGTTTTGGCGGCCCCCATGAGCCTTGGGATACACCGGAACCTTACGCCAGTATGTACGATCCAGAACAGATGCCGCCAGCGGTCCCGCGTCCACCTATTGGCGAACGTCCTCAAGGGCATTTAGATAGACTTATGGGGCGGATGAACCCGACATTTGAACCGGGTGAAATCGGACGATTGCGTGCTAATTATGCGGGCAACGTTACGCTCATTGATGCACAGATCGGGGAAATCCTTGACACAATTGCGGCACGCGGCGAACTTGAAAATACAATCATCGTGCATACCTCCGATCATGGCGAAATGAACGGTGATTATGGTCTCATCTATAAAGGTAACTTTCTCAATGGTGCTGTCCGGATACCCTTACTTGTTCGGACTCCTGATACCACATACGCGGGGAGCATCTGTGATAGCCCGGTGGAATGGATTGACATCGGGCCAACACTTGTTGAATCGGCGGGTGGCGAGTTGGTGCATCGCCAATTCGGGAAGTCGTTGTGTCCAGTGCTAACAAACCCGGAAGTAACACACCGTGATTTTGCGATCTCTGAAATACAAGGTGAGATTATGCTCTTAAATCAGAAGTGGAAGGCCGCACTCAACGCAAATGGCGAAGTCTACCTCTTGTTCGATGTGGAAAACGACCCGAATGAGACCGAAAACCTTGCTGGCAAACCCGAAGTTGCGGGCGTTGAGACCCAGCTGCGTCTGCAAATTTTAGAGCGACTTATGCAGACGCAACTGGAAAAACCGTTTCGATAGAGAAGCTTAAGCTCTGCCGTAAACGGGGATGGCAGCACCGTTGATGATAATTGCATCGTCGGAAGTGAGGAAGCAGATCACTTTGGCGACATCTGCGGGGGTTACCCACCGATCGTGTTCTTCGTCCGGCATGGATTCCCGATTCGCGGGGGTGTCCATAACGCTTGGCATAATGGCATTGACATTTATCCCTGAATCCATCACCTCAGCGGCTAACGACTCGGTCAAGGTGCGGACACCGCCCTTGGAAACACAATAGGCACTCAAACCCGCTTCGCCTTTTAAACCTGCGCGTGCGGAGACGTTAATAATTTTCCCATAGCCACCTTCGGTCATGTGCGGAATAGCCGTTTTGCAGCAGAGGAAGACCGATTTGAGGTTGAGGTTCATCATGAAGTCCCATCTATCCTCTTCAAGTTCTGCCGTTGGAATCCCACCGACAAAGCCGCCGACAATATTTATCAAGACATCCAATGATCCAAACTTGGATACGAATTCTTCAATGGTCTTCTGAACTTCGGTTTCCGCGGTAACGTTCGCAAAGAGGAAGGTGACATCTTCGCTGAGTTCCGGATTGTACTGTTTGAAGCGTTCAACCTCGTTGTCAAACAGATAGGTAACAGCGACAGTGTCGCCTTGCGCGAGGTAGGCTTTGGTGACGGCACTTCCTAATATACCGGTGCCACCAGTAATGAGGACCTTTCGGTTCTGCTTTGTCATTTTTAAATTTCTCCATTTGTTTAGTGGTTGTATATATCCTGAAAGTAAATTTTTCAGCAACAACCAGTTTTAGAGTTTGTGTAGAAAAAAGAACGCAATAAGTCGTTTTGGACTTAAAATGGAATAATATCCATAATTCAGAATGGGAGAGTTCTTACATTTGGTTAGTCTATGTTCAGCCTATGTAATTTAGGATTATCAATAATGTCGTTAGAATGATCATTAAATAAACACATTCTAAGTATTCTTCATCGTCTTTGTTTTTTCCTATTGTTTTCGTCAAGTTATGTATGAGAATAACAAGAGCAGTTATTGGAGCGAAAATAAGAATAGCAACTATTATTTGTAATCCTATTTCCATGATTAACCTATCCAATCACCTCAACCTAATCACCACACATATTACAACATTTTGCGAATATTCTTCACATAACTCCGATGCCGGGGTGTTCTGGCAGTATCAGTTTACCGTTATCAAGGGTTACACCGGTGTATGGGTCGTTTGTGATGAGGAGGTTGCCGTCAAGATCGGCGTAGTCTACGAGCGGTGTTAAGTGCGCCGCGGCGGTGATGCCGAGCGAACTCTCTATCATACAGCCGATCATAACAAGTAAACCGTGTGAGCGAGCGACGTGTATCATCCGGTATGCCTCAAGCAGCCCACCACACTTGACAAGCTTGATGTTGATACCGTCAACACATCCGGCAAGTGCTGGAATATCATTTGCGCGTTTGACGCTTTCATCAGCAATAATCGGTAATTCCGAGTTGTCTCGGACAAATTTGAGTCCTGCGAGATCATCCGGTTTTGTTGGCTGTTCAATCAACTCAACGCCATAGCGTGCAAGTTCACGAATCTTGCGAACCGCCTCTTTCGGTGTCCACGCTGTATTTGCATCGACGTAGATAGGTTTATTTGTCACACTGCGGAGTGTCTCAATTATCTCGATATCACGAGGTGTCCCGAGTTTGACCTTTAGGATCGGATACGCTTCAGCGTTTCGGACTTTCTCTGCCATAACTTCAGGTTCATCAAGCCCGATGGTAAATGATGTGCAAGGCGTTTTCTGTGGATTGAGTCCCCAGAGTTGGTAGAGGGGAACGCCGAGTTTTTTACCGAGTCTGTCGTGTAGTGCCATATCAATGGCGGATTTTGCTGCGTAGTTGCCGCCGATCAGGGTTTCAAGAGTCGCCATCACATCATGAATTGCATCGAGGTTGTCCGGCAATGCTGAGGTGATAGTCTCCACTGCAACACTGACTGTCTCAACGGTTTCACCGTAAAATCGTGCGGGTGCGGTTTCACCTATCCCGCCATCAATCTCCACTGAAATTACTTGCCGATAGGCATCTGTTGCCCGACGTGCAATCTTGAACGGATGTTTGAGTTGAAGATTTGTAATTCGAGAGACTATATTCATTTTTCTACTTTTCCTTGCGGTTCGTTCAGATAGGTTGCTCGTTATAATATGCCTTCCCGTAAACCGCTTTCCACTTCGTTCCAAGCTACGCGCCTTTGTCTAATCAGAAGCATACGCTTGCCTTTCTTTTAAGTATGCCATAAAACGTTTCTGTTCTTCTGCATCAATCTTGCCATCCGTTTTTAGGAAAGTCCATGCGCCGAAAAAGATAGCATGTGCTTCCTTTACAGCAGAAGCGTTTTGCCGATTTAAGGATCGGATTTCAAGGGTCATCGCCATTTTGTTCGTCTGCTGGATTTCAGGAGTCGTCCGGTCTTGAACTGTGATAATCGGGGTCTCATAGAGTGTATTGTTGAACTGTTCGAGTATCCGTTTTAGAAATGTTTCCGTCCCTTGATTGCCTCGGTAGTGCGCTGCAACAATGGGAGGTTCATCTTTAGCTTGTGGCGTGTGATTAATTTGCAGATAATATCCTCTACCCGCGATAGCGTTAATTGTCTCTATCCGCTTTTTTATCGTCGATTCCTGTCCCAGGGTATGAATGTTATAGACTTTCGCGCCAGTTAGTTCCAGTAACTCTTGTAAAGTTTCGATCAATTTCTGCGTGGTAGGCGTATCGCTCCGTGAATCGAGAATGATGAGAGTTGATGCGAACACGCCACCAGCAATAGGACGAAGTTTGGTATGCGCAACTGTTGCCCGATTCGGTGTAATGTCAACCTTGCGTTTGTGGGGATAGTAGCCCACCTTGGAAATGTGTAGGGTCGTTTTGATTGGAGCTTTCGATGTAGGATCGGTTGTGATGAAGAAATGTCCGTTGGTATCTGTGGTTGCGGTTAACCCCGGATCAGCCTGCAATTGTACATCCTGCAGCGGTTTCTGAGAGGTTGCGTCAGAGATTTGCCCCTGTACAATGGCAGTGTCTGTGTCTGTAAAGTTAATCGTTAGCGATGCGCGCTTTTCACCGTAAGAGGCTTCTGCGGTTGCTGTCGCGGGTGTATTAGGTGCATAGAGATAGAAGTTCGATGAACCGCGCTTTGATAATTGAAGGGTCTCTGCCAATGTCCCGTTTGACGTTTGCATGTAGATCGGTTCACCATCAGCGATGGGTGTTCCGTCAGCGTCAAACGCGGTTACAGAAATACCGACGTAACTTTTACCGTCAGCTGGCAGTGTATCCGTCCAAGCGTTAAGGCGAAGTTCTACTGCTGCGGGTGCGACTTTGAACCACTGTCGCGAAGGCAAACTATGATTTCCATAATAGTTTACTAATTCAGTTTCGACAAAATGGACACCGTTTGCGAGCGGTTCTTCAATAGCGACAGTGACCATATCCGTATCACGATCATAGTGATAGGGCAGACTTGTGCCATCAACCTTAATTCGGATAGCGTCGGTAAAAACCTGCTGTCGTTTGAGCATCCACGCGCCCCGTTGGTGGAGCCCATCCATAATCTGAATTTGAAGTCGTGGCGTTCTGGTCTGAATAACAGTTTCCGGTTGCGGTGCTACCAAAATACCTTTCGGAAACCCTGCAGCAACATAGCGTGCGAGACCGAGAAAATAGCCGTAAGCCTCTTTTCTGAGATAGTCGTCCTTTTTCAGCCGCGCCTCTTCCTCCGGGTTTGAGAGAAAAGATGCCTCGCATAAGACCGCTGGACATTCCGTTAGTCGCAAAACGCCAAAGCCAGAAGTTGTCACCAGCTTATCCGAAAAGAGGCCTGTCGCCGGTGAGTTTGGTAATCGCAATGCGTCTGAGACTCCGTGTTGTACATAGCGAGCGAGGTCGAGGCTCTGGCGCGAGTCGTCCGCGTCGCCGTGATACCATGTAGAAGTGTAGTTCGTCTCTGGGTTGTCAATGCCGTTATGGTGAAGTGAGATAAAAAAATGAGCACGACTTTCGTTGGCAATTTGACTCCGTGTCGGCAGGCTGACGTAAGAATCATCAACACGCGTCATGACGACAGTCGCGCCAACCTCTTGCAACATGTTCCGCAAGTGAAGGGCGACCTGTAAATTGACCTCCGCCTCACGAACGCCTGTGGGCCCGCGTTTGTAATCGGAGATGTGTCCTTGCCCACCGTGTCCTGGGTCCAGACAGATTTTGAATCCCTTGAGATGCCGAGTATAAGAGGGAATCTCAGTGTGGAAAGGTGTCTGCTGCCGTGTAATGTTTTGGCGGCGCGAACAGCCGATAAACAGCAGAAAAACTGAGGTAATAACGGCAATTTTGTAAAAGCGGCGGGTTTCCATTTACAATAGAATCAGAAAATAAGTGAACATTTTTAAGAAGATAACCCCCTACCCCCCTTATCAGGGGGAATGAGAGCGGCATCGCTTCGATTTGATGTGTTTCAACGATTATGGACTTTACTATAAAAATCCGATATTTCCCGTTCAGAATTTTAGTCAGCACGTGTAAACGTACCTATCTGTTCCTGTTCTGCCTCGTTCGCCGCGATCGGGGCCGCTCAAGGATTTCTTTGAGAATGATACCTTGACGGAATGTTCGGGGCGACAAATCCAGCAGTGAGGTAGCAGGGACAGAACGGATTCCAGCTGGGGATTCCACAGGTACTGGTGGCGGTTGTGGTCGTGGATTCTCAACAGGTTGAGCTGGCTCTTGTGGTGCGGGCGGTTCCGGTTCTTCAGAAGCTGCGGGCACCGCTTCCGTTTCGTCTTCGCTCTCTTGCGTCATCATCTGCTCTAACTCGGTTGCAAACGGAAAATCTTCCATGAAAGGAGGTGGTGCTACGTCGCCGTCACTCTCAGCGGGCGTATTTTCTTCCACTCTTCTTTCAGCATTCTGTTGTTGTGCTCTCCGTTGACGCGAGCCACGCACGACGAGCGATAGAATTATGATGACTGCCATCACCACCAATTGGACAATATTTTCCATCGATCTCTCCTTTAGGGGCTTTATGTGTGAACGGCATGACGGAGCATGTCTACTACTTTGCTTCAATGCCTACTATGAAAGTCCGAGTGAGTGCGAAGAACGCGTTGTGTCTATTTCCTGTCCATCGGTGATGGGTGAAGCGATAGACTGCCGCATCTCCGTATCGGCGAGGATATTCCTGAGTTCGTAATAATCCATAACGCTCATTCTTTCGGTGTTAAGCGTATCAGCGATCGCAAGGGGAACTTCAGCGTCAGCCTCAACGAGTTTGATTGTCATCTCTTCAACGAGTGCCTTATTTTCTTCTTCTTCGGCTTGTGCGCGTGCGCGTTGCTCCTCAGCCTTAGCGCGTGCGATCTTGAGTTCCGCTTCCGCTTGGTCGGTCTGTAATTTAGCCCCGACGTTCTCGCCGACATTTATATCAGCAATATCAATAGAGAGGATCTCAAATGCGGTTCCAGCAGCTAAGCCTTTATCAAGGACTGTCTCTGAAATGCGGACAGGGTTTTCCAAAACTTCCTTGTGGCTCCCCGATGAACCGATCGTAGTAATAATGCCTTCACCGACCCTTGCGCGGATGGTATCTTCGGTAGCACCACCGACGAGGCGGTCAATATCCGCTCGGACTGTAACGCGTGCCTTCACAATTAACTGGATGCCGTCGCGAGCAACAGCAGTGATACCACTACTGGCATCATCTGTACTGGGAATATCAATAATCTCTGGCGTAACACTGACCTGAACGGCTTGTAAAACATCTCTACCCGCGAGGTCGATTGCGGCGGCTTGTGCGAAACCGAGATCAATGTTCGCTTTGTCTGCTGCGATAAGTGCTGCGACAACACTTGCGACTCGTCCGCCAGCAAGAAAATGTGCTTCAAGGTCATCAAGAGACAGACTCAGTCCTGCCTTGGTAGCGTTAATCTGTGGTTCCACAATCCCAGCGGGTGGGACACGCCGCAAGCGCATTGCAACGAGATCAAAAATTCCGACTTTAACGCCTGCTGCAATAGCGGTAATCCACAACCCAACTGGCACGAGCCAACTGATAATAATTAGGAACAGAAGTATCAAAACAGCGATAATCGCAACAATTGTTGGTGTCATATTTCCTCTTCTCCATTGAGACGGCGCGATCGCTGGACCGCGCGTATAGCAGTAAGTTACTGCTCAGTAATGTTTAAGTTGCCTTCACGGAATGCATTTGCGAGGGAGCGGGGTACCTCTGCTTCAGCCTCAACGACCTTTGCGCGCATGTCTTGCACGTCTGCGGTCATCTGTTGTTTCTGAGCGACTGCCATTGCGCGGCGTTCTTCTGCCTTCGCTTGTGCGACAACGAGATCGGCTTCGGCTTGCTCAGCTTGAAGTTCTGCCCCGATATTTTTGCCAACATTGACATCAGCAATATCAATAGAAAGGATTTCAAAAGCGGTTCCTGCGTCAAGTCCACGGTCAAGTACTGTTTTCGAGATGATGTCTGGGTTTTCAAGTACATCTTCGTAGGTTTCAGAGGCACCGATTGCGCTGATAATGCCCTCACCGACCCGCGCGATGATCGTCTCCTCACCGGCTCCACCGACAAGTCGATTGATGTTTGTCCGAACAGTGATACGGACAGTGGTAATCAATTCAACGCCATCCAAAGCGAGCGCACTAATGCGAGGCGTGGTAATCACGCGCGGGTTGACGCTAACTTGAACAGCCTCAAAGACATCGCGTCCGGCCAAATCTATGGCGGCGGAGCGTTGAAAATTGAGTTCAATTCTCGCCTTATCTGCTGCGATGAGTGCGCTGACAACATTCAGGACGTTACCTCCCGCGAGGTAATGTGCTTCCAATTCGGAAGTCACTACCTTCAAACCGGCTTTGTGGGCACTAATTAAACCCTTCACAATAACGTTCGGA
>CAZQIP010000323.1:0-26820 GCA_964593655.1 uncultured bacterium | reverse complement strand
TTCTTCCAAAGGCTTCATGCGTTCATCAACTTCGTTTAATACATCTCCGGCTATGACTCTGGCAACGTGACCAGCCTCGGACATCTCCGTCGCGGGTGTCTCCGTGATAATTTTCATTTTTTCCTCTTGGAGTGCCGCGTCAAAATTGTCTCGCATGGCTTTCTTTTCCATATAGACACTCTGTGAAGTTCGGGTTGGTGCGATGAGTTTAGCGGTGAGGAATCCAACACGGGGTGTAATCAGCACAGCGAACACCCAGAGGGTAAAGACGACGATGAGTGCTGTTTTGGCACTATCTAAGTAGGTGGAAATGACGGTCCCTATCGCAAAGAAGACCGCGATGTAGAGGAGCGAGACGAGGATAAGACTGAGGACTCGTGGAAAGATTTCGGGCTCACCGAGCGGGAAGCCTTGCCAGACAAGCACGAGTAAACCGAACAGCAGCGATACCAAAAACGGAACCACGAACACAAGGTATCCACCGATTAACTTACTCCATAAGAAGATGTCCCGCGGCAGCGGATTTGCTAAGGTAACTCGCAAGGTTCCGACCTCTCGCTCCCCAGCAACGGCATCGAATGTGAACAGTAGTGCCAGCAGACTGAAAACGGTCCCTATGAGAAATAGAAAATCGAGGTGTCCTAAAAGGTCGGAGAACGGTGCTGAAAATGTAGATGGGGATCCCTGTGTAATCCCATTGCGGGTCATTCCGAGGTAGCTTGGGAGCGAGTCTCCTAATCCCTTTGCAAAGACGCTCAACGGAGTCGGTTTGAGAAAGAGTTTGGAAACTTCAATCTCCGGTTCCAGGGGCATCTTCGGGTTAACCGTGGTTTCTTCAATGTTCGCGAGTTTCACGGCCTCTTGGTAATCCACGAGGTCTTGCTGATAATTTCGGTAGTTGATAAAAAGCGTCAGCGGAATGAGCAATACGCACATCACGAGGAGTGCGACGAACCGGATGCTCAAAATATGATGCATTATCTCTTTTTGAATAAGCGTTCGTAACATGTTTTCACCTTAAAGCTCTGCAAAAATTGATGTACTAATCCTTGGATTCGACGAACTGTTTAACCTTTTGTGAGAGGATATTTGGATCAAAATCTATGACCATATCTTTGACAATTAATTCTCGATTTAAAAGGAACGTCATCAGTTTCGATTGAGATTTGGCGGTGCCGTTATCTGCGAAAACCTGTATCTGCATGTTTTTACCCATCCAGATCGGCATCGAAAGCCCGTATTTCTCCTTGAACGTTTCAATCGCCTTAGCGGAATTATCGGTGCTAACACCGACGACTTGTAATTGGGAAACATCGTAATTTTTGAGCAGTTTCTCCAGGCTTTGCAACTTCGGTCCACAACTATTAACATTGATTGAAAAGATATTGAGGAGAATAAATTCGCTTTGAAGGGTCTCTAATTTGACAGGTTTCCCGGATAGATCCGTCAAAGCGATACTTGGCATCGGTTTGCCTATCGGACTTATTTGTTCCCGCCGAATTGTTGGCGTTGAAGGCGGTAGAGACCCCTGTAATTGTTTCAATGAATCTTTTCCTTCTGGTGACCTGAGAAACTCTTCTCCAAGTTGTGCTTTGAGTTGTGTGTACAAGTCACCCGAGGCGTTGACTCGTGCCACCTGAACCTTCATCTTACCTTTATAGATCGCTCTTTGTGGACCGTTACGATAGAGTTTTCCACCAACACTCAGGTTAAGAAGATGGTGTTCGCAGCGGACGAAAGGTAACATATCGCCTTGGTTTGCCAATATAATTTTTCGGTTTGATTTCTCGGAGGGACGAAATTCGTAGAGATAACTGCACGGGAGTGTCGGATCCTCAGCACCTTCTGTTAGAACGCCGGGTTTGCCATTTGTCGCATCTGCAGGACAGAGAAGGTCCTTTTTGTCAAGGTATTCTGGAGCAAGTTCAGAGAGCCATTGTGGATCGCTATTTGTCTCATCTCGATATTTTTCGCGCGCTTGTTGTATCCGCCTTAAATTTTCTCTGCATTTTTCAATCCCTTCGGGATTTTCAGTCTGTTTTTCTCTGGGCGAGGCGACCTCGTGCGGGTAGGTATCTGACAAAAGAAGGCGGTTAAGACGCACCAATGCTTCTCCACTTTCGGGACTTTGCGCGAGCAACTCGTCTGTCTGTTCGCTGAGTTCAATATCAGCAAAACTCTCGGCATCGTAGAGCGGTCCCGCTTGGAGAATCCTGTTCAGATCCAAAATCAGTGAGCGTTGAAGTGCTAAAGATGGGCTGCTTATGCCATCATATTCACCTAACAACTGTTGTGTCTCAGCAGAGAGTTGTGGAGCGATGTGTTGGGATATAACAGCGCGCGTGTCTTGGAGTTTCACGGCTAAACTGCCTAAGTCTTTGAGATCATCTCCAGACAAAAGGAATTGACTTGTGTCGGCGCGGGGGGCAATTTGTGTGCTTAGGGTTATCAATAAAGTTGCGAACAATAGCGTTATGGTTCTGTTGGATAGGTGAAATATCTTCAATCGCGAGATTATTTTTCGCATATTCAAAATCTCCTTTTGCAAGATTCAAGCGAATTCAGCAAAGCACTACGGTTTTACTGTGAAATTTCCGCAGCAGGTATCGCTTTTCTGGGTTGTATTGTTGTGTTACACACTATCTGTCCAGAAAAGTTGCAAACGGTTGAAAGTTTGTTATTTTTCTTGATAATCAGTGGTAGTCGGGAGAGTTTGTTATATTAGATATCCAAACTGAAGAACTTCAGGAACGCTACGGTTGTTAATACAACTGCTAAGAAACAGAGCAGCAGTAAATCCACTATAGAGTGACGGAGGGTTTCTGATAAGGAGGTTTCGGCCATATCTGGCGGCGGGGCGATTTCCTTTGGTTCTGACGGTTTTGATGTGAACCGCGCTATCGTCGCAAATTGATCGTCTGCAATTTCACTGAAATACGCCGTCTCAAGTTGGTTATAATAACGATTGCCCATTTGAAAATAAGTATTTCTTTTTATTTTTCCTGTTTCGGCTAAATTCATGGCAAGATAAATGAGCGAAGCTGTCGGCGTGATTCGGGAAAGGTTTTCTCCGACCGATTCTTGCCGCTGTTTTTCACGCTGGTATTCTCGGTCGACTTTGCCGACTTGCTCCTGAAATTTCTGTCGATACTCGGCATCAATCGGTTCTCTCAATTCTCTGATTTTTGCCATATCCTCGTTGAAGTTAATCGAGGTGCCTATCGTTCCGATGATCTTTTCGCCAATCGCTTGTTCCTTTTCTGTATTGAGATTATTGCGGATCGCCGTTTTTTCCATATAGACGCTCTGAATCGCGCGTGTCGGTGCAATGAGTTTGGCGGTAAGAAACCCAGCGCGCGGTGCAATCAACACGGCAAGCACCCAGACAGTAAAGGCGATAATGAGTGCCGTCTTGGAATTGTCCAAATAGGTGGAAATGACGGTCCCTATCGCAAAAAACACACCAATGTAAAGCAGTGAGACGAGCGTCAAACTCAATACACGTAGGAAAATATCAGATTCGCCCAAGGGGAAACCTTGCGAGACAAGCAAGAGTAAACCTAACAGGAACGCTACCAGAAATGGGACAACAAACACGATATATCCACCAATGAGTTTGCTCCACAAGAATAAATCCCGAGGTAATGCGTTTGACAAGGTAATCCGGAGGGTTCCTGCTTCTCTTTCGCCCGCAACAGCATCAAATGTGAATAACAGTGCCAGCAAACTGAAAACAGTACTGACGACAAACAGAAAATCAAGATTCCCTAAAGCAGAGGAGAGCGGCGCTTCCCCAAGGGACATTGAACCTTGTTTTACGCCGTTGCGTGTCATCCCAAGATAACTCGGAAGTGATTCCTCTAAACCCTTCGCAAACACACTCAAAGGTGTCGGTTCAAGAAAAAGTTTAGAGACTTCCGTATCCGGGTCTGGGGCATCTGGCGGCTTTTCTTCAGATTCCGCGGTCGAGAGTTTAAGGGATTCCTGATAATTGACTTGGTTTTGGAGATAATTGCGGTAATTAATGTGCAAGGTGAGTGGCACGAGCAGAAGACACATCACAAGGAGCGCAACAAATCGGACACTGAGAATATGATGCATCATCTCTTTTTGGATTAGCGTCGTTAACATTTAGCGCGCTCCTTATGCAGTAGACAAAACCTACCTTTCCTACAAAGGCGGATAGCGGGATGTCCTTTTCATATTTCGGTTTGGTTCGTTAGGAGTTTTGTCACGCTCCAGAATCTTCTTGATATGTTCTAACGCCTCTTTGACCTGTCTCGCTGCGTCCGATCTGTTTTGACGTTCCAAATCCTCTACTGTTTGTTCTAATTGGTTTACAAGACGCTGTAGAGGTGAAAGAGCCGTCTCTTGAGGTTCGCTGTGAAACTGCGGAATCTGTGGGATTGCTGGCACATTAGGAACTTTTGGGATCCTACTTTTGGAAGCTTCTAACCGTTTTCCGGCAGCTTCTGTTGCCGTTTTCCAATTCCGAGTATAGTATCTTACAAACTTTTTGATGTAATCGGCTTTGTAGGTTTGCCATGCATCTATCGCTGAAGTACCCTCAGTCTCGGGTTTCCAGAGATGAGGACTATCCTCCAAAAACGCCAACTGATGCCGATGTGCCATACACAAAAAATAATCAATAAGACTTTCTATAGTAACACCTCTCTCCAAAAGAAGTTGAAGCCATCTTGTTCGCGGGTACCGTGCATCTATTTCACGGTCCTTAAACGAGATAGGGACACCCTCTTTTGAAAGCAGTTCCGACCAGGCATGAATCCCCATCATTTCGTTCCGTTTGATTTCAGCAATACTTGCTTTTGAGAATACAGTCACTACGGTCCGTGAGTGCTTACGGTCGTACGGTTTATCAAAAGTACTCATCAGGGCTTGTGCTGTTTGGGGGCCTATGTATTCTTTAGAACCGTATGAGATCTCCTCATCGAACTCTGCTCGCACTAATGCCATCTGTGAGAGTTCCCACTTATCTCCTGCGTGTACCCATGTTATTGCCTTGCCAAGTACTATCGGTTCCGCTTGCAATCCAGAAAAAGGGAAAATACTTAAAACTATCAAAATCGCAACTATCTGCACAATATTTTTAAGTATCATTTCATTAAGTCTCCTTTGTTAGCTTCGCGCTCATTTAGGCTCGTAAAAGCGTTGCTTCTGTTTCTGAAACGCGTGTTTCCGTCATTAATATTTTATCACACACCCTTTGCGTGGAAAAGTTCCCGAAAAAAAGTTTGTATAAAAACTATGGCACTACGCGCCTAACAATTCAACCTTGTATGCCTCGACAATCGCCTCTAAAACAGATGCAGGTATATCTTCTAACTGCGACGCTAATTCCTCTTCAACATTAACCATCAGACTGTGATCGAACGTCTCGCGTTCGGCACAAGGATCAAGATACTCACCGTGTGCCTCCAGTAAGACTGCCAGTCGGGCAGGGGTCAGACCTTCAGAGATGCCGTGCAAACCCCATGCTGTGCCGCGGTAACCTTTCTCATAATCGGCACCGAGATATTTCTGTAGGATTTCTTCTCTTTCAGCACCTTGGGCACCACTATTTTCAAGTGCTTCTGCAGCAGCAATTGCCCGCGGATCCAGTTCTACTTGAAACGCGGTTGACGCATCCGCCGCTGGAACAGGATAGATTTTATAGATTTCCATAGTATCCTTAATGAGTTGTAGATTTTCGTATAGCGACTCGTCTGCAGTAGGTGTATATGTTTCAAACACTACAACCGCTCTTTGCCGATGGCTGAAAGCCGACAGCCATAAGAATCTATACCACTGCGGAGAGTCCGCCATCAATATTGATAGCCGTTCCCGTAATAAACGATGCACAGTCCGAGACAAGGAAGGCGACAAGATTACCCACTTCACTCGGTTCACCTAAACGTCCAAGCGGATGCTCAGCACCGCGCGCTTCCCAGTATTCATCAAGCGTTCCCGGTGAACCCGCTGCCTTCCATGCGCGTTCCCCTTGTGCACTTTTAATTGAGGTGAGGCAGACCGTGTTAACCAAAATATTGTGAGATAAAAGTTCTTTGGAGAGCGCTTTCGTCAGAGCGATGCCAGCGGCTCGACTGACGGAGGTCGGACAGGAACCCGCGCTGGGCTGTTTGCCTCCGGGATGCGTGATGTTGATAATCCTACCACGACCATTGTTTTTCATGTGTGGGATCACCAATCGCGCACAGCGAACAGCACCCATTAACTTAAGGTCCAGGTCATCGTACCATACCTCGTCGCTCATGGTTTCAAAATCACCACCTGCTGAACGACCGGCGTTATTGACTAAAATGTCAATCTTTCCGAAGTGGATTACGGTTTGTCCTATGAAATCCTCTAACGTCTCCGGTTTCGTTACATCCGCAGGGATTGCAAGGACTTCGCTACCGGTTTGTGTGCGGATATCTTCAGCGGCATCCGCTAAGACGGTTTCGCGTCTGCCACAGATCGCTACTTTCGCACCCTCTTCACACAGACGAAGCGCAATCCCTTTGCCAATCCCCTCGCTGCCACCAGTGATGATAGCAACTTTTCCATTCAATCCGAGTTCCATAATCAGCTCCTTACGTTTTGAATACAGCGCGTTTTACTACTGTTTACACCATCAGTGAAGATATTGCCCGTGGTACCGCCTTTAGCACATCGCTTGCAATGAGTCCGTGCATCCCTAACGCCTCCGCGACGATGTCTCCCGCTAACCCATGCAAATAGACCCCAAGGACGGCTGCCGTTTCGCTTGAGTGTCCCTGTGCCATCAACCCTGCAATTATTCCGGTTAGCACATCCCCCATGCCGCCTGTCGCCATACCCGGATTACCAGTGGAATTGATCCACACATCTCCATTTGCCAACCCAGTGACGGTGGGTGCACCTTTAAATACAAGCGTTAGATTGTGTTCACTCGCAAACTGTTGTGCTGTCCTAATCCTATCTGCTTCTAAACTGGAGACTGAACTGTTTGTTAATCGAGACATCTCACCCGGATGCGGTGTAAGAATCGCCTCTCTATCTAATAATGAGATAACTTCAGGGACTTGCGAGAGGGCATTCAACCCATCAGCATCGACAACCATCCTTAAGTTAAGTGCCTGTTCCCGATTCTCACGTACCAGTTGATGAACGAGCTGCACTGTATCCGGGTGTTGGGAAAGCCCGGGACCTATTGCGAGTACAGATTTCGTCTTTTCCGCGAATTCAAGGATGGCTGAGGTGGCGGATACAGAGAGGCTGCCAGCATCCGTTTCTGGCAGTGGAAGTGTCATCACTTCAGGCAAAAGACCTTCTAAGATTGGATTGAGGTGTTTCGCAGTTGCAAGGGTTACCAACCCCGCACCGGCGCGCAAAGCGGCTTCACTCGAAAGCGCAGCCGCGCCTGTCATACCTGTCGATCCAGCAACAACAAGGACGCGCCCATAAGTTCCTTTGTGAGATGCAGGCGGGCGCGGCGGCACCCATTGTGAGGCTTGTGTCGTCGTTGTCCAGTTGACTTTGATACCTTGTGCATCTATAACCTGTTCTGGAAAACCGATGTCAACGACTTCCAACTTTCCAGCGAATTCAGCACCCGGATGTACCAATAATCCTCTTTTAGGCAAACCTATTGTTACCGTTCTGTCCGCTCGCACACAAGTACCTAACGGATGCCCCGTGTTTGCATCCAGCCCAGAAGGTAAATCAACAGAGAGGGTAGGTATCGAAAAGTTATTAAGAGTTTTGATGACAGTAGCGATTGAACCGCGTACTGTATCGCGCAGCCCCGTACCGAAAATGGCATCTACAAAGAGTTCACAACTGGCGATGTTGGCATCAGATTTAAGTGCCGTATCCGTCAAGATTGCTTCAATCCGCAACCCACCTTTTGGCGCAGCTTGTCGGTTTCCAAAACTTGCTGCTAAACGTTTCGCAATCTGAAGATTAAGCGCTGCTTCATCAGTGAAGCTATCTGCTGGAGAAACGAGAAACAGATGCACGTCGCGCCCCGCGTGGACAAGTTGACGCGCGATAACTAATCCATCACCACCGTTATTGCCTTTGCCAACAAAAATACCGATCCGATGACATGTCGGATAATGCTGTTCAATCGCGCGAACAATGGCACTCCCAGCAGTCTCCATGAGAACGATGCCGGGAATGCCGACCCCTTCAATAGTATCCTGATCAATCTGGCGCATTTCCGCCGCAGTCACGACTTTCATTCAGCATTGCTCTGCAGTTTTTCAGCAAGCACTAACAAGTGTGCTTCCATCTCGTAGGCTGCCTGTTTTAAACTGTCCTTGTCTATCTGTACCTCCTGAACTCGCTCGTCTTGATGGGTCTGAAGGCAGAAGTTCAGATTTGTGCGGAGATCAAACAAGCTCTGTTGGATATGATCTTGGAACGAGCCATCTGGATACATCCATCTTCTGCCCCGCGTCTGTCGCAGGTTGAAGTGGCAATGTCCATTATCGCCACCAAAGCAGTCAAAACGCATAATCTCATCATCATAGACGTACAACGAGGCCGCAGGACCTCGCCCACCGGCATCGTCACGCCAGTATGATTCTAATCGAACGTTGTCTTGAATAGGGTATTCAACCAGGTCGTGCTTTTGATTTGCCATCTGTAGTCCCTCCTTGGGTGCTTCTGCGTAGTTAAAAGAACCGCGCTTACAGGAACAGATAAAAAAGTGACTTGCCAAATACATCTTGACAGTCAACCAGAGTTGCGCTAAAGTATAGCAGCATTAAATACAAGCGTCAACACCCAAATTAAAAAGCAGATAATACAAAGATTTAAACTGTGAAAAAGAGATCTAAGAATAATCGCATTGATGAACAGCTTGTCGGGTGGCAGGATGTAATGCCGACATTACTTCACCTCGCTGGACTCAACATCCCCGACACAGTTGAAGGTATTCCGATGATAGGCGAAGAAAGACGAGAATGGTTGTATGGACAATATGGTGATGGTGAGGATATGGAGGCAACTCGGATGATTCATGAGGGTCGTTTCAAACTCATCTACTATGCTGTCGGGAACTCTTTGCAACTCTTCGACTTACAAGCAGATCCGAAGGAATTAAATGATCTCGCAGACTCACAAGAACACGCTCAGGTCCAAGAGCGATTGACGAATCTTCTTGTTAATGAATTCTACGGAACAGATGGAAACTGGGTTCGGGGTGACACACTCGTTGGGCTACCTGATCAGACGTATAGTCCATCTGTTGGTCCGGGATTCTCGGGACAGCGTGGCATCCATTGGCCGTGTCCACCATCAGGGCATTAACGGTGTACTGCCTGTCCCATAAAGTCGAAAAACTTGAATTAAATTGTCGTATCAAAGAAATGGAGCAACAATGTGCATATTTCCGTTGCCGATGCGCGAGAACTCGCGGAAACTTATTTGGAAAAATGTGGGATGTCCGCAACGGATGCCGCTATTGTCGCGGATATCCTATTAGAGGCGGAACTTCGCGGACGAAAAACACACGGCTTCATTCGGTTGACCGGAATTAAAAGTCGCTATGAACAAGGCGAGCGAACTGATATCCGGGTTGACAAAGAGGAAGGACAGTGCATTCGGATTGATGGTGGGAACCAACCCGGTTACCTCGTGGCGTATCGTGCAATGGAGATTGCTATTGAACGTGCAAAGCAGAACAGGGCAGGTATCATTGGCGTTTATAACACATCGCATTGCGGCATGGCAGGGTACTACGTTGATATGGCACGGAAAGCAGATGTCATCGGGTTGCTCTTTGCTGACTGCCTGCCCCGTATTACCCCTGAAGGCGGCACGGAAGCCATTTTAGGAACAAATCCAATCGCCGTCGGAATCCCATCCAATACAGTTCCAATCTTATTTGACATGTCTACCGCTGCGATTACCAACGGAGATCTCCTCGTTGCTATGCGCGAAGGTCGGACAATTGCTGAAGGCATCGCATTTGATCCGGAGGGTGAACCAACAACAGACGCTGCCGCAGCTTTGAAGGGGAGTGTCCGTCCGTTTGGTGGGCATAAGGGGTTTGGACTTGCCCTTATAACGCAAATCCTTGCCGGTGCTTTAGTCAATGCCGCGACAATCCCGCCACCCGGCACAAACTATGGTTTACTCATGATTACAATAGATCCAACAAGTTTTCTGCCTTTGACACAATTCAAAACGGAGGTTGATAGACTCATCGCACGCGTCAAGGAGAATCAAAGAGAAGAAGGCGTTACAGAAATTCTGATTCCCGGTGAGCGAGCTTACCGTCAACGGACAGTACATCTTGCTGAAGGTATCTATTTAGACGACACACTTTTGAGTCAACTCACTTAAAAATTATAGACGTGATCTTTGCATCGCGCCGAAAGGAATTACTATGGCAACTTTTAAAGCAGGTATTATTGGGTGTGGCGGACGTGGACGCTCCCATGCCCGCGGGTACCAGGCATCTCCGGATGTTGAAATCGTCGCGTGTTCAGACCCTGTTGAAAACGCACGGAACGACTTCGCTGAACAGTTTGAGGTATCCAACACCTACGAAAATTATGAGGAGATGTTGGCTAAAGAATCGCTCGATTTTGTCAGCGTCTGCACGTGGATTGCGCTCCACAGGGATATGGTTATCGCTGCTGCGAACAGCGGTATCAAAGCTATCCATTCTGAAAAACCGATGGCACCGACATGGGGCGATGCCAAGGCACTCTATCAGGCGTGTGTCGATAACGACGTGGTGATAACATTTTGTCATCAACGTCGTTTCGGGGCACAATTTATCAAGGCGAAACAATTGGCAAACGAAGGCGCGATTGGTGAACTTCGCCGTCTTGAAGGTTCGTGTCCAAATTTACTTGACTGGGGAACACATTGGTTTGATATGTTCCTTTTCTATAATAATGACGAACCTGTTGACTGGGTAATTGGTCAAATAGATGTAGCAGAAGAGAAACTTGTCTTCGGGACACAAGTTGAGACGAGTGGCCTATCGTGGTTCCGCTGGAAGAACGGTGTAGAGGGTTTGTTGACGACCGGTGGTGTCTCTTTAAGTGGATTCGCAAATCGGCTCATCGGCACTGAAGGAATTATTGATGTCGGTGGTGGCGCACCAGTTCGTATGTTGCGTCCGGGTTCCAACGAATGGGAAACCCCTGATCTAAGCGACATCACGCCGAAAGGCGATGACACAGTTCTCTCTGTCCTTGATCTCGTTGATAGTGTTAAGACTGGACGTGAGCCGGAACTCAGCGGCCGCAAGGCACTTCAAGGGGCGGAGCTCATTTTTGCAACGTATGAGTCGAGCCGACGACGTGCGAAGATTCATTTACCGCTCACAGTCGATGATTCCGCTTTGTTGACGATGATCGCTAATAATGCTATCGGTTAAGTCTTGTTTCTACAAGCTGTAGGCGCGGTTTACCACCGCGCCCTATAACACTATCGCATGCCTTGCATTTTTCTGTAATTTTTATCAACCTAATTGAATTTTTTGCGTCTAATGAAGATTAAAGGGGATTGTCACACATCTGTTCCCTAAGGTCATAAAGTAAAAAATCGGAAGTAGTAAATAAATACGGCGAAGTTCTCGACACACTCCCTTCAACCTCAACGCCAGAGGCTTATCCAGCGGGCAAAGCGTGCTTTCCAGATGCCGTTTGATGTGTTGAAACATGGAGGTGCCGACACCGGGATATGGTGCCGAACCTACCCGGAAAATTTGTGAATCAACGCGAAGCACCGAACCTTAGCAGCCTTTCGGACTCGCGAAAAGCAGGGAGAAACGAGTGCCAAAAATTAAAAATATGTACGGCGTTACTTACAACAAGCCGGTACACAAAACTCGAAACCAACACAAGCACGAAAACGATCCATCCACTAAAGCACCAAACCGTTCTATTTTGGTGAATTTTCTCGCTTTCAGCGACGCTTGCAAGCTGAAACTCACTATTATAAGTCAGATTTTCGTTTGTCTTGCAGTCTTGATGGTATCTGCTAATGTTTGGGCAGTCCCTACTGTGACGCTGACTGCCGAACTTACTGAATTTTCGCCCAACCAGGATCGTGTCCTTGATACTGTCACTGTCTATTATAATATAAGCGAAGCTGTTGACAAAAGTGAATTGCAATTTTTGCTGAAAACGGGTGATACGACAACACCATTTGGACAACCTGTTCCACTTCAGAACAGCGAAGGTGGACATACCTTCCAATGGGATGGAGGAGACCAGAACTTCAGTGTTTTTCCAGATGGGCAGTATATACTAAAGCTTCAAGTCGAGGCAAACGGTAGTGTCCACTCAGCTGAAACAAATCCTATTACCATTGATACACAAGTACCTATAATATCCCGCGTTGTTGCTAATGAAAATCTAACGCTCGTCGATGGCATTTTTATTAATGCCCCCATCCAATTAGTTCAGGCGACAGTAGATGCCGCAGGCGGTGCACCCATCAATCTGACTGCCGCAGAAACCCGTATGACCGTGAAGACACAACAGGGCACCGCTATAAAAGGGGATCTCAGTTACGACCAAACATCATTAACGTTTGTCTTTGGCAATCGCTTGGATACGGCATCCGAAAATGGAAAATATACCGCCTCAATTGCTGTCGCTGATAGAGCTGGAAACGTCGCTGAAAGAACATTAGATTTCACCTTTGATAACGTCGCGCCTAATTTGATAGAAGTTGATACCTCAAACGGCAAGTTGATACCCGGAGCTGGGGTTAGCGGCAAGGTAGATTTTGTTCAGGCGACGCTCAGTGATAATCTTCAAGATGGTCTCAGTCCCTCCGACTCCAGAATTCGTCTCATTGGCCCCGACGGCACTGTATTGGGAAGGCAAACACAGCGAGATACGGATAAGATTCGTTGGGTCTTCCTATCGTCCCTCTCGCCGAACGATGGACTTATGGATGGTGTATATACGATTGAGGTTATCGCAGCTGATAAAGCTGGAAACCAGACAGAAACTTTGCCGATACCATTTATTTATGATAATCGCGCACCGCTTGTTACCTTAGGTTTTGACGAGGAATCCGCCTTTACACTCCATCAAGATACGATTTACCACGCACAGCCACTTTCACAGATTGTCGCAACTTTTGATGATGCGGAGGGGGTTGGGGTCAATTTACAAGAGTCTACTCGTATTTCATTTGGTACAATCGATGCTAACGGGCAGCTCAACCCATATTCCGGACGTGAGTTTCTGGCAAAGGAACGCAACCAGTTAACTTACATTTTAGAAACACCACTGACAATTCGAGATGGCAGTCAAGATGGACGTTATGCGCTCAACGTTCAGGCTACGGATACACTTGGTAATACGGAGACCTACAATTATTATCTTATCTATGATACGCAGCTGCCAACGCTCGTTTCTACCACGCCAACTGCCAATGAAACCGTCTCGAATCTATCACAAGTCGAGGTTGTACTTGATGAAAAAACCAGCGGCATTGATTTCATTCAGAGTACCTTCCGACTGACTCGCAGTATAGATGAAAATCAAGTTGATGTGCCTGTCAATGTTACGCGCAATGGCACAAATACGGCTACGCTGACGCTCACGCAACCGATTGCCTTAGACGGTTCGGATGATGGCACCTACACAATTGAAATCACACCGACTGACTTAGCCGGCAACCTCGGTGTTACCGTCCGACGCGAATTCTATCTCGTCAGTCAAAGCCAGCCTGAGATTCGATTGACAATGCCCGAAACCACAACCGTCAATAATTTAACGACGGTCGTCGCCGAACTCAGTAGATACATCGGTGCCGGTATTGATCTTGATGCCTCAACACTGACTGTCAAAAACGCTCAAGGCAGTCTTATCACATCGGCTGAACTTGAACACGATGAAGTAAATAACCTGTTAACTTGGAACATAGAAGCACCGCTGCCTCGTGACGGTAGTGCCGATGGCGAATATACCGTAACCGCAACGTTTGTTGATTTTACTGGACAACGCTTAACAGAACAATTCCAACTTCTTTTGGACACACAATTTCCGCTAATTGAGAGCGTACAGGTTGCAACCGAATCCCAACGAGAACTTTCCACGGATACTACGACAACCCTTGCCGAAGGCTTTTCACAGATCATCGTAACTTTTGAGAATACACAAGAAGGTGCTATTAGCGGTATTGACTTTATCAATACAGGCATTGCACTTACCAATCCGGCGGGTGAAAACATTGTTGTTAACCGGACTGATAATGGACAAAGTAGCTTAACACTTGATTTCCAAACCCTGACGCAGCCCGGCGCGTATGTGCTTTCTATTACACCGCAAGACCTCGCTGGTAACCAAAGTACTGCTCCATTTGTCTACAAATTACGGATCGATGTACCTTTGCCTACAGTTAGTTCGGTACGCATCAGTGGTAAACTCGGCACCATCGTTTACGCTAACGGCGATGCCACGAACATAGTCGCCACTTTCGCAGATTCGAGCGGTGCTGGCTTGGACTTGGATGATGGCGGTTCAACGATCACCGTTACTACTGAATCAGGGCTGCCCGCACCCGGTATTACTACCTCCAATGGGATAGATCAGTTGACGTGGACCCCCATAGTTCTCCCGATTGATGGCAGTGCTGATGGTCGATACACCGTCACCGTTACCCCGAAAGACAAAGCCGGGAGACAAGGCGATGCTGTCTATCGCCAGTTCGTTTACGACACACAAGAACCACGTATTACCGCTGCTACACCGGTGTCATTGAATCAACCCGCCACTTATATCGGCTTTCTGACACAATTTCAGTTTACCGTTGAAGATGTGGGACCCGCTGGTTTAGAGTTGGCCGAGCAGACGATAGAGCTCCTTGATCCCCAGGGCGCAACCGTCAATGCCACATTCACCTTTGATGAGATAAACAGTCATTTGTATCTCACCCTTGATGCGCCCCTTGCGCAAAATGGTAGTGTAGATGGTACATACACAGTAAAGGTATCTCTTGTTGATAAAGCCGGAAATATTTTAGATTCAGAGCAAACCTTCGTTTATGATTCTCAAGTCCCTCAATTAGCCTCGATCTCGGTAAATACTGATCCATCGATTGAACTCGTGCCGCAAGAAATCACTGAGATTTCGGAATCTATCAGTAGCATTACGCTTCAATTTGAGGAAGCAACACGGGTTGATTTTACAAATACCGTGGTTAACTTAGTTGGCCCAGATAATCAAGCGATTTCGCTCAACATTTCGGTTGATGGGCTTACGCAACTCACCGCACGTTTTGTTGAACTTACACAAGCTGGATTGTACACGCTCTCTGTCACACCACAAGATATAGCAGGCAATGTTGCCCAAGGTGCTGTGCAATACTTATTTCGACTTGTACTCGTTTTACCGAGCGTAAGCACTGTTGAATTAGGCGGACAGACCGGGGATGTCGTATTCCTCAACGGTAGTGATTCTACGATAGTCGCCACTTTGGTGGATGCCACTGGCACCGGCCTTGATTTGGGTGAAGGCGGTTCAAGCATCGTTGTGACAAGTCCTACAGGAACAGTTATTTCAAGTCAGACCCGTGCAAATGGCACGAACCAGTTGATATGGCAACCTATATCACTCCCAACGGATGGGAGTGCCGATGGCGAATATACCGTGGCGATCACACCCATTGATAAAGCGGGGCGACAAGGCGATGTTGTTTATCGACAATTCATTTACGATACAGAAAACCCGCGTATCACTGCATCCTCTCCGATAGTGTTGAGTCAACCTGTGTCTTATATCCCTGGAGGCTTGACCCAGCTCACATTTACTGTTGAAGATGTGGGACCGGCGGATCTGCTTTTGGAAGCGCAAACGATTGAGTTGATAGATAGTTCTGGAAGTGCCGTTCCTGCAACATTGACTTATGACGAGCTGACGAACCAGCTTTATTTGACACTGGCATCCCCGTTTGCTCGGGATGGAAGTGTCGATGGTGCGTATACAGTAAAGTTATCCATCATTGACAGAGCCGGTAATACCTTGGATTTAGAGCATCTCTTGATTTATGATTCTCAAGTGCCTCAACTCTCCTCAGTCATGGTAAATACTGAGTCACCGGTAGAACTTTTCCCGCAAGAGGTTGCCGAGATTTTGGAGCCTGTCAACAGTATTACACTTCAATTTGACGAAACAACGAGAGTGGATTTCGCGAATACTGTGATTACGCTCTTCAATACTGATGCCATTGATGCATCTGGTGAACCTACAACGGTAGAGGTTCCACTGACAGTGGAAGATGATGGGACATCTCAGATGACCATTAGCTTCCTCGAATTAAACCAAATTGGCACGTATACCCTCTCTGTCACACCAGAAGATATAGCCGGCAATGCCGCAACGGGTGCTTTTAATTACACCTTCGTTCTGGATATACCGTTACCGAGTGTCAGTTCTGTTATTATAGGCGACACCGAGACAGCGACTGGCGGCGACATCGCTTATGTCAACGCAAGCAACATGATCATCGGAGCGGAACTTCTTGACCCAACAGAGACGGGGTTATCCTTTGGTAGTGACGGGTCAGATATTACGGTGGCGACCCTTGACGGGACAGGCGTCCCCGGTACAATAGGTTCCGATGGCGTAAATTTACTTCTTTGGCAACCCAGAACGCTCACGACGGATGGTACGACGGATGGACGATACCGCGTATATGTTTTCCCTGTTGATAAAGCCGGCCGTCAGGGCAGCACCGCTTATCGTGAATTCATTTATGATACGCAAGAACCAGAGATAACACAGGCTGGACCGATTGATTTAACGCAACCGGCCTCCTATATTAGTCAAAGTCTAACGCAGTTCCACTTTACAGTCGCAGATGTCGGGCCCGCAGAACTTGAGCTATCGGATCAGAAAGTCAGCCTACGTGATGCGAGTGGCAATTTAGTCCCTGCGCAGCTGACTAACGATACGAATAGCCAACTCTTTCTCACGCTTGACCAACCCCTGCCGCTTGATGGCAGTATGGATGGCGAGTACACCGTTGCCGTTGAATTGACAGATAAAGCTGGGAACGCCTTCACTGTTGAACACCAGATTGTCTATGATACCCAAGCACCAACGCTTGTTAGCACAGTCCCTGCTGATGGTTCACATCTCACCGAGGATGTCACACAGATACAGGTGACACTCAATGATGAGGGCGGTAGCGGGATCGACTGGACAACGACTATGGTGACATTGGTTAACCCGAGTGGGCAGCAAATATCAGGTGAACTTGTCAGTAACGGCACAACAACACTAACGCTTAGCACAAATCAGCTCGTTGAGGATGGCCTATACATCATCCAAGTTCGTGCGGTTGACCGGGCCGGGAACGGGAACGCAACTCTCTTTGAACGAAATTTCCTATTGTCAAGGCGTTTACCTACAATTGTTTCAACGGAACCCGTTACAGCACCAGCGGACGAGGCGTTTACGAATGAAGAAATTGAGCAGATAGAAGTCGAACTCGAAACAGATGATGAAAATCATCTATCAACACTTCGTCTCTTAAATCCAGCAAATCAAGTTGTCGCAGGACAGCAACAACGCGCATCTGGAAGATTAACCTATAATCTGGTGCGTCCCCTCGCAACTGACGGTTCCGAAGATGGTCTCTACACAATTGAGTTTACGCCAATCAGTGCTTCCGGGCGCAGCGGTGAAGTTCAACGATTAACCTTCACCTACGACACGCAGGCACCGGAAATTGAGAGCGATGATGTGATTAATCTTGTGGTTTCACAACC
Organism: uncultured bacterium; assembly: GCA_964593655.1. Taxonomy (GTDB): domain Bacteria; phylum Poribacteria; class WGA-4E; order WGA-4E; family WGA-3G; genus WGA-3G. The sequence continues at coordinate 9,083 of CAZQIP010000323.1, read as the reverse complement.
TGGCGTTAATAATTCGCTGATAGAGATTCGCGTCAATCTTACCGATGATACATCCGGTATTGATTGGGAAAATCTCGACGAAGAGTGGCTAACTTTTGAGCGATTATCGCCGAATGCAACCGAAATTTCAGGACGAGTTGACGACGATGGACAAGGGAACCTCACTTTCCGCCTCGCGACTCCACTGGCAGATAACGGTTCTGCTGATGGTGAGTACCGAATTACCCTTACGCCCAAAGACCGATCAGGGAACGACGATGAACCTTATGAAAAGGTCTTCATCTACGATACCAGCCCGCCAATGATTGATACCGGTACACTGCTCATCAACGATGCCCCGCTGCTTATTGACATCAATGCAAACGATTATCCGACCGCAGTCTCTACAACTGGCGGTGTGGTGATACAAGCCAATATCTTTGACACAGGTTTGGGAGTCAACCTCGCACAGTCAAAAATTATTGTGAGACATCCGGATGGATCGGAAGTTTCTGGTAACACGCAGCAAAACGGGGTGGACACCATCATCTTCAAATCCGATGGGTTATCACTTCAAGGAAATTATCAGGTTACAGTTATGAGCGTTGGAAACGACTCCGAACTTCTCGGATTCGCTCCAACTGATTCCATTACAACGGAATTCCTCTACGAAACAGATGAACCGACCGCCGCTTTAACCAGTGATGGTGGCGAAACCGAGCTCACTGATGAACCACTACCGTTAGAAGGCACAGCCTCCGACCCTGCAGGTACACAGCGCATCGGTGAAGGTGAAATTCCAGTGCCAGCGTCTGGGGTCTGGCTCGTCGAAATTGTAGGCACCGGTCCCGACGATCAGCCGATTGACCCGGTCCCTGCTGTTGATGACAGCAATGCCCAAGAAGAACCCTGGAGCCGTTGGTCAATTGACTTCTTGCCGACGCGTTCCGGTGAATACGACTTAGATGTCCGTGTCACCGACAATGCCGGAAATTACGCCGTTTATGACATCGGAAAGTACACGATGTCTGTGTCTCTCACCTTCCGCGGCTCGACATTTGGGTGGCCAAATCCGCTTCGCCTTTCACAACGAGATGTCGCTTTCTTCTCCTTTGATGTCAATGTCCCCCTTGGGGAGACGATCGAACTTACTTTGAGCATTTATGATTGGAGCGGAGACATGGTGCTATCACAAACCTATCCCGACGTTGTTTCGGGCCAGCGTAATGATCAATTGGTTAAATGGAATTTGGAGAACCAAGCGGGCACGCCTGTCGCCAGAGGACTCTATATCTTTCGTTTAGAAGCCGTTAATGCAGCAGGAAATCGCGCGAACACTGTGGGTAAAGTTCTTGTCGTTGACTGATTTTATATTTCCTTGCGGTTAAGTAATGTTGGTTAGTAATTTGACGTGTTCCTGTATAGAGTCGCCTTCCATTTCATTACAGGCTTACGTTTTTGATTGTTTTACCAAAAACCCGTTTTGGACAACGGACAAAACGGAGCAGAAGCTTAATATTTAAAAAGAGGAGAATTCATGATGCTGAAAAGGGGAGCCGTTCTAATCGTAATGGCACTTCTCATAATAATTGCACCTGCCCCGATTACATACGCAGTCGATATCCACGATGGCGCGGGGACAACGGGTGCCGCTTTCTTGAAAATTGAAGGCGGCAGTCGACCCGCCGGATTAGGCGGCGCATTCGCTGGACTTGCCAACGATATCAATACCATCTTTTGGAATCCAGCCGGACTCACCGCCGTTCACGACCGGGAACTGACCGCGATGCAACACTTCTCGTTCGCCGACATTAGCAACCAAACCATCGGGTACGCACAACGTATAGAACGGCTCGTCTGGGGCGCAAGTTTCCTCGGAAGTTTCACAGAAATTGAACGCCGACAGGGACCAACAGAAGATCCAGATAGTACCGTAACCGTTGGTGGGTTTGCTACGGGTTTATCTCTCGCTTATCCACTGGGTGAGGCAATATCCGTCGGGGGTACAGCGAAGATAATTTCAGAGCAGTTGGATATTCAAAACGCCTTCGGTGTCGCAGCGGATGTCGGATTAGTTGCGCGCTTGCTTGACAATCGTCTCGGTATCGGCGTTGCTGTCCAAAATGCGGGTGTCTTAGACGGCGGCGAAAACTTGCCCATGGCACTCCGGGCAGGACTCGCTTACAGAACATGGAAACAACCTGCTGCAGAAGCAGAGGCAGATAAACCAATGCCCACACAAGAACTATGGGCATTGGTTGCCGACGCACACCTCCCGCTTCTTGATGCAAATCCGAGTTTCCATGTCGGCGTAGAGCGGTGGTTTTACGAGAGTATCGCAGCACGCATCGGATATCGAATCGGTTTCAACGAGAACCCAAGCGATGGATTATCACTCGGTGTCGGTGTACGACGCAGCGGGGAAGACATGTTAGCAAATATCGACTTCCAGTTCGATTACGCTTTCGTACCAGATGCTTATGTCGGCAACGCACATCGCGTCTCTTTCATCACGCGCTTTTGAAGTTACCAGTTACCAGTTACCAGACAAGAGGCTTCTTAACTGGCCACTGGTGACTGGTTACTGCCAACTCTTACACACTCGCCTCAAGCATTCGTTCAATTGGCGTGCGAGCTTTGTCTATCGTCTCAGGACTCAACGTAATCTCATATTCATCAAGATTCTCATCCCGATCAATCGCCTCTAAGATGTTCGCTATTTTGCCCAAATTCACTTGTGCCATGTGTGAACATCGAACCGAACACGCCGTCCAGAATTGGACCTCTGGGAATTCCTGCGCAAGGTTAGAAGTTAACTCACATTCCGAAGCAACAAAGGCACGTTCGAGTCGGTTGGCTGCAACACGTTCCGCTATATCCTTCATAATCTGACTGGTACTGCCGTAAAAATCTGCTTCCTTTAAGACATCCGGACGGCATTCCCAATGCGCATACAACTTACGCTCGGAATGTCCTTTCGGGATTTCAAAGGATTCACGGATGCCCAGAAGATCGTCAAGTGTGAATTTTTCGTGGACTTCGCAAACCGCACCGCGGGCCGTGTTATCTTTGCCCGGATAGACGACATTTTTCTCGTCTTTCAGTTCTTCTTCCAAATTCTGCGCGAAGAAGATATCCGGAACAAAAATCAGTGTATCCCCCGGCATCGATTTGGCAATGTGTGCTGCATTTGCTGACGTACAACAAATATCCGATTCGGCTTTCGCGTCCGCGTAACTATTAATATAGATCATCACCGGCGCACCCGGATAGAGGGATTTTAACTCCCTAACATCTTCAGCACCGAAGTTATCAGCGAGCGAGCACCCCGCTGTTTTATCAGCAACTAATACCGTTTTGCTTGGATTCAAAATTTTTGCTGTCTCCGCCATAAACGGTACACCGTTAAAAATTAGATACGGAGCTTCTGTTTTCGCGGCGTACATGCTCAAGCCGAGTGAATCACCCTGCTCCTCTTTTTCAGACAACCCAAAGACGAGCGGCTCCATATAGTTATGACCAAGCATCACAACGTTATGTTTCTGCTTCAATGTCCGTATTTTATGGACAGTCTTCGCGTGAGCCTCTATGTCAAGAAACGTTAAGCTCGGGTGATGGCGCTTGTACAACTCCTGCTTAACGTCCTCAACACTGAGATCCGTTGTACAGTTTGGTGTATCTGTCGCGTGGGGAGTTTCTCCGTTAGAATGCATGACAGTCATCTTTTTGGCACGCTCCAAGTCGATCGCTAATAAAAAGGTCTGCTTCTCTACAAACTCATGAAAAATTTGCGAGGCTTGCCTCACTTAGAAAGGCAGAGACGACAAACTACAGACGCAATCAGCGAAACTTTTTTATTGATTCCTATTAGGATACACTTAAGATGTTTCTTTTGTCAAGTCTTAATATATGGAAATGCCATACAAATGCGAAATCTATGTCAAATTTCTTGTGTAACAGAAAAATTTGCGCTGCGGCACTTATTTTATGCCTAATTTGTGGCTGGGCACCGACTGCAGAGAGTATTTCGGTTAAACTGAGAGGGAAGATTGCCTTGGCTGGAATTCTTTCAGGTCTCGCTTATGCGACACATGTGCTTGTTAAACGCGATAGGCGGGCAACGGAGCAATTGGAATTTCGCCTCGGCCCGCCTGATCGCGTTGTTCAGTTTGAACGTGGGTTTGACTTATGGCGTATCAACTATTATAGGGAGCAGTGCTATCTATTTCGGAACAATCGGTTTGCCAAAATTGTCCCTTGCACCAACCTGCGCTCTCAATATCCAAAGTATACGTATCAAACACACGTTCACCCTAGAATCAACACGCGCAAGTCCACGCCCCCTTTTCTTATTGATACGCTCGTTTTAGGGAACCCCAGGTGGTTGCAGCTTTCCCCTTTGCGTCCACAGCGAGTCCCTCAATTTGTATCTTCCGATCTTTATCGGTTGGAAGACGCAGGTCTGCTTCGGTCGCTTTTAAGTTTGTCGTCACGAAGATTGCGTCTAACATGGTGGCATCTTCACGCACGCCGATACGAAGCACCGTCTCACCCGCTTCCTTGAACTTCCATTCCCGCTCAAATGTTCCACCGTCTAACCAGTGATTGATGCGGTCCCAATGCCAAGCTGCGCCTTGTGCGACACCCCAGCGGAACTCAGTATTCTGCGTCACTTGCGCATCTTCGTCCGGATCAGCGGGTTGCCAAGTCACCCAGAATGAATCGCTATTGCCATCCCAAGCAATAACATGCCCCCACAGGGCGTAGGTGTCCGGTTGAGGAATATTGATAATCAATTCAGCGTAACCCTTACCACCGCCACCTGTGGCGGCTGCCCCTTCCATCCAGATGAATTTGCCATCAGAGGCATTTTTATCATCAGCAATGATCATCGGTTCGACAATCTCGTCTGCTAATTCGGCTTCAAGGGCAATCTCAACTTCAGCACGAAGTCCTACGATTCCACATAAGGGGAGTGTTAGTATAATGAGTGTCAATAGTATTCCGTATTTCACCAAATACCTCCTTTCTGTTTTCTGAAACCCGCGAGCGGTTCTCCTGAACCGCCCACAGCCAGATTAAGTCAAATGCTTATCGTCCCGTCTTCAGTTTCGCCCATGTCGTGGCGAGTTTATCTTGCAGTTCAACAGGTGTTAGTGAATCTTCCGGAATCGGGTCGCGAGGATTCACTTCCGCTTCGTCCTCAGAGAGGTTGTCAGTGATGTAGATAACATCCAACATACAAGCATCTTCCCGGACTGCGATGCGGAGCGTTGTTTCTCCAGCTTCCGTTATCTCCCATTCCCGTTCAAATGTGCCGCCATCTAACCAGTGGTTGATACGGTCCCAATGCCATTCATTGCCTTGGGCGACACCCCAGCGGAACTCGGTGTTCTGGGTTTCTTGCGCGTTTTCATCAGGATCAGCAGGTTGCCAAGTTACCCAGAATGAATCGCTGTTGCCATCCCATGCGAGGACTTTTCCCCACAACGCGTAGGTGCCGGGTGCTGAAATATGGAGTTTATATTCTGCCCAACCTTCACCACCGCCGCCAGTCGCCGCTGGCCCTTCCATCCATATAAATTGCCCGCCGGAAGCTGCATCATCATCGGCAACTACCATGGGTGCTTCGATCGTATCCGCCATTTCTGCTTCAATTGCTCGTTCATAACTGTAACTCATACTGATTGTGAGTAATAAACCGAAGATGAAAAGTGTACCGAATACGAATGCCTTGAAACGCATAGAAGTATCTCCTTTTTGTTTGTAAAGTTTTGCCCCTTTAGAATGCCTTGGGCATATTTGCTAACTACCATTCTACGGGGCTCGAATTTTGCCCCACTGCTGAATCTGTAACCCTGATGGCACTACTAAAAGTGCGTCCGAAGGACTGTTAGACCATTTCGGTTGTGCCGCCCAAGCCCCGTTGTTAATCAATTCATGGCGTTCGCTGCCATCGGCCCGCATGACGTGGATAACCCATCTGCCATCTTTCTCAAACTGAAAAGCGATGGTATCGCCGTCTGGTGCCCATGCTGGAACCGCTTCATCGGTAGGTGTATCGGTGAGTGCTTTTTTGTTCCCACCATCAACTGCATCCATGATGTACAAGTCAAAGTCAGCAAGTGCTGCCCCAACGTGCATCGAAGCATATACAATCCGACTTCCATCGGGCGACCAAGCCGGATACGTGTCCATCAGCCGTTGATCCGTCAACCGTTGTTCGATGCCGCTCTTGACATTAACGACGTATATATCCCAGTTGAGTTCCCGCTTTGAATGGAAAACAAGCCTGTTTCCATCAGGTGACCAAGCCGGTGCCTCATCTTCAAATGGGTTTTCGGTGAGATGCTCGACCTCGTCATTATTGAGATGAAGCAGATAGATGTCGAAATGCCCACCTCGATTTGATGTAAAGGCGAGGCGCGTGCCATCAGGCGACCAAGCCGGTGCTTTATCTGTTGCTGGATGATGCGTTAGACGTTCCTGACGCGTGCCATCCGCTTGCATCATATAAACCTCATGATTCCCGTCTCGACGTGAAAAAAAAGCGATCTGAGTACCGTCAGGTGACCACGTCGGATAATAATCCGGTGCAGGGTTGCGCGTGAGATTTACAGGTCGTTTTCCAGTAGTGTCTGTCAGGTAGATTTCCCAATCGCCGCCCACGTCCGACGCAAATGCAATAGGCACTGGCGGCTGTGGTTGGCACAAAGCACTACCGACGACAATGGAAAACATTAGATAAAAACTACTCTGACATACTAACAGAATTCGCATTTTTTGTCTATTTTTTTCAAAACTATCAAAATTTTCCGTCACGCACCTCAAAATGGGTCGGTTTGTGAAGCGTTGTGCCCCCTATCTGAACCCACTTTGCCACCCATTCAATCATTTGCCCTAAAGAGACACGAGGGTATCCAAACAGCTGATGACATTGAGCAGCGTTGCTCAGCAGTGCTGTTGAGGCCTCTTCAGCCTCAAAGCGCGGCAGCTTGTTGAAAAGCGTGCCGAAACACGACGCAAGGTACCGGATAGAAACGGTTTCCGGTCCCGTCACATTCAGAACTAATGGTGGACTTTGGCAGTGTGCGAAAGCGCGCAGTGCTACTGCGTTCGCATCACCTTGCCATATTACATTTACGTTGCCCATCTTAAGGGAAATTACTTCTTCGGCATAAACTTTTTCAGCGATGTCCAACAATATCCCGTAACGGAGGTCTATGGCGTAGTTGAGTCGCAGGATCGCCATCGGTGTACCGAATTGTAATGAAAAATAGGAACATATCCGTTCACGACTCAAACAGGATTGCGCATATTCACCCATCGGCGCAACGGGTGAACTTTCAGTCGCGCCCCCGCCGGAAACCGGAGTCAGTGGATAGACATTCCCCGTTGAAAACACAACTAACCGAGAAGCGTGAAACTTTTCTGCTACGCGTCCCGGCATATAACTGTTCATCGCCCAAGTCAGATTCTCATTATCGGCAGAACCGAACTTCCTACCCGCCATCAAAATCACATTTTGGGTATCAGGTAGGTTTTGCAAGCAGTCTTCCGAGAGGAGATCCGCAACGATTGTTTCAACACCGGTTTCGTGCAAGGTTTCACGTACACCAGGTGTTGAGAACCGGGAGACACCGATCACCTTTTTGGATACGCCCGCGACATCAATCGCGCGTTTCGCCTGTTTGGCGAGTGTTGGCCCCATCTTCCCGCCAACACCGAGGATAAGGATATCCCCTTCCAACGCAGCAATTACCCCGACAACCTCTGCCGCCGGTTCGGATAGATGTGATTCTAATTGGGTTTCTGTTTGTATCACGGTATTATACAAACTTGGCGACGATTGGAAACCTGTCATCGTCTTTTTTGGCTAATACTCAGCCTTGATGTTTGCCCATGTCGTGCTCAATTTGTCCGCGGGATCGACGGCGAATAAAACACCGTTATTCATATCAGCCTTAATTTCATCCTCACTTAATGCGCGCGTATAAAACGCAAACTCATCAATAAATCCATTGAGATGTTGAATATCTGCTTCGTTGTCCTTACCCAGGACAATAGCACCCGTCGGGGCATTGAAGATCGTAAACTTTCCGCTCCATGCTTCTTCTGCTACAACTTTGCCGTTAAAATAGGATTTCTGGACTTTGCCATCATACGTGCCAGCGATATGCACCCATTTTTTCAGCGGGAGTTCTGGAATATTTGTCTGATGCGCCGTGTTTTTAGTATCGTAGATATAAAACACCATAGCCGCAGTACCTTCAATGAAGGTTTCGGCGGGCCACGCGCCCGCTGCATTCAGTGATTCCCAAACTTGTTGTGTCTCACCGGTGCTTGCACTAAGCATTACCCAATGCGCTACAGTCATCTCCGTCAACTCAACCTCAGTAAGCCCAGGGATGTCTTGTGGAGTTTTGATAGCACTTCCACCGTCAAACTCCATCGCTCCGCCGAGTTTCCCCTCTTTACGCCACTCTGCCCCTGAGATTTCACCGTCAAACCCGTTACCACTGTCGTCCGTGACCGCTTTTTCATTTTTGTCAAAGGAATAATAGACTATCAGGTCCGGGTCATTCCGAATCGCGTCAACATTCACTGAAAGCGCGAAGACAGCGCAGACAGTTAACCAAAATAACAACTTTTTCATCAGAAACCTCCATTTCTATAATTTGCACCGAAAATTTGTGCCTTTCGCCACAGACCTTTGGGATTTTAATGCTTCGTTTGCCGAGAAGTCTGCCGTTGCAGTGCTGGAGCCTTCATCAAGCAGCATGTATAAAACAAGCCCGTCCATTAGATCCGCGTGCGAAAATGCCACGCGGACAAGTAAACAGAGTGTAATTGTTGAAAAGTTAAAACAATCTGACATTATACAAAAAGCAAAAAGTAGACTTTTTTCGCCTTAAGATCGCATTCTAACAGATTTTCGATTTTGTCTCAAGACAGAAAATATTGGTCACTTGCCCCCATTTTTTTCTGAAGGTTTGTGGTGAAAGGTTTTTGTTGTTAAAAGTGTGAGAAACTTAGTAGGTTTATGATAAAATACCTCCTTACAGCAACGGTTTGTGAACCGATTTCACAAAACATGTAAGGAG
>CAZQIP010000322.1:0-9296 GCA_964593655.1 uncultured bacterium | reverse complement strand
CCCCATCTGGATGGGCGTGGAAGTTTCCGCCGTGCATCATCCCCATACCTCTACCGCTGATAAGTGCGCATTTTGTCATGCTAAATTCCTTTCTGTTTACCAATCATTCAATTTTTAGATGTCCCCACACAGTCGCGAGTTTGCCCTCGGATTGAACAGCAAGTCCGTGCGGATCAAAGTTGTCCGCGAAGATCTCTGCTTCATGCTCAGGCGTGGCAACAATAACATTATCAACGCCATAAATACCGAATTTCCAGCAGTCAAAACTGATGTTTCCCGACTTGTAAGTATTGTCCTTAATTTCCCACTCGGCGACCTGTATCGGTTCTTTCTCAGTGACATCCCATATATGTACGGTGACACGTTTTTCCTGCGTCATCAACGCCGCTTTCAATATGAAATGGTCTGATCCTTGAGCGTAGTTCGCCTGCGCTTGTCCGCCTTTGACTGGAAAGGGTTGCCAAGCGTTAACAGGTCCATCCTTATTCGTTGTCACTTTAACATTGCTGCGTCCCCACCAGCGCATCCAATAGGAGCCAAGTGGTGTCTGCCTTAAAGCGCCGCCACCGTCGCCTTGTCCGCTCCACTCTATGATGAACCATTCGTAATAGATGATGACATCATTGAAGTGCTGTGGAGACCGAAGACTTACGTAGTCTCCGCCAGATTTTCCCTGGTCCAAATAGAGAATGCCATCCTTTGGGTAGACAAATTTCGGCGTGTTTGTCTGCCATTTGGTCGTTAAATCCAATTCACCCTCAAAATCTTCCTGCAACAAGATTTCCCCCGACGCATTAAGCGTCACAAAAGCGAGTATCGTTAGAATCAAGGCACATTTAATAGCGTGTATCATCTTTTTAAACCCCTTTGTTAGGATTCATCTGGCTGAGTGAAGGGCAACAACGCCACTGAAAGCGAGCAAAACCATCCAACTAAGCAATACTGAAACCAATCATCGGCAGTATAGCAAACGGCATAAAAAACCTCAAGAAAAACTTTTCGCGGACGCTTCAAAATAGATGCGGCGCGACCGGATTTTTCTTGCGGGTGCTTCCATAACATGCTATACTTTGACACTGTACGCTGTGTTTGAAAATGCTTGAAACCAGAAAAATGTGTAGAGAAGGCGAAACAGAATGAATCCAGAAACGACAATCGAAAACCTCCAAGAATATATTGGAAACGCTCGTGAATTGCGAGAGTTGCTTTCAGCGGACCCGCATCGTCCACGGTATCATCTGCTTCCACCTGATGGGTTTTTCAATGATGCAAACTGCACCATTTTTTGGAATGGACGCTATCACGTCTTCTATCTTGGACGGATGCCGAACCCAAACGCAGATGAATGGCTGCCCGTGCTCGATCACTCCTCCAGCTGCGATTTGGTGCATTGGATACACCACCCCGCTGCGATAAAACCCGCTACTGATGGCTCAATGCCACGCGGGATATACAGTGGTGACGCTATTGAAGGCGCGCCAGTTCCGACACTCATTTATCACGTACCGAATCAGGGGACTTGTATTGCTACCAGCGACGATGATGATTTGATTCAGTGGACACCTTCGCCCGCGAACCCAGTCATCCCGATACCAGATGAACCGCAAGAGTACTACGTTTTCGATCCGTGTGCTTGGTATGAAAACGGCACCTATTATGCACTCATAGGGAACAAAAATAACCGACCCGGATACGAAGGTGATGCGACCAGCCTTTTCCGTTCCGACGATTGTATTCATTGGGAATACCGGGGTCCATTCTATAAATCCTCGCGCCGCTGGACAGATGAAGTTGAGGATTGCGCCTGCCCCGATTTCTTTCCACTCGGTGACAAATATATGCTCCTGATGCACGGACATCGTCCGTACGGTATGGCGCATTACTACTTGGGACGTTATGAAGACGAACAGTTTTACCCTGAAACACACGGACGTATGAACTGGCAAGGCGGACAACTCTCTGGCCCTGAAACGCTTCTTGATGATAAAGGGCGACGTATCTTCTTCGGTTGGATCCGTGAAGCGCGCCCTTGGGAGAAGTACGGTTGGGCTTCCGTGATGACGCTGCCGCGGCTGTTATCGTTAAATGAAGATGGTAGTCTTTGCATTGAACCTGCACCGGAACTCGAAAAACTCCGCGTCAATCACTATCACCAAGAAGCCACTCAGATTAAGACTGATATGGAACTCAATATTGCGGCGGTGTATGGCGATTGTCTTGAACTCAAGGTGGAAATCGAGCCACGCGAGGCAACAGCGTTCGGCGTGAAGGTGCGTAGATCACCGGACGGAGCAGAGGAAACGGCTATTGTTTGTTCATTGACCACCGAGACGCTCACAATTGATCTCACGAAATCGACTTTAGATGACGAAGTAAAGTATCCACGGCTCACACCGCGAGACGAAGATGGCGGAGAACGTTGGACGCATTCGCAGGTAGCCCCCTTCAAACGGGTTGACGGGGAACCCCTGAAACTCCATATCTTCTTAGATCGCTCGGTGCTGGAAGTTTTTGCCAACAGTCGGTTATGCTTAACGCAGCGTATCTATCCGACACGCGCGGATAGTTTGGGAGTCTCAATTTTCGCGCGCGGTGGCGAGGCACTTTTAAATAGTTTGGATGCCTGGACAATGACACCAACTGTAGCGTGATTACGTCAGCATCTTCAGAAACTCACCATAGATGAAGATTAAGAATTTAATCGGTAATTTCTTGTAGAAGTCCGGTGCGGTTGCAAACCGCACCTACCGGGTTTGGAGGAACATAGAATTACCCAAATATCTTATTAAACTTCATCTGGGGTAGGGAAAGCGTCTGAAAACTGTGTTGAAACGCTCAAAATCCGTTAGTAGCAACTTGGATTAAAATAGGGCAAAGGACTTATCCTTTACCCTATATGTTTCTTAGATTGGTTTTTAAACTGCAACGTTGTGCGGTGCTTCGCAGGCTACTATCGAGAACGCCCTTTTGGAATACGTGGTGAGCGGCGATCACGGAAGTCGCGAGAATTATCGCGTTGGTCATACCGGTTGCCGCCGCGCCGATCGCGGTTGTCGTTTCCGCGCCGATCGCGGTAGTCCCGCGAATCTCGATTATCCCGATAGTTAGACCGCCCACTATCGCGAGTGTCTCTGGGAGGATTCCAATCCGATGAGGGTTCGCGCTCCTCACTGGATTCAATATTGAGTTCTTCAACCGGTACCCCGCGGGCGGCAACAAGTGCGAGATCGACGCGGTCTTGATCGTCAATCGTGAGGATACGGACGGTGACTTCGTCACCGACCTGCATGACATCCTCTGCCCGCCGGACGTACCCATCTCCCATCTGTGAGATATGGACGAGTCCATCTTTGCCGGGCAGGATCTCTACAAAGGCTCCGAAAGAAGCGGTGCGTACGACTTTACCGGTGTACTCCTTGCCGATTTCAGGCATAGCCGTAATTGCTCGGATTTTCTCCTCAGCACGTTTGACATCTTCTGCGCTCGTTGCGGCGATTTCAACAGTCCCATCATCTTCAATATTGATGGTTGTGCTTGTTTCCTCTTGGATACCTTGCACGGTTTTACCGCGAGGTCCGATGAGGTCTTTAATCTTCTGCGTTGCGATTTGGAGGGAGTAAATCCGGGGGGCATACGGTGAAAGCTCAGCCCGTGGTTGGGGGATAACGGCGTTCATCTGTTCAATGACTGCGAGACGTGCTTCTTTTGCCTGATGAATCGCGCGGCGCATCAATTCAGGCGTGACCCCATCAATCTTGATGTCCATCTGTACAGCGGTAACACCTTCACTGGTCCCAGCGACTTTAAAGTCCATGTCGCCGAGGAAGTCCTCGGTACCGAGCATATCGGTGAGTATGGCTTCCTGTTCACCTTCCTTAATAAGCCCGACACCTATTCCTGCGACGGGTCTTTTAAGTGGCACGCCTGCATCCAATAGTGCGAGCGTAGCTCCACAGACAGTTGCCATAGAAGATGAAGCATTAGATTCTAAAATTTCCGAAACGATGCGGATGGTATAGTGAAATTCTTCTTTATTTGGAATGACCGGTTCAAGTGCTTTTTCTGCGAGGGCACCGTGCCCGATCTCTCGACGCCCTGGTCCCATCATTCGTTTGACTTCGCCGGTACTGAATGGTGGGAAGTTATAGTGTAGAAAGAAAGCACGCCTTGCTTCACCATCAAGTCCGCGTTGGACATCTTCATCACCGGAGGTGCCGAGCGTCGTTACACAGAGTGCCTGTGTCTGCCCTCTCGTAAAGAGCGCGGAGCCGTGCGTATGTGGGAGCAGTGCGACTTCGCCTGAGATGGAGCGAATGTCAGTTAAGCCGCGTCCATCGACACGTTTACCTTCCGTAAGAATTGCCTGCCGCATCTCTTCTTTTTCAATGTCACTCAAGATAGAGATCGTATCTTTTGTTGCATTTGGATCAACATCCTCTGTCGTCTCCTCAAGGATTTCCGAGAGCACATCTTCCTGTACTTGTTCGAGATAATCCTCACGCGATTTCTTGTCCGCCATCCCGATAGATTCCCGAATCCGTGATGTTGCGAGATTTCGGACGCGGTCAGAGAGGTTTGATTCAACGCTTTTGGATGTATAGTCTCGTTTAATATTACTGCATCCTGCTGCCAATCCCTCTTGGAGTTTAATGACCTCTTTTATCTGGTCATGTGCGGTGATAATTGTGTCAATGACTTCGTCTTCAGGGATTTCATGTCCGCCGCCTTCGACAGACATGACAGCGTCCACCTTTCCACTGACAAACAACTCCATATCGGAGGTGTGCAATTCCTCATAAGTTGGGTTAATGATTAATTCGTTTTCGATTTTTCCGACGGTGACTGCGGCGACAGGACCATTAAAGGGTATATCGGAAATAGATAATGCGGCAGAAGTGCCAATGAGTGCGGGTACATCCGCGGGATGAACACCATCAGATGAAAACACGTTACATAAGATTTGCACCTCGGCCTTAAAGTCCTTTGGAAAAAGGGGTCGGATGCAGTGATCTATTAAGCGCGCTACCAACTGTTCCGAGGTTCCGGGACGTGGTTCACGTCTACCATAAACTGTGGGTATACGCCCAGTGGCGTAAGCCCTTTCACGGTAATCTACTGTTAACGGAAAGAAATCGAGGTCATGCTCGCTATCATCGGCTACCACCGTGACCAAGACAACCGTTCCACCGTATTGTACCCAGACGGCACCGTCTGCTTGTTTCGCAATTTTTCCGGTTTCAATTGATAACTTCTCGCTCCCCAGTTGCATTTCAACTTTCATTCTATATACTACTCCTGTATTTCCAATTTTTCGTCGTGCTACCAAGTAGGGACAGTAAAGATAGCGTTCAAGGACAGTCCTTACTCAAGAAACATATTGCCAATTTGACGATGCTAACTCCAGTTTTTAAGTGTTAGAGAGTGTCGCGTCCACGAGACTTCTTCGACCGTTATTACTACCTGATAGCACTGACTCTGTGCTCGCCTATGCCAATATATTAACGCGTTTAGCACTTATAATAACTTAATTTGTCTTCAATCCGATAGTGTCCCGAATTTCGAGTTCATTAATTAAACGGTAATAGCGCGTAACGTCCTTCTTATAAAGATATCGCAACAAGCGGCGCTGTTTACCAACTAAGCGGAAAAGTCCATGGCGCGAATGATAATCCTTGCGATGTGTCTGAAAATGCTCAGTCAACTGTCGAATACGCGCAGTCAAAATTGCCACTTGTGCCTCCGGGGAACCGGTGTCCTGTGGGTGTATCTGGTACTTTTGAATGAGTTCTTTCTTCTCTGGTGCACCAATTGCCAATTGCATTCACCTCCTTTATACTTACAGCAAGTTTTGGGAATTTGCAAGTTTCACCGAAAATCATGAATAAAAGAACATTCTGAGGCATCAATGCCTGTCCGATCTCATACGAAATGAAACACTGAGTTGTGTTCGGAGAATTGCTCCCATCTTTATTTTATTTCATACATAATATAATACCACAAATTCGTCGTAAATTCAAATTAAACTCATATTTCCAAGGAACTTCCGCCTTTAATTAGCACCTCTATGTGCATAGTTAGACTCGTCAAGAATCCTTGCTGCATCAGCAATGTCGCGTCGTATTTGTTGAATGAGCATCTCAGGATTCGGAAATTTCCGTTCACGCCTAATTTGCTCTACCAAAACTATTTCTACAGGTTTGCCGTAGATCGTTTCATCAAAGTTAAAGAAATGACATTCCACTTGAACAGTTGTCCCGTTAAATGTAGGGCGCACCCCGATGTTCAACACACCGTCGAGCGATCGTTCTTCTAACTTTGCGTGGATGGCGTAAACACCATTCGGGGGACAGACTTGATGCTGCGTATCTATATTGGCCGTTGGAAAACCGATCTCTTTGCCGCGCCCATCACCGTGAACGACCTGACCGAGTAAGGCATAGGGGCGTCCGAGGAGTTGTGAACTGCAATGAAGGTCCCCGTGGGCAAGAGCTTCTCGGATCCGGGTGCTATGGACGGGTGCCCCATTTATCTCTGTCGGCGGAACAATGGTGACATCAAAAGGATAAGCTTCACTGAGCTCCGCTAACCGTTGGGCATTGCCGGCGCGATTTTTCCCGAATTGACAGGCATACCCAACGACAACATGTCTGGCTCGGCATTTTTCTAAGAGGACCTGTTCCACAAATGATTTGGGAGACATTGCTGCTATTTGTGCATCAAAACTGAGCATGATAACTTTATCAATACCCAGTTGTCGAAGAATTTCGACGCGTTTGGAAAGGGGAGTCAGGAGGGGTGGACACCGTTCTGGGGCAAGAAACGCCAGCGGATGTGGATAAAAACCGACCAAAACACTCATCAACTGATGTTGTGCGGCGCGTTCAAGAAGGGAATTGATAACCGCTTGATGTCCAATATGAATCCCATCAAACACGCCAAAAGTAACTGCTGCGCTTCTGTTGAATCCGCCTATGTCATCCAACCGACAAGTTGTAGGCACGGCTTGCAGATCGCTCCTATTCTTAGCGTTTTCCACGTTGCTCAATCCTTCTGGCAATCACCATGTTCCAAAGCACTCTGATCAATGTAGCGTTGTGCAGTTTGAACAAGTGTATTAATAGCGGAAAGGTAGGGCATGACAACTCTGCAACCTGCGGCGCGTGCATGTCCGCCGCCCTCAAATTCAGCAGCAAGTTGACTGACATCAACGTGTCCTTGGCTCCGCAGGCTCACTTTTGCGGTTCGATCGGTCATCTCAGATACACAGAGTGCTACCTCCACGCCGGCTATTGCTTGAATCTGATTCACGATGCCTTCTACTGCGTCAGGAGTCGCTCTGGTTTTTCGGAACATCTCTTGTGTCGCGTACACTGACGCGATCTTTCCATCATCGGTTACCTGTAACGTCCGGAGAATTTCACTGGAGAGACGAATCTTAGCGACGGGGAGTTGCTCATAAACATTCCGGTAGACTTCATCTGGTGCAAATTCGCCTACCTCAATTAATTCTGCAGCGATGCGATGTGTTTCAGCCGTCGTATTGCTGTAGCGAAAGCAGCCGGTGTCAAACATGAGTCCGGTATAAAGACAGAGTGCACACGATTTATCTATCGGTGTCTGGTGAAACTTAATAAGTTTATAGACAATCTCTGACGTAGAAGAAGCCGAAGGCATAATGAGATTGATGTCCCCGAACGCCTCCGCTGTGGCGTGATGGTCAATGTTAACGAGTTTGTGTGTCGGCAGCAAGGACTTGGCAAGCGTTTTTCCAATGCGTTCGAGGGTGCTTGCGTCTAATACGATTAGCACCTCCGGCTGATATGTGCTGAGCGTATGTATATCCTCAATGCGCTCCCAGCCGGGCAGAAATTTATAGTTTCTGGGGACAGCATCGGTATTAAACATTTTAACGGATTTTCCGAGCCTCGTGAGAAAGCGGTAGAGACCTAATTCGGAACCGATTGCGTCGCCATCCGGGTGAATGTGCGTTGAGAGTGCGAAGTCGTGGTAGCGATTGAATAGGTTAAGGAGTGCGCCGTAGTTCTGCATATCCGCTATCTGTAAGGTGTTCATGGAAGGTCTGCTGTGTGGTTTTCGGGTGCCTCGTCTTCTGAGGTAACAGACTTGAGGAGGTCATCTATTTTGAAGAGGTAGTCAGCGGACTCATCAATAGCAAACCTGAGTTCCGGGGAATACCGGAGCGTGAGTCGGTTTCCGATTTCTCGCCTGAGAAACCCTGCTGCACTTTTCAGCCCAGCGAGCGTTTTATCTTTCTGTACCTCGTCCCCGATAACACTGACTTTGACATCCACATACTTCAGGTCCGGCGACACTTCTGCCTGTGTGACAGTACAAAATGCGACGCGCGGGTCCTTGACAGAACGTTGGATAATCTCACTCAATTCTCGTTGAATGAGGGCACCGACCCGATCTTGCCTTCTACTATCAGCCATGTTGTCCCTATCTTTCAGAATAAGTTTTGATTTGCGAGTTTCGTTAGAAGAAAAATTCTGTTTCGTAATCTACTAATTCAGCGTCTACATTTTTCTCAACAAAAGTGATAACATGCGAGATAAGTTTATTGAGATGCGCTACATCGTTGGAAACAGAAACAGTGGCTAATACCGCGACCTGATGTGCATCTAATGCTTCAACTTCCGCGATAGCGATATTGAAGCGATTTTTGAGTCTATCAACAAGACTTTTGATAACCCGGCGCTTCGCTTTCAACGATTGGCTATCGGGGATGCGTAGCCGGATTTTACAAACACCGATATGCATAAAACGTGTCAATTAATTGTAGCAGTAGGTGCTGTTTGTGTAAAGTGTTTATTCTACGAAAGGGAACGCGCGACTTGCTCATGGACATAACATTCGAGAACATCACCGACTTGTAGGTCATCAAATGTCTCTATGCCTATGCCACATTCATAGTTCGCTTGGACCTCGTTCACATTATCTTTGAACCGACGCAGCGAATTGACTTTGCCTTCATGAATCAAGCGATTATCGCGAAGGATACGAAGCGGTTGGTTGTAAGAGATGCGTCCCCAATTGACGTAGCTGCCAGCCACTAAACCGAGTCGCGGTACCTTAAACAATTCGCGAACTTCTGCTCGCCCGATAACGATTTCTCGGACTTCAGGATCAAGTAAGCCTTCCATCGCCGAGCGTATATAGGAAATGAGTTCATAAATAACATTGTATGTCCGAACATCAATTCCCTCAGTTTCTTTAGCTTGCACGGCTTCGGTTGTAGGATGAACGTTGAAACCGACAACAATAGCATCAGATGC
>CAZQIP010000321.1:0-28973 GCA_964593655.1 uncultured bacterium | reverse complement strand
GAGTCATTCAGTTTTAAGAAATTATAGAGTTTCTTGTCCTTTTCCAGGATCCGGTGCGGTTGCAAACCGCCCCTACCGGGTCTGGGGGTCCAAAATTGGGCGAAAAACCGAGAACTGAATGGCTCTGATCAACATTCACTTTTCTCTTGATTTAAGCAGCAGTTTGCGGCTATAATAATCTGGCAATGCAGTATAGCCTCGAACTTTTTAAACAAACAATGGATTAATAAATGAAGTATGGAAAACGTTTTGCCCAAGGAAATCCCTGATAAACTTGTCGTGCTTACCTTTGATGACGGCTGCAAATCGCAGGCAACTTTTGTCGGTCCGCTCCTTAAATCTTATGGATTCGGAGCGACCTTCTACATTACCGAAGGGTTAAACTTCCTGACGAATAAAGAAGCGTATATGACATGGGAAGAGGTGCGTGGCTTACACGATGCGGGTTTCGAGATCGGCAACCATACCCGGCACCATCGAAATGTTACGCAACAGCCCGCGGGGGAACTGCGTGCGGATCTTGAACATATTGATGCCCGGTGCAAGGCTCACGGCATTGCACAACCGACAACGTTCTGTTACCCCGGTTATAGCCATGGTGAAGCGGCTGTTGCGGTGGTTGCTGCACACGGTTTCGACTTTGCGAGGCGCGGCGTTGCTCCAGAATTTCCGTACGACGGCGAAGGTGGACGCGGCCCGGCTTATAACCCCACACAGCACCATCCACTTTTAATTCCGACGACAGGTGCCGCGGGTCCGCACTGGCACTTCGATGATTTCACGTGGGCGCTTAGCCAAGCAACGGATGGGAATATAGCGATCCTGACATTCCACGGGGTGCCAGATCTGGAGCATCCATGGGTTCATACAGACCCAGAGCAATTTGAAGCGTATATGGCGTACCTTGCTGAAAACGATTACAACGTCATCTCGCTCAGGGATCTTGCTGATTATGTGCGCCCAAAGACTTCGTAAGTCCTAAGAAAGAAAAAGATTTGACCTTTGCTTGTATGTGTGGTATAATATCTATTGCGTTGCTGGTAGAGGAAACCCCTCGCTGTTCCCTACTTTAAATGGACGGCGTAAGTCAAAGAGAAGAATGCAGGTCGCATTTGGGCGAGTACGCCGCAAAAAGGAAATAGAGTGGGTCGGTTTTATACTTCTACCTGCTTACCTTAATAAACTATGCTAAGACAATTCACAAATAATTTAACTCGATGGGATAGGTTGCTGTTTGATCGCATTTTTGGTTGGGGTAACGAACGCATCCTCCTTGACCGTTTATTTCGTTTGATCTCGTGGAGTGCTAACGGATGGTTCTACCCGTTTTTAGTGCTCTATGTATACCTAACATTCAGTCCTGCTATTAGCAAGCCATTTCTTTTGTCAATGGTCATAGCGTTCTCGCTCGAAAGACTGTTATATCACCTGATTAAACAGTCGATGAAACGTGACCGCCCGTGTGAACGGATTGTAGATGTCCAATTTCGAGTCCGTCCACCGGATCAATTCAGTTTCCCTTCGGGACACACTGCTTCAGCTTTTCTGATGATGACGCTTTTGGCAAGTTTCTTTCCAATTTTACGAATCCCTGCGTTTCTCTGGGCAGCTACAGTCGGCATTGCCCGCGTATATCTCGGTGTCCACTACCCGACAGATGTTCTCGCCGGTGCGATTCTTGGTATTGTTACGGCGCGAATAGGGATATGGTTTATCATGTAATTGTTGGAAAAATCAGATATTGAATTAACCGAGAGTGGTTCACCCAATTTGATTTTTAGGTGCCTGATGTTAGATGTAGGTACAAACAGAAATCATGAACCTCCTTTTTCCCGTGTGGTAGGAAGCTTCCCGATGCACGCCTGCCGAATTTTATCACTGTTAGTAAAATCCAAAAATATATTCACATTTATTGTAGTTACAGACTATCTACAAGTTTTCTGAAAATCTCTTGTTGTGTTTCTGCTAAAGTATTTGCGCGTCCACTTTGTGTTTATCACGGTTTGTTGTCGCTTAATTCTTTGTGTCTATAGGCTGAGATAGTATTGATAAAGGATTTTACTTCTCAATCCTGCCGAGGTCTGTTCTTGGCTCTCCCATTTCATATTTCAACCGGACTATAATCCCGTTTGCGTTGCGATTTCCATGCGTCGAAAACAAAATTTCGCATAAACTGGAGGTTTGTTCATGAAAGCAGTGTTTGCTTTACTTCTCCTTGTTTCTACTTCGCTCTATTTACCAAACGCTTTCCCGCAAGAACACATAAAAGGTTACTTACCCGAAGGGGCAAAAGCCCGCGTCGGAAAGGGATATGTGTATGCTATTGCATTCGCTCCTGACAGCACGAAACTTGCTGTAGCGAGTTCTATAGGCATCTGGATCTATGATGCCCACACCGGTCAAGAACTGGATCTACTGATAGGGCACACATCCGCTGTTTCTTCAGTGGCTTTCAGTCCGGATGGTCGGACGCTTGCAAGCAGTAGTTACGATCAGACAATAAAAGTGTGGGATCTCCGCACAGGTCAGATGCAAAAAACGCTAACAGGCCATGAGGGAAGGGTTTATTCCGTAGCGTTCAGTCCTGATGGTCGGACGCTTGCGAGTGGCGGCAGAGACGAGTTTATTCGGTTTTGGGATGTGAAAACTGGCGCGCTGCTCCGAACTATTGCTGGCCATATTGGTAGAGTTGCTGGCGTGATGTATGCTCCGGATGGCAAAAAACTTGCAAGTTATGGTCTTGATAAAAAAATTAATATCTGGGCTGCAGGGACCGGTGAATTCGTAAAGACACTTGAACTTGACCCTGAATTGGACACGCGTGGTTCAGGGTGGATCTACGCCGCCATGGCATTCTCTCCGGATAGCAGAACAATCGTAACAGGAGGTAGACACGGTAATATCCGTGTGTGGGATATTAACACTGCACAAGTGAGATCAACCTTCATTGCACATCCGGGTGGGGTCTATTCGGTAGCATTTAGTCCTGATGGACACACATTCGCTACGGGGGGTGCGCATTCTGAGAGTACGGAGGTCCTTCAGTTGTGGGATCTCACTACCGGTAAACGTGTGAAAACCTTTAGAGGTCATTCAGATCGGGTTAGATCTGTAGCGTTTTCTCCGGATGGCGGAACGTTAGTGAGTTATAGTGCTGATAATACGCTCCGTTTTTGGGAGCGTGCGACCGAGACTTCTGTCCACATCACTGACCATATTGAAATGGGGGCAAGTGCTTTAGTGTATGCTTCACACGGTAGAATACTTGCCTGCTTGTTGCGTAGCAGAAGAGGCATTCAGTTATTGGATCCAGACACAGTTAATCTGATAGAAACTATCAATATCGGACGACAATGGTGGATCAGTTGTATCGCCTATTCTCCGGATAATGTGACGTTCGCTTATGGGAATAGTGCAGGTACTTTGGGTATCCTTGATGCGGGTAATGGTGAACAAAATTACACGATCCCGGAGGCGCATGCAGCCCAAATTGCGTCGTTAGCTTTCAGTTCAGATGGCAGGACCCTTGCAAGTTGTAGCCATGATCGTAATGATACGGTTATCCACTTGTGGGATGTTAGCACAGGCGATTTGAAGGGGACGCTTATGGGACATGCGACCGTGGTTATAGATTTGGCGTTTTCGCCTTCTGGGGAGATTCTTGTGAGTGGGAGTCGTGATGGTGAACTCCGATTCTGGGACGTAAAAACCGGAGAAACCTTAAACACCGTTGTGGCCCATGACAAGCAGGTGAAAAAGGTGGCATTCTCATCCTCTGGGAAAACGGTTGTGAGCGCAAGTAGTGATGAGACTCTCCGATTTTGGGACGTAAAGACAGGCAAACATTTAAAAACGCTCGCGCCTGAAAAAAATATTTTTTCTATAGCGTTTTCGCCTGATGGACAGACAATCGCAAGTTCGCATTTGGGAGAGATTCATCTCTGGAATGTAGAGACCGGTGAGCTCCAGCGAACGCTTAGGGGACATATAGGATATGTCTATACTATAGCGTTCTCGCCAGATGGTAAGACGTTTGTGAGTAGTGGTGAGGATAGCACTATGATTTTTTGGGAGGTAAAGCCGTGATAAATCAGTTGCGCTGGGTGTTGTTTTTATTTTTTGTAACGCATTTGAATTTGATGCCAAATGCTTTCTCTGAGCAATATACCCGTTGGGGTTTACCGGCAGGTGCTAAAACACGCTTCGGGAAAGGCAAAATATTTGATATTAAGTATTTTCCAGATGGTAACAAAATCGCCGTGGCAACAACTGTTGGCACCTGGATATATGATGTACAGACAGGCGCAGAAATTGATCTGCTACCCGCACATGCTACATACGTCAGATCTGTGGCTTTTAGTCCGGATGGCAACCTATTTGCTACGGGAAATAACGACGGCAGCATCGAGTTGTGGGATACACAGACTGGGGAGAATCAAGCGATCCTCGTTGGACATGGCGGTAGTGTGAACTCAGTTGCATTCAGTCCTAAAGAACAAATTCTCGCCAGTGGTAGTTACGACAATACGGTCCAGTTATGGGATGTCCACACCGGCGAACCGCTAAAAACGTTCAGAGGACATGGAGGCGGAGTGTACTGCGTGGCATACTCTCCAGACGGCGAGGCGATTGCGAGTGGAGCAAGAGATAGTACATTACAGCTTTGGGAAGTCTCTACCGGTGAACGACTGAAAACGATTTTTGTGTCAGATGTCTGGGTGGAAACTGTGGCGTTTTCCCCAAATGGCAAAATTGTCGCCTATGCAGGAAACGAAGGTATGATATACATCCATGATGTTGCCACAGGAGAACGCTTAAAGACCCTCACCGGTCATGACGGGTATATCAATGCTGTTACCTTTGCAACCGACGGGCGCACGCTCGCAAGTGCAAGCCATGATGACACCATTCGGCTTTGGGATATCACCACCGGCACCCTTCTTAATACACTACACCATCAAAGTTTTGTCACAACCATTACATACTCACCAGATGGTAGAACACTTGTCAGTGGGAGTTACGATGGCACGGTCCGATTCTGGGGTAGTACCAACGGCGAACTCTTAAAAACCATCACTGGACACACGTCTCGGATCGATTCAATCGCATATTCCCCAGGTGGTGACAAACTCGCCTATGGTGCTGGTCCTAAACTCCGATTGCTGAATTCCTACACAGGAGAACGTCTCAAAACCTTCACTGGTGGTTTTCACACTTATTTTTATTCTGTAGTGTTTTCTTCCGATGGAAAAACGATCGCCAATGGCGGAAAAAGAATATCAAGAAAACCCGTTCACTTGTGGGATGTCCAAACCGGTAGGTTCATGGGTAGTTTCACTGATGGCACGTCTCTGGCTACCGCCGTTGATTTTTCGCCAGATGGTCGCATGCTTGCGAGTGGGAGCCGCGACGGTAGCATTCGGTTATGGGAAGTTCGCACTGGTGAACAACTGCTTATTGGGGATCTGTTAAGAACTCTTAATGAACATACCAATTCTGTGAATTCCATTGCGTTTTCTCCAGATGGTAGCCAATTGGCAAGTGGAAGTTCCGACAACACAGTTATGTTATGGGATCTCAATACCGGCGAACTTTTAAAGACCTTCATTGGACATTCGGATTATGTTTATGACATTGCGTTTTCTCGAGATGGCACGCGTTTTGTCAGTGGCGGAGAAGATGAAACTATCAGGGTGTGGGATGTGGCAACTGGCGAATTACGGTTTCCGCCAATTCCGCATATTAGGGATGTCAATGCTTTAGCGTTTTCGCCGGATAGCAGCCTTATTGCAAGTGGAAGTCAGAACGCTGGCGTTTACCTTTGGGACTCACAGACAGGAGAGGCTGTGCACACCTTTGTTGGTCATGCGCTGTATGTCACTGATCTTGCGTTCTCTCCGGATGGTAAGACGCTTGTGAGTAGTAGTTACGATGGCACAGTGCTCCTGTGGGATTTAACGACCTTGGTTCCTAATCAGTAGCGTGTGATTCCTTCGTTTTTCCGAAAATCTCGCCTAAAGTGCATCCGTGAATGTGTATATGTAGGGTATATGTGAACATTTGTTGTTTTCACGACGGCACACGGAGCGTGCCTACTACTTTAACATTGAGGGGAGGGTGCCTATGAAAATGAGCTACTTTTCTACTTTCTTTCTACTTGTTGTTGTCTCTATACTACTCCTTTCGGATGTTTCTGCAGCAGATTCAACACAGTGGAAATTGCCTGAAGGGGCTCTCGCGCGTCTCGGGAAAGGGGGGATAAACGATGTCGGGTATTTCCGAGATGGCAGTCGGTTTGCTGTTGCGAGTTCCATCGGTATCTGGATCTATGACGCGCATACTGGCGAAGCACTTGCGCTATTGAATGAACAGAAGGACCGTATCTTTTGCATAGCATTTGCGCCGGATGGAAGCGTGTTTGCGAGTGGTGACGATGCGGGTAGGATCTTTTTGTGGGACGTACACACTGGTCAACATAAGCGCACTTTGACAGGACACACGAACGGGGTTACTTCTCTCGCTTTTAGCCCAGATGGTAAAACGCTGGCAAGTGTGAGTTACGATAGCACGGTTCGTTTGTGGGATGTCCCGAGTGGTGAACCCTTGAAGACCTTGACAGGGCACACAGGGTATGTCCATGTCGTGGCTTTCAGTCCAGACGGTAAAACACTCGCAAGTGGTGGCGGCGCTATGGACGAGAAACTTCTCTTGTGGAATGCCCACACGGGTGAACTCCTACAGACTGTCACAGAAGATATCGGCATGATTTATAGTCTTGACTACTCTCCAGATGGCAAAGTGCTTGCCATTGGAAGTCGAAACGAGGCAGCTTGGATGTGGGACACGCACACCGGCGAATTGCGCCAAACGCTTGGAGGGCACACATGGGTTGTGCATTCGGTCGCGTTCAGCAAAGATGGACAGACCCTCGTAAGCGGGAGTTGGGATGGCAGTATCTTCATGTGGAACTCACAGACGGGTGAATTCGTGAATGCGCTCATGGACCACCCAGAAAGAGTCCACTCTGTAGCGTATTCGCCGGATGGACAGACACTCGTTAGTGTCGGATGGAGCGAGATTTGTCTCTGGGATGTACGGACCGGTAAGCTGCTGAAGATGCTTACAGGGTACAGAGGGTTTCCCGGAAATGTGGCATACGCATCGGATGGTGTCAGGCTGGCAAGTGCTGCAAGTGAGGGTGTTCAAATGTGGGATATGAACACAAGGCAACACCTGCAAACCTTCATACCTGACAAAGCTTCCCATAAGGAGAACCTTGTCTATTCTGTAGCGTTTGCCCCCAATGCGGTAACCGTCGCCAGTGGCGGGCGCGCCGGCATCCATTTATGGGATGCGCGTACGGGTTTACATCTGAGAAGTTGGCGGGGAGCGGGGCATCCGCGCGGACATCCGCGCGCGCACGTAAAATATTCACCGGATGGTGGCACGCTCGCAATCGCGAGGAGAAATAACACAATCTTTTTAGCTGACGTGAGAACAGGAGAAATAAAGCAATCCCTTGTAGGAGATGCTGTTGAAAACAAAGTTAGAACTGAAATTACCGCTATTGCGTATTCCCCAGATGGTCATCTTATCGCTGGTGGTAGTAGCGATAACAAAGTATATCTATGGAACGTGGAAACGGGTGGGTTGGCACGCATTCTCGTCGGACATACAGATCGTATCCTTTCAGTAACGTTTTCACCAGATGGAGCAACGATAGTCAGCGGTAGTTGGAGGAATGGGACGATTCGTTTGTGGGATCCGCACACAGGACAACTCTTAAGCACCTTGCCATCGGATACAAACGGGATTTATGCCTTAGCGTATTCACCGGATGGGAAAATCCTTGCGAGTACGAATGCTAACGCAACTGTTGGGTTGTGGAATCCACACACTGGCGAACTTCTGAGAACTCTCTCGGGGCATATCTCTTCAGTCAATGGAATCGCCTATTCTCCAGATGGCAAGGTGCTTGCGAGCAGCAGCTACGATGGGACGGTTCTGTTGTGGGATCTAACAGCATTATCTTTTAATCAGTAACGCGTTCTGTTTCCATTTTTTCAGGAAACCTTGTTATTACGTGGGAAATGTGGTATACTTCCCGTTAGCTAAACTGATATCCAATTAACTAAATTCATCCTGTTAGTTCGGGCGGAGACGTGCCTACTGTGAGTTAGTGCTTATCTTGGTCTGGATTGCATTTTCAACGCAAACTTGTCAAACTTCTCCCTAAAATTGAGGCTTCTTTTATGAAAACAGCGTTTTCTGTTTTAGTACTTCTTGCTGCTTCTGCGCTATGTCTCTCAAATGTATTCGCGCAAGCGTATGTGGAGGCACACTTGCCGGAAGGTGCTAAGGCACGCATCGGGAAAGGCGGGGTTTATGAACTTGCTTACGCCCCGGATAACACGCGGCTTGCTGCGGCGAGCGCAATCGGCATTTGGATCTATGATGCGCGAATGGGTGAAGCCCTCAGACTGCTCACAGGGCATACGGACTACGTTAGGTGTGTTACTTTCAGCCCGGATGGTAGGACGGTTGCGAGTGGGAGTTCCGACACTACAATCCGTTTGTGGGATGCTGGAACGGGCGAACCGAAGGCAACGCTCACAGGCCATACGAATAGTGTTTATTCAGTCGCCTTCAGTCCGGATGGCGAAACACTCGCCAGCGGCGGCTCGGATGAATTCATTAATTTTTGGGATGTCCGGACCGGTGAACTGCTGCGAACCGTCGCGGGGCACGCGGGTCGGATTGATAGCGTGGTATATTCTCCGGATGGCGAAACACTTGCCAGTTATGGCATGGATAGAAGAATTCATCTGTGGGCTGCGAAAACCGGTGAATTTCTGATGACTCTTGATCCGGAATTTGAAGATGCCGGATTGGCACTGGATCGTATCTATGCTATAGCATACGCGCCAGACAGCCAGAGACTCGCGAGTGGGAACAGTGATGGCACAATACGGTTATGGGATACCCGTACGGGGGAACTCAAATCAACGCTGATAACACACGCGAGTGACGTTACAGCGGTAACGTTTAGTCCTGATGGACAGGTGCTCGCTGGTGCCACGTATCTTGAGGCGGGTAGCACTATTGAATTCTGGAACGTTGGCAGCGGTGAACGCTTAAAAAGTTTCATCGGGCATACGGACAGGATCACAGCCTTAGTGTTCTCCAAGGATGGCGGAATGTTTGCGAGCGCAAGTGATGATGAGACAATCCGTTTTTGGAATTCGGCGACTGAAACGCCTTTGCGTACCATCACTGGACACAATAGGGAACGGATCTTTCATGTAATGTATGCATCGCACGGCCGTATACTCGCCTGCTTGCGTGTGGGCGGCATTCAGTTGTGGGAGCCATACACAAGTAGGCTGATAAAAACTGTGGATTTGAAAAAAGGAATTTTCTCTATTGCTTATTCTCCAGATAATGGGACGTTTGCCTTTGAAACTTCTGGCGGTAACGTGTGGTTACTGGATGCGAACACGGATGCGCCCAATGAAACCCCTTTGATTGGGCACACCGAGGGTATTTCGTCATTAGATTTTAATCGCGACGGCAGCATCCTCGCGAGTGGCAGTTACGACAGGACAATCCGTCTGTGGAATGTTGATACCGGTGATTTGCACAAAATCCTTGAGGGGCATACAGATGGTGTTCAACACGTGGCGTTTTCACCGACAGGTCTTATCCTTGCGAGTGCGAGTGATGATGGTACAATCCAACTTTGGGACATCAAGACAGGTGAGGTTATCAAAATCCTTGATGGTCCCGCAGACAGGATTAGACATGTAGCGTTTTCACCGACAGGACTTATGCTTGTGAGCACCGAGGGTGATGGTACAATACGACTCTGGGACATCAAGACAGGTGAACCTTTAAAAACGATTATGCCAGCATCAGGCGCGTTTCTTACAGTGTATTCACCAGATGGCAACACGCTTGCCAGTACAGATCGGAAAGTTATCCATCTTTGGAATGCTCATTCGGGTGAACTCCTGCGAACGCTCACCGGACATATAGGTTATATCTATTCTATTGCGTTTTCACCAGATGGTCAAACGCTTACGAGTGGCGGTAGGGACGGCACAATGCTTCTTTGGGAGGTAACACCGTAGACGCTAATTAGTCGTTAGTTTTCAGTTATCAGTTGTCGGTTATCAGGAACCGGTTTCTGTCAATTTTCATCTCTGTTTACACATTTTTCGGCTGAGGTGCTATATCCATGAAACGGTCCTTTATGAGAATAACGCGTTTGTTAGGCATCGTGTTGCTGTTAATTTTTCTGCAGTTCTTGGGTTTTCTCGCAAACGCTTTCGCTGAGGCGTATATGTACTGGGGTTTACCACCAGGTGCGAAAATCCGACTTGGGAAAGGCAAGATAAATGCCGTAAAATATTTCCTGGATGGCAATAAACTCGCTGTAGCGACTGCCATCGGCATCTGGATCTATGATGCACAGACCGGCGAAGCACTTGACCTGCTTACGGGGCATACAGGTGAGGTCTATTCGGTGGCTTTTAGTCCGGATGGAAAAATGTTTGCCACTGGGAGTGGCGACGACACTGTTTTGTTATGGGACGCACGGACGGGTGAACAGAAAGGTGCTCTCATCCAGCACGCAGATACTGTGTCTTCGGTCGCATTTAGTCCTAATAGTGAAGTGCTTGCCAGTGCAAGCCATGACAATACGATCCAATTATGGGACCTACGCACCAACGAGCCCCTGAAAACGCTTTGGGGACATGGCGACTCAGTTTATTGCGTGGCTTATGCTCCGAATGGCGAGCGGCTTGCAAGTGGTGATGCAGATGGCACGATACGGTTATGGGATGCCTCTACCGGTGAATCTTTGAAAACTATTGTCTTACAGGACACCCGGATCGAAACGATTGCATTTTCTCCAGATGGGCGTGTCCTTGCATCTGGTGGAAATGATAGCGCAGTTTATCTCTGGGATGTTGGTACAGGCGAACGCCTAAACACCCTAACAGCACATCGTCGTTATATCCATTCTGTCATATTCTCGCCTGATGGGAAGACGCTCGCGAGCACAAGTCATGACTGGTACCCGCGTCGTGGTGGGACACTCCACCTTTGGGACGTAAATACTGGGACCGTCCTGAAAACGCTGACCTATCAAAGACGCATTGGCACTGCCGCCTATTCGCCGGATGGTGGTACCCTTGTCAGCGAAGGTTACGACGGTACCCTTCGGTTCTGGAATAGTAGCACTTGGGAACTCTTAAAAACCATCACCGGACATGCGCCAAGAGTGCTTTCTATAGCGTATTCACCAGATGGCAACACGCTCGCTTGTACTGTTGAAGATAAGCTTGAATTGTGGGCACCACGGACTGGAAAACGCGTCAAAACTATCGCTGTTCCCAATATGGATTTTGATTCAGTCGTATATTTGGCAGACGGAAAGGCAATCGCCAGTATGGGTGGCTTAAACTTTTTCGGTAGGCAAGTTCGCCTGTGGGATGTCCAAACTGGCAGATTTATGGGAAGTTTCGCAGGTCACACAACCCACGCCACTTCTTTAGCGATTTCGTCGGATGGTGGTATGCTTGCCAGTGGTGCCCATGATGGTCCTATCCGGTTGTGGGAGGTCCGAACCGGCGAACAATTGCGCGTTGGAGATTTGTTAGAAACGCTCGTTGGGCACACGAGATATGCTGGCACGCTTGCTTTTTCCCCGGATGGTGGTACGCTCGCAAGTGGCGGTTACGACGATACGCTCCGTTTGTGGGATATCCGCAGCGGCAAACACTTGAAAACGCTTACTGAAGACACAAAGTGGGTCAGAGCGGTGGTCTATTCGCCGGATGGCACTATGCTGGCGAGTGGAAACCGGGATAATACAATCCGTGTATGGGATGTGGAAACTGAGGAATTGCTGTATCCGCCAATATTGCATTCCGCGGATGTTACTTCTCTTGCATATTCCGCCGATAGTCGTGTGCTCGCCAGTGGGAATAGCAACAGTAAGGTTTACCTCCGGGATGCGCGGACCGGAGAAGACTTGCACATTTTCATCGGACATACGTCGGAGGCTCGATGTATTGCCTATTCCCCAGATGGCAAGGTGCTTGCCAGTGGGAGTTATGACGGCACGGTTCTCTTGTGGGATTTAACGACCTTGAATCTTAATCAGTAGCGCGTTCTGTTTGCGTTTTCAGAAAACTTTGTTATCATACAAAGGAACAACTTATGAAAGCAATCCTCTCTTTCAGCGTCATTTTCATTTTATGCCTCATCACAGGATGTGAAGCTCTGCGCCAGAAAGGCTCAATAGACCTCGAGGATATCTTCGAGGCACTTGACGCTGGCGCCCTTGCGATGAAACAGCAAAACGCTAAAGCACTTCCCGCGGTAAAGGTAGGCGTACCCCCTATAATTGATGGTGAACTCAACGATACCGCTTGGCAAAATGCTCCGCAAGGCACAGATTTCAGCGACAGAAGAGGTGGTCGAAAGTAGGCTTCGTTGAAGATGACAGAGTTGATGGACATTGGGTTGATGTATTGCCGCCGCCAAAGTGATCTCTGAATGGGCGGTAGGTTGGCCTACTACGAACCAGGAAATAGTCAATGAATCGTCTTACTGCGAAATGCGAAACGGGCAATGAATTGCCCTACTACGAACCGGATCCACCTTTAATTTGAAAATGGACGCGGCACTACTTTATCTATTTGATAAGGAAAATTCTATGAAAAACGTTTTTTTCTCACGGTTCCGGTAATTCTCATGCTCCTACCGCGGTTGTCTGTTAGTTTTGCTCAACATTACATCCCAGGTTACCTTCCTGAAGGTGCTATTGCGCGATTTGGGAAAGGTTATCCGTTTAATTTTGAATACTCTTCGGATGGAACGAAACTTGCTGTCGCGAGTACAATCGGTATCTGGATCTACGATACCCGGGCGGGTGGTCAAGAACTCGACCTGCTCACAGGGCATACATACTATGTCAGTCGTGTCATTTTTAGTCCTGATAACAAGACGCTTGCGAGTATATGTCGTTGGGAAGACTATACTGTTCGTTTATGGGATGGTATCACGGGTGCCCCGAAGGCGATACTTGTAGGACACACGGATGAGATTAATACTATCGTATTCAGTCCCGATGGCAAAACGCTTGCGAGTGCAAGTGCGAGTGGGAACATCCGTTTATGGGATGGTGTCACCGGTGAATCAAAAGCGACGCTCACAGATCATAGGGGTTCGGTTAAAGTGTTAGCGTTCAGTCCTGATGGCAGTCGTCTTGCGAGTGGCGGTACCGACGAGGTCATCCGCCTTTGGGATGTCGCTACAGGTGAACTTCTGCTAACGTTTGCAGCACACGCGAATTCTGTTGATGCTTTGATATATTCTCCAGATGGGGAAAAGATTGCCAGTCAAGGTCTGGATGGGAACGTTTGTCTTTGGAACGCTCAGACGGGTGAATTTCTGCATCTCCTCAGCGATCGGACAAAAGAGGTTGCTTCTATCGACTTTTCAAAAGATGGTGAAACGCTTGCGATTGCAAATTACGACGGAACAATCCAATTGTGGAATACTGACACTGGAGAGCCTCTGAAAACCGTCAATGCGGGTACAAAACTCTATAAGCTGTACTATTCCCCGGATGGAAGCACTTATGTCTGCTGTGATAACGATGACGGGACAATCCTACTCTATGACGCTAACACCCACAAACTTTTACATGCCTTCAAAACGCCGAGTGGAAGTGTGGGTGACATGAGGTATTCTCCGGATGGGCAGATACTTGCAGCTTCCTGTGCATTTGGGTTGCTTTTTTGGGATGTGGACACGGGACACCTGTTGCAAACGATCACTGGTTACTCGGATGTGGTTGAGTCCGTGATCTACTCGCCAGATGGACGTACATTGGTGAGCTTAGCCGGGGCCCTCCGTTTTTGGGATATTGAGACCCAAGAACTCCTGCGAACCTTCACGCCTGGAAGTTCAGTTCGTTCCATCGCGTATTCTCCGGATGGACAGACGCTTGCCTGCGGAACCCGCGACAACACGATCCTGTTATGGAACGTCAGCCGATGGCAGCAGAGAACAATCCTTGAAGGACCTACTACGGATGGCGTCTCATCGGTCGTCTTCAGTCCGGATGGACAAATACTTGCAAGCGGGAGTTGGAGTAAGTATGATTCAATCTGTCTATGGGATGTCCACACCGGCGAGCTCTTAAAAACATTTGTGGGGGAGACATCCGGTATTCTCACGCTTGTTTTCTCGCCAGATGGAGAAATGATCGCCAGTGGTGGCGACGATGGGGCAATTCGCTTTTGGCGTGTTGCGACGGGTGAACTCCTAAAAACTGTTGACACTGAAGCGGATACGCTTGATTCTGTGGCATATTCACCAGATGGAAAAACGCTGGTCAGTACGGGCAACCATGGGGATAACGATATTCGTTTCTGGGATGTGGATACCGGTAAACTCCTAAAAACTATCGCCACAGAGAAGGGTGCGTACACTGCAGTATATTCTCCAGATGGTCAGACACTTGCCAGTGGTGGTTCAGGTGAGGTCTCTGTGTGGGACGCTGCGACTGGCAAACGCTTGAAAACCTTTACTGGGCATATAGCAGACTCTGTGTATTCTGTAGCGTTTTCCGCAGACGGAAAGACGCTTGTGAGTGGAGGGCGAGATAGCACTGTAATTTTATGGGATTTAACACAATGAAAATTCTAAACCTATTATTGATAATTTTACCGCTGATTTCTGGACTCTGTTTATTATCAAATGCCTTTGCGCAAACGAATGCTTTGTGGGGGTTGCCCGTCGGTGCCACAAATCGTATTGGGAAAGGTCGGGTAAACGAGATAAAGTATTTTCCGGACGGCACGAAGCTCGCCGTTGCAAGCACTATAGGCATCTGGATCTACGACGTGCAGACCGGTGAACCGCTCGACCTGCTCACGGGGCATACGGGACCTGTCAATTCAATAGCGTTTAGTTCTGATGGCGAAATCTTTGCGACCGCCAGTGATGATAACACTGCTTGGGTGTGGGATGCTCACACGGGTGAGCACAAAGTAAGTATCGTAGGACATCGGGATGATGTCAATGCCGTAGCGTTTAGTCCTGATGGCGAAATACTCGCTACCGGAAGCGATGACGACACGGTTGGTCTGTGGGAGCCACGCACCGGAAAACAGATAGCAAAACTTGACGGACATACGGAGCATGTTTATTCAGTAGCATTTTCTCCAGATGGTGGGGTCCTTGTGAGCAGTGCCGCTTGGGGAGATAATGGCATTCGGTTTTGGAATCCGCGGACTGCGAAACCCTTAGACATCTCGATTGAGGATACGGATTGGGTAGAGCATATCGTGTACGCGCCCGATGGCAGTATGCTCGTCAGTGGCGATACGGATCGCACCATCCGTTTTTGGGACCTCGGTACGGGCAAACTTTTGAGGGCGGTAGACAGTGGAGTTAACGTCAGTGCTGTCGTGTTCGCCCCGGACGGAAAGACGATCGCCGGCACGAGTGATGGGGATCTTGTGAGTTTTTGGGATGTTGCGACTGGTAAACTCCTGAAGACGCTTGAGCATGATGCGCCGGTCATCTCTGTGGCGTATGCGCCGGATGGAGAGACAGTCGCCAGTGCAAGTGAAGATGGTAAGATTCAGTTTTGGGATATTGCCAGCGGCAAACGCTTAAAAACCGCTACAAGGCACGGGCTCCACGTCTTTTCTCTTGCGTATTCCCCGGATGGTCACACGCTTGTGAGTGGGAACGTATCTAAAATCGACTTCTGGAATCTGGAAACTGGGGAACATCTGAGAGCCATCAGCGTTCAGCCGGAACACTTCGAGTCGGAAAACGTCCTTTCGGTAGCGTCCTCACCGGATGGCAGTATAGTTGCCAGTGGCAATTCTAATAAAGCACGCCTCTGGGATGCGGAAACAGGGCGGTTCCTCGGAACCTTTTCTGCACATAAAGGTGTAATTTCTTCCGTCGCCTTTTCACCTGACGGTAGGATGTTGGCGCGCGGTAGCTACGATAATACAGTCGGCTTGTGGGAGGTCCGGGTGGGCGAACTGTACCTCATCGGTGATGTATTGCAAATCCTTGCGGGACATACAGAAGATGTCGCTTCTGTAGCGTTCTCACCGGATGGCAACACGCTGGCAAGTGGGAGTCACGATAACACAATCCGTTTGTGGGCTGTTCAGAGCGGAGATCTCTTAGAAACGCTTATCGGTCACACGGGAGCGGTTTATACTGTGGTATATTCGCCGGATGGTAGCACAATAGCGAGTGGGAGTTGGGATGGCACGGTCTGCTTATGGGACAGTCAAACAGGTGAACTGTTGCAAACGCTCAACGGACATACGCGGAATGTTGCTGCTGTGGCGTTTTCACCCGATGGTGACACGATCGCCTGCGGAAACGATGATACGATTCATCTTTGGGATGTGCAGACCGGAACACGCCTGCACTCGCTTACGGGACACACGGATTTGGTGGACAGTCTCGCATTTTCACCGGATGGTAAGTCGCTTGCAAGTGGGAGTCGTGACGGTTCGATCCTCTTGTGGGACCTTACAAAGTTGGTTACCAACCGGTAGATGATTTTCTTCGCTTCCCATTTTCAGTTAACAAGCCTTAAGGAATAACATGATGCAAAACCGAAGACCTGCAAAATTTAACGTTGTTCCAAACGATCCTACTGGGAACACATGGGCACTACCGAAAGACGCGATTGTTAGATTTGGAAAAGGACTCATGAACCGGTGGGAGGTCAAACTTTCTCCCGATGGCACATATTTCGCAATCGGTACTGGTATGGGACTTTGGTGGTATGATGCGTTCTCAATGTTGCCGATTTCGTTATGGGAAACCGAACGAGGGTTGGTTAATTCTATTGACTTTTCTTATGATGGTAAATGGATTATTATTGCCAATTCGGACAGCATTATAAAGGTGCTGGATGTTCAAAGTGGAAAGTGTGTCACAGAGATAGAAAATCAAAATGCTTATGGAGGGCTTGCATGCTCATCAAACGGCAGATGGATTGCAACCGCCGCGACAAAAGGAATCGTCAAGGTAATAGACATTCATAGCGGAAGGACCGTAGCGCAGATGGATCGTGGAGAGCACAAGTGGCAGTCCAATGATATTTCCCAACTCCAATTTTCTCCAGATGGTAAACGCCTTGCCGCTCGTGCTGCGAATCCGGAACTTTATTCAGACGAAGGGGACGACGACTATCAACTTTTGAATCCTGACACAGAAGGCGATCAAATTTATGTCTGGGATCCAGAAACGGGTGAAGCAATGATCAAGTTCGCAGGGGATGT
This sequence comes from uncultured bacterium, assembly GCA_964593655.1. Taxonomy (GTDB): domain Bacteria; phylum Poribacteria; class WGA-4E; order WGA-4E; family WGA-3G; genus WGA-3G. The sequence goes on along the minus strand of CAZQIP010000321.1, from coordinate 11,628 downwards.
GTTTGCCTTTTCTCAAGACAGTCAGCTGTTGGCAGGCGCAGTTTTTGATGAGACAGATTGTGATACTAATCGCGTTGGTTGTTACGTTTCAGTATGGGATATAACCTCAAGAGAACGCATTGCCCACTTCACAGGACATACGGATTGGGTAGATGCTATTGCCTTCTCACCGTGTGGACAATTTATTGCGTCAAGTGACAGAAGGTCATTACGGGTGCTGGATATTGCGACGGGTTCAGAGAAGAAGGTTTATTCTGACTTTGACGATCCGTTTTACGCAAAGGATGGGGAGTTATTCGCTTTCCGATTTCGTCGTTCCACCAATACGACAGAAGTGTGGAATGTTGAGCACAGCGAAAAGATACTTGAAATGTCTAATGGTATTGGTGGCATCGGTTTTGCTAAGTCTTTAGCCGTTGCTTATACTGAAGGACAATCGCAGCAATCGAATAAAAAGAGAGCCAGCAAACAGGCTGATGGTGGTGTGCCTGTATACACAGTACTGCGTGAACATCGTTTCCCATGGCCCGATCCGAAAGGCATTTGGATGGATAACGAGACTTTGGCAAGTAAAACCGAGGATCCAGGAATATTGTTATGGGATGTCGCCAAGAAACGGATGCGGGATAATTTATTCAAGGATATAGGGTTTGGCTCCTACACTGTTTTACCTTCTGGCAGAATGCTGGTTTCCGGTATTTATGAAGATAGCCAAGTGTGGGATCCCAAACAACCTGACACGCCCATTGCAGAATTCACTGCGCCTGAGGGACCGTCAGAATGGGCGCGGGATGCAGTGTTTGCGCCGACAGGTGACCGAATTGCAGCGGGAAGTCGGAAAGGTACAATCTATGTGTGGAATTTTGAAGAACCGGAGCATCCGGTACGACTGACAGGGCATACAGACCATACTTGGGCATTGGCGTTTTCGCCAGATGGAAAACGACTGGTAAGTGGCGCAGCAGACTATACGGCTCGAATATGGGATGTTGAATTAGGCGAAGAGATTGCCATATTGCCTATGGACGAACGGCGTGTACCGATGGGATTTGCTTTTTCGCCGTGTGGTGGTCTAATTGTTGGCGGAATGAGCAAAGAAATCCGTTTTTGGTGTGCCAAGAAACTAACAACGTTACGCACAATACCCCAGCCAGAGAATAACAAGCGCACAAACGCACTTGCATTTTCGCCTTGTGGCAATTATCTCGCATCGGGGACTTGGTGGCAGAAAGGGATGGAGAAGATGGCTATCCGGATTTGGGACGTTGCCACAGACGAGAATATCCATACCTTCTGGGGACATACTTCAGACGTGCAATCGCTCGCCTTTTCTCCAGATGGCACGCATTTGGCGAGTAGTAGTTTTGATGGTACAATTTTGGTCTGGGATTTGAAACCATTCATTGATTCTTAAGGGATGGACGTTGATTTAACTTGTCTAAAGCATATAGGACTTACGCAATTTTTTCATGAGATCCTAAGTATTGCGCACCGTTGGTGAGGTTACATGAAGATTAATTTTTTAATTAGGTAGTGTTGGAACGTGCGATAATGCACTTCGCATTTGGGCGAGTACGCCGCAGAATCGCACGACTACGAACCTGCCCGTTTGTAGTAGGGCAATTTATTGCCCGTCAATTATCGAAATATTTTATTAAACTTCATCAAACCTCGCCTGCAAGGGGTGTACGTAATACCATTTCTAAATGATGCTATTGCATTACCGGTTTTCGAGGCATGTGTGCTGATGCGAAACAAACTAACAGTTTGTTCTACGTAAAGAGAGATTTATTAACAGAAATGGTATAAGCTTTAAAGAGGATTATGATTATGTCAAACGTTTCAGATGAACGATTGGTAATTGCCGCTGTCAAAGGTGAAAACCGTGCCATAGAAGAACTGAAAGAACGGGCATTATCCCGAATACGCACCACTCTCGGACAGCGGCTCAAATTTGAAGTAGATACCAAATACCTTGAACGCCTTGAACAGCAGATAGTCGAAGGGGTATTCAATAATTTACATCAGTATACGTTCAAATCACCATTTCTATCATGGGTCCACCGCATTACCTTTAATGTAGCAATTGCGGAAAACCGAAAACATAATAACGTGGTAGCAACGGATGTCGTGAAAAGTGATACAGGTGTTAAGGACCCACCGCAAACAGAAGTGCCTATTGACTATGAAGCTATTGACTATGAAATTCGTCCGCTTGTGAATTTGCTTAACCGATCGCCTTACATTCAGATTGGTGCAGAGATTGTCTTTCGTATCTGTGAACTCAAAGGCATTGAGATTGTCATTATCAATAAAGGTGAGCAACCTTCTTTTGAGGAAGAACTCACACGAGACGTAATGGAAATCATGACTGTGTTTTGTGCGAAACTCTATGGACGGCGTTCTCACAAGTCAAAGAAGATGGCAGAAGAAATAGAGAACATCGTCAACGAAGAAAAACAGCGATTGGAACTCACTTTTGGCACTCCGACCACAGAAAATAGCACTCAATCCGAATAATAAGCAGTCCACGTTGATGGCGAAACACGCGGGTTATGCCCGTGTTGCCTTCAACTTCGCCTTATCGTCGTTCAAAGCCGGACTCGATACCGACGAGTGGCGAGACTACCGAGAAATCAAGCGTGAGTTTAACGCCGTCAAATACGATACATTTGACTGGTGTAAGGAACTCTCGCAGAATGCGTCGAAGAATGCGATCTACAACCTTGGAGACGCTGTTACGCGTTGGGAAAAAGGACAAAATAGATTCCCCGTCTATAAGAACCGATCTGGTAAGTGTTCATACCAAGCAGATAATGGCGAAGGCACTGTTGAAGTCTATAAAAAGCGTATCAATCTCCATAAAATCGGTTGGGTCCGCATGCGTGAAGAGCTGCGGTATTCCGGTGAAATCACAAAAGTTGTGGTCTCTAAACACAACAATAAGTGGTTCGCCTCGATTACTGTGAGACGCATTGATTCTGATAACTACAACCACCAGCCCGCTCTATTTGACGACACGAAAGAACCTATCGGTATTGACGTAGGTATTAACACCCTGGCAACCTGTTCTAATGGCGATACCTACGACAATCCACGTCCCCTGAAGCGATATGAGCGGAAGTTAGCACGCGAGCAACGCAAGTTTTCACGGAAACTCAAAGGCAGTCAGAACCGGTCGAAACAAAAGAGACGTGTCACTGCTGTCCATGCCCGTGTCGCTAATATCCGTTCAGACGCTCACCATCAAGCGACAATCAGAATCGTCCGGAAAGCAAGTGCTATCGGTATTGAGACGCTGAATATCAGCGGACTGCTCAAGAACCGGAAGATAGCCAAGGCACTCTCTGATTCGGCACTCGGTGGCTTTCTGTCGAAACTCAAATACAAGGCGGACAGACGTGATATACCGATAGACGAGGCAGATCAGTTCTTTGCCTCCAGTAAGACTTGTTCCTCCTGTGGACATAAGAAAAAAGACTTGACGCTCTCTGATCGGATTTATCACTGCCCCGCGTGTGGTTTTGAGATGGACAGAGACCGCAATGCTGCTCTTAATCTGTGTCCCGCTTGACCTTAACCGTCGCCGCGAGTTGCGAGGAGACGATAAACGCCTGTGGAGTCCGTGTCAGACCTCGTTTGAGAGGCAGTGGACATTGAAGCAGGAAGTATGGCAATAACTCACAGCGTGATAGATTTGTATAGATTCTAATACATTTTACCACATTTGTGAGATTTGTTTAAGTCCTACACAACGGTATCCAGGCATAGACTTGTACACAATAGCAGATCTAAACTTATTGAAGCGATTTTCAGCGTTGGCGAATCGACTGCGTGAATGCCTTGATGGAGCAGGATATATGGGATCTCACGACACAGAAGATGGGACACCATTTACTGCAAAGTGGTTCTTTGGTTTACGACCGTTTCTAAATCAGGAATTGCTGCCGCTGCCGCATCTGTTAACTCCAGAGTGGGAACCACGCACTCGCGAAGACCATCTAAAGATTTGGAAACTGCTTGCGTTAGCGGTTGAGGAACAACTTGAGTTAACGAGGGAGATATTTTGATGGAAAGCAAACAATCCCAAAATCTTGCGCCAGTAAGTATAGGTGGAGACGATGTAACTACCTGGGCACTTCCAGAAGGCGCAGTTGCTCGTTTAGGGCGTGGACGTGAACCGAGTATGGCTTTCTCACCAGATGGGAACATCTCGCCATCGGCAATTCATTAGGACTCTGGTTGTATGACTTGGCGACGCTGTCCCCCATCGCGCTCTGGGAGACGGAGCGCGGTATGGTGGGACGAATCGCCTTTTCACCTAACGGAAAATGGATTGCAGCCGGCAATTCAGACCAAATTTTAAAGGTATTGGATATCCAGAATGGTGCGTGCTTAGCACAAGTAAAAACGGATGATTATATTTCTGGACTAACCTTTTCATATAATGATCAATATCTTGCAGCTGCTTATGCAAGGTCTGCTATCGTTGAAGTCTGGCATGCGGAAGCTTGTGAACCGGTTACCCAATTCACTTCAGATACTGAAAAAGCTGGTTTTTACAGACCTATCAGTTTTTCACCTGATACCCGACTGATAGCGTCCACAAGTGCCTCCGATACAACTGACGATGCAGAGGTAATAGTAGTGTGGGGTATAGAAAGCGGCCAACAAATTGCATCCCTCACGGCACACACCTATTGGATATCGACGCTCTGCTTCTCACCGTGTGGACAGTTTCTGGCATCCGGGGGCGAAGATGGTACTGTATACGTCTGGGATGTTAGCACTTGGCAACAGGTGCAGATATATACTGATTTTGGTGACGTGTATCGCATTATGCCGTCCTATTCACCTGACGGTATTCTTCGTGCAGCGATAGTCAATTACAATGATACCGGTCCCGCCACGATCTCTGTTTGTAACCTTGAAAGTGGAGAACAACTTTACATTCACAAATTTTGGGGCAATACCGTGCAATTTTCCGATGCAGCTGATTGGGGGAACACTGTCGTATTTTCGAACGGTTCGCGGCTTGCTTATGAATGTAGGCACGAATTTATCAACGTTTGGACTCCCGAGCACCCAGACAGACGACAATTCACGCATTCGCCTATTTCGTTTCCGACATCGGTGGTATTCTCACAGGATAGCAAAACGTTAGCAGTTGAACATCATCATGAGGGTGTTGTGTTATGGGACGTTGTAAGCAAGCGTTCGCGTCCTGCAGTTAAAGTGGAATCTGCGGGGAAGAATCAGTTTGTATATAAGACCAATAGCGGTAAACTCTATGTTGCCAGCATTCAAGCAGACAACGTCAGGCTTTGGGAGGCTGATGGAAATAGGACACTGCTTGTTGAAGGAACGGGACGGGAATATTGGAATGCGTTTCCGACATTAGCACCGACTGGCACGCTATTCGCTTATGCTGGCGCAGATGGCACCTTGAAAGTATGGGATGTGCGAAGTGGGGAGAAGTGCTATGAACTAACACATCCGCTTGATGAAGACGATGAAGACAATAAAGATGAAATTAGAGAGTTAGCGTTTAGTCCCGATGGTAGCCTCCTTGCGAGTGAGTCGCGTTTCACATCCGTTCGGCTGTGGGATATGGAATCTGGAAAAGAAATTGGCGCGTTTCCAAAACATAAAGTTCTGGGTATTCTTGGATTTTCTCCGTGTGGACAGTACCTTGCTTGCGCAGGAGAAGAAATTCTATTATGGGATATTGCACATCGTAAACTGCATAAGACCGGTTTAAATCAGGGGCCATTCATTTCTGCGTGCAGGCACTATTTCGTTTGCAGCGGCGATGAAACCGTGTTGTATGACTTGATGCGCCGTGAGATCCGCCATCAGCTGCCATTACCTGAAGGATCGGAGCGTATATTCTGCGCAGCGTTTTCTCCATGTGAACGGTATTTAGTTGGCGGCGCATGGTGGGAAGAAGGTTTGGAAAAAGTACCGATTTATGTATGGGAGATTGCAAGCGGCAAACGTCTTGCCACGCTTCGGGGACATCCGACGGACGTACAGGATCTCGCTATTTCCCCAGACAATACACTTTTAGCAAGCGCGAGTTATGACGGCTCCATTCTTCTATGGGATTTGACCCCTTATCTGTAATGTATCCACCTTTAAGTCATTGAATTTACTATAATTGGACACTCTCAACGGGTTTTCAATACGCCTTATCGTCCTTCAGACCTGCACAAACTAAAAGTTTATGCTACAAAAATGTATAAATTTTATTTTTTTTCTCAAATTATGACAATCCTGCATCCTACTCACCCCAAAATCGCGTCACTAATAATTGTGGGTCTAAATTGATTTTGGGAGGTTTCTAATGGAAAAAGATGATGTTGAACTGATCCAGCGTGTATTGTCAGGGGACGAAGCTGCCTTTAGCACTTTGGTGGAAAAATACCAAAAAGGCGTTCACGCGCTCGCATGGCGGAAAGTTAAGGACTTCCACATTGCTGAAGAAATTACGCAAGACGCTTTCCTCCAAGCGCACAAAAAACTCGCGTCGTTGAAAAATCCGAGTCAGTTTCCGGGGTGGCTCTATGTGATTGCGGATCGGCTTTGCAGAGCATGGTTCCGTAAGAAGCAACTCAAAAATATGCAATCGCTGGAAACTACCAGTGAAGAGGTCTTGGAAAAAACCGCTTACACCAACTATGTCTGTGAACAGCGTGAAGCTACCGCAGTCGAGCATCAGCGTCAAATCGTGCAAAAACTCATGGCAAAACTGCCGGAAAGCGAACGCACGGTGATGGTGCTTTACTACCTCGGTGAAATGAATTGTAGGGAAATTAGCAAGTTTCTGGGGGTATCTCCGCATACGGTGAAAAGCCGGCTGCGACGCGCGCGAGAACGGCTAAAGAACGAAGAACACATTCTTCACGAGACTTTCGGTAGCATCCCCTTACATCCGAATTTGACCGAAAACATCATGCGGAACATTGGGAGCGTGAAACAGACCTCCCCTTCAGGGGCTAAACCGTTGCTACCGTTCGCGGCTTTAGGTGCCTCGGCTATTTTGATTATTTTCTTGATGGGTGCGAGTCATCAATATATTACGCACTTCCAACAGCCTTATAGTCTTGATGCAGAATCAGAGCCGACAATTGAAATTGTTGACGCGCCGGTTGTTCTGGATATTCAATCAAAACCCGAATTGCAAAATCGGGTTGGCAACGGGACGCCCCCCGACAAAAACAGCAACAACGGTTTATCGACAGGAACTGAATCTATGCAAAGTGATATAGTACAAGATGTCACGCAATGGAACCTCCCCGAAGATGCCAAAGCACGTCTCGGTAAAGGGACGATAACAGAGGTCCTGTATTCACCAGATGGAAAGTTTCTCGCTGTGGGGGGTGGGATCGGCATTTGGCTCTATGATACGCCCACACATCAAGAGGGAAATCTGCTCACAGATTATATGAGTGAAGTTGAATCTATAGCATTCAGTCGTGATGGACGCATGATTGCGAGCGGAAGTGTGGATGGTCCGATTACGCTGTGGGATAGGCGCACGGGTGCGCTAACAACGTTCACCGGACATACGGATATAGTTTGGAGCGTGGTATTCAGTCCGGATGGGAAAACACTGGCGAGTGATAGTCGAGATGGCACGATTCGATTATGGGATGCTATCACAGGTGAGCAGAAATGGACACTCACGAAAGATCCGAAAAGTGCCAGTATGTTATCATTTACGCCAGATGGTGGGACAATTGTGAGTGTGAGTTGGGCGGAAAAGATCAGTCTGTGGGATTCTATCACGAGCAAACACAAGAAAACATTCGCTCTGCATCCGGATTGTGCTGTCACAGGCGCAGCGTTCAGCTCGGATGGGGAGACAGTCGCTATTGGCAGTGGCAATGGCACCATCTACATCCATGATCTAAACACCGGTGAACTCAAGCTGACCCTCACCGGACATAAAGTACATATTGACCAGTTAGCGTTTAGTCACGATGGCAAAACCCTCGCGACTGCCTCGTTTGAAGATAAAATAATCCGTCTCTGGGATGCACACACGGGCGAACACAAGAAAACATTCACTATACCACACGCTCGGTATGTTCGAGGTTTAGTTCGAGGTTTAGCGTTCAGTCCGGATGGCAAAACCCTCGCAAGTGGCAGCGGCGATGGCACTATCCGCTTATGGGATACCCGCACAGGTAACGAAAAACATACATTTACTGGGCATTCGGCATATGTCTTGAGTGTGGCGTTCAACCCCAATGGGGACTTTATTGCAAGTGTGTGTTCCAATGGAATTATTCGTTTCTGGGATGCAAACACAGGACAACACATCAAAACGCTCAATGGGGTAGAGGAGCTGGTATTCAGTATGCTGTTCAGCCTCGATGGCAAAACCCTGGCTTGTGGGACTGACGTAGGTATTCGCCTCTGGGATGTACACACGGGTGAACACAAGAAAACACTTACTATAGATAGTCCCTATAGCCTAAATTTTCCCTATAGCCAAGTATTCAGTCCCGACGGAAATATATTTACGAGTGGCGTTGAGGACAAGGCTATATCCCTCTGGGATGTACACACTGGCGAACACAAGAAAACACTTACCGGACATACGGATAGGGTGAGCTGTTTGGTGTTTAGTCCGGATGGGAAAACCCTCGCAAGTGGGAGTGACGACCATACCATCCTCCTTTGGGATATTGACACTGGCAAGAACAAAATGAGGCTTACTGGACATACTGAGTGGGTGTACTGCTTAGCATTCAGTCCAGATGGGAAAACCCTCGCAAGTAGCGATGGAAACCTCAACATTCTCTTGTGGGATATAGATACTGGGAAAATAAAGATGGTGCTCATAGGACATACGGATTGGGTACAGTGTTTAGCGTTCAATCCGGATGGAAAAACGCTTGCGTGTGGAAACCGGGATAAAACCATCTACCTCTGGAATGCACATACCGGTGAACTGAAGAAAACATTGACAGGTCATACAGATTGGGTCAGAAGTATCGCTTTTAGTCCGGATGGCAAAACCCTCGTGAGCGGTAGCGGTGATGGTTCTGTGCTTCTCTGGGAGATAAAAATGTAGCATAGGAAACCGTTGGTTTCCTGTGTCTCTGAAGGCGTATACACAATGCAGAACCGAAGACCGGCACAGTTTAATATGGTTCCGAACGACCCTTCAGGGAACACATGGGCACTCCCGAAAAATGTGATTGTTAGGTTTGGAAAAGGACTAAAGAAGGAGAAGATTGGATGCAAGACAAAAAATTGGGGATGCTCGCACCCAAGGAAGTCGGCAGAGATGACGTAACTACCTGGGCACTTCCTGAAGGTGCGATTGCGCGTTTGGGACGCGGGTGTCATCCTGACTTTGCTTTCTCGCCAGATGGGCAGTCCTTTGTAATAGGAAACACATTAGGTCTTTGGGTGTATGACTTGGAGACGCTATCTCTTATCGCGCTCTGGGAGACAGAACGCGGTATGGTATTTCATATTGCCTTTTCACCTAACGGAAAATGGATTGCAGCCTGCAATTCAGACAAAATTCTGAAGATATTGGACATCCAAAATGGCGCGTGCTTAACACAAATAAAAATAGATGATTATATTACAAAGTTGGCTTTCTCACATGATAGTCAATATCTTGCAGCCGCTTATGCAAGTGCTCCTACCGCTGAAGTATGGCATGCGGAAACCGGCGAATCGGTTACACAATTCACTGCGGACACTGAAGTAGAAAGTTATGATAGTCCTATTAGTTTCTCACCTGATACCCAACTGATAGCGTTTACATGCAGCGCATCTGATACTGACGATGCGGAGTCAATAATCGTGTGGAATATGGAAAGTGCTGAACAAATCGCGTGCCTATCAGCACACACCCATTGGGTCTCAACGCTCTGCTTTTCACCGTGTGGTAAGTTCCTCACCTCCGGTGGTGAAGATGGCACCGTGTACGTCTGGGATGTTAATACTTGGCAACAAGTACAGTGTTATAGCGATTATGGTCCTGTGTATCGTATTATTCCTTCTTGGACACCAGATGGCATTCTCCGCGCAGCGATTATAAATTATGACGAGACCGGTCCCACCACTATCTCTGTTCGGGACCTTGAAAGTGGTGAGGAACTTTATAACGATCAATTTTGGGGCAATACCGTACAATTTTCCGATGCAGATGATTGGGGGAACACTGTCTTATTTTCAAACGGTTCACAACTTGCCTACGAAAGCAGACATGAATTCATCAACGTATGGACACCTGAATACCCATATAAGCGACAGTTTACACATTCGCCTATTTCATTTCCTACTTCTACACATTCGCGTGCTGCGTTTCCTACATTTGCAGTGTTTTCGGATGGTGGCAAAACATTAGCAGTAAAATATTATCATGAAGGTGTTGTGTTATGGGATATTGAAAGTAAACGTTCGCGTCCTACAGTTAAAGAAGAATCCGCAGGTAAGAATCAGTTTCTATATAAAACCGATAGCGCAAAACTCTATGTTGCCAGCATCAAAAATGATAATGTTACGCTCTGGGAGGCTGGTGGGAATGGTCCCCCGCTTGTTGAAGGAACGGGGCGCGAATATTGGAGTGCGTCTCCTGCATTATCACCAACAGGCAAGCTTTTTGCTTATGCTGATGCAGATGGAAACCTAAAAGTGTGGGATGTCCAAAGTGGGAGTCAACGCTATGAACTGAAACATCCTCTTGAGCCAAATGATGACGAGGATGATGTAGCAATTTGTGATCTGCAATTCAGTTTTGATGGAAAAATACTTGCAAGTGAATCGAATTATCCTTGCGCGCATGTCATTTCGTGGGACATGGAACTTGGTGAAAAGATTGATAATTCCCTAAGTGATAATGCTGCTACGCGAATCCCTGGAAGGCTCGTCTTTAGATGGTTGAAGCCTAAATCTCGTGAGGTCGTCCACATTTCTCATGATAGAAAGTATTTATCTTCACTTGGAAAGAAGTCATACTTGTATGATGTGAAACAGGACGACTATCTTTCTCGGTTGTCCCTACCGCAAGGATTAGAAGATATGTTTTGGGTTGCTGAATTTTCCATGTGTGGGAAATATTTTGCAGCCGGGACATGGTGGCGAGAAGGCATGAAGAAAATGGTCATCTGTTTATGGGAGGTTGAAACCGGTAAAGAGATTGTTACATTTAGGGGGCATCCAACAGATGTACATGCCCTTGCATTTTCTCCAGATAACACACTTTTAGCGAGCGCGAGTTATGACGGTTCCATCCTTCTATGGGATTTGACACCTTATCTGTGATTTACTCACCTTTACAAGTGCACACAATTGTGGCGAAAACGCCCCAAAAAATAAACTATCCTTGATTAAATTTCACTTTTTTTTCAAATTATGACAATCCTGCATCTTGTGACCTGCAAAATCGCGTCACCTATAATTGTATGTCAAGATCGATTATAGGAGGTCTCTGATGGAAAAAGACGACGTTGAGTTGATTCACAGTATATTGTCAGGTGATGAGAATGCCTTCAGTGCCTTGGTGAAAAAATACCAAAAAAGCGTTCACGCGCTCGTCTGGCGGAAAATTGGAGATTTCCATATCGCTGAGGAAATCACACAAGACGCTTTCCTGCA
>CAZQIP010000320.1:0-18211 GCA_964593655.1 uncultured bacterium | reverse complement strand
GTTCATAAACGCTCGCCCCAGTCCATGGTGAAAGTTGGCGTTGTTGGGTGAAAGTTGAATACACTTCTGAAAGACTGGGATAGCCTCGGTGTAGTTTTTTTGGTTCATCAACAAGGTGGCTAAGCCTGTCCAAGCCTCAAGATTGTTCGGTTCGGCGCGTGTCAGGCGCATGAGGCGTTCGTATTCGACGAATTCCTTTTGTAACTGCTGATAGATTTGCATCTCGGCTCTGCTTTTCTCGCGGTCGCCCAATCGGAGATATGCCATACCGAGTCCGTAGTGCGGCTCGGCATAACGTCCCGGTCCGAAGGCTAATGCCTGCTTGAAATTCTTAATCGCTTCTGCGTATTCTTTTAAATTCAGATGTGCTGTGGCGAGTTCCTGATACGTCCCCGCTGCCTTCGGTTTCAGTTCAAGAGCCTGCGTCAAAATTGGGACTGCGTCGGCGTAGCGACGTAGCTTTACGAGTGCTTTGCCGAGGACTTCGTACCCGCGTGCATGTTGTGGTGAGAGTTCAACAACGCGCGTTAATGCCGTCACCGCATCTGTCCAGTTATCAAGTTTAAAATACACAACGCCGAGCGAGTAGAGCACCTCAATGTTGTCAGGCATCAACGCTAAAGACCGTTGGTAACTTTCGGCGGCTTTGTTCGAGAATTCCTCTTGGGCATAAGCCATGCCGAGGTAGTGGAGGACTTCATAGTGATCGGGTTCAATTGTCAGTGCGGCTTCAAATTCGGAGATAGCACCGCGGTTATTACCCCGAAACATGTGAGCAAAGCCTTGCTCTACGTGCTGGACGTATTCACTATGGTCACCAACTTTTTCACCAGCAACATAGGAGAACGGTAAACAAAAGGAAATAATGATGATAATTTTTAACCAATTTCGCATTCGGTTATCCAAAAATTTCGTGTGTTTCGATCAACAATTCAAATCCATTGACAGGGAAGGTTGTTTAAATGTTAACGGTACTCCCGAAAAAAGTCAAGTTTTTCATAGCGGAAAAGGCGAGTGAGTGCTATACTGTGTAGAAATTATCAAATCAGAAAATAGGGGAATCAAAACAAAAATGCGACAGGTTACAATCTATCGGGAGCCGGGCCGTTATGCGGGCTGGCCAGCGAATTACGGGATTTGGGCATGGGATAACGAGATCGTTGTCGGCTTTACTGTCGGGTATCATAAATCGGATGCGGGTTTCCATCGCCGCGACCGAGATAAACCGTTTGTAGGGATGCAAGGACGCAGTTTAGATGGCGGTGAAACATGGCACGTCTCAGAAACGCCGTGTCGTCTACCGGCAAGAGGCACACTCTCCGCAGATGAACATGTAGAAGAACGACACAGGCTGGAAGCGGATGCTTCATTTGAGGTGCCGGATCGCGTTGATTTTGCACATCCCGATTTCGCAATGATGTGCAGCAGATCCGGGCTGAGAGCGGGAGCATACTCATGGCTTTATACCTCCACAGATCGGTGCAAAAGTTGGGAGGGTCCCTTTCGTTTGCCGATGTTTGGATACACCGGTATCGCAGCACGCACGGATTATTTGGTCTCAAGTTCAGATGAATGCTTGGTGTTTCTCACTGCGTCAAAGTCGAACGGTGAAGAGGGATTGATATTCTGCGCGCATACCACCGATGGCGGTGCGTCATTTTCGCGGCTCTCCCAGATTGGACCGGAACCTGAGGGGTTCGCAATTATGCCAGCAAGCGTTCGATTATCGGATTCAGAGATATTAGTCGCCGTTCGGTGTCGCGGCCACGGGGACGATTCACGTTCAGACTGGGAAGAGCGGCAAAACTGGATAGATCTCTATGGTTCAGATGATAACGGTCAAACGTGGGATTACGTGAATAGACCTGTGGAAAACACTGGACGTGGCGGGAACCCCCCAACACTCACCCTTCTTCACGACGGTAGGTTGTGTCTTATCTACGGCTATCGGGATGCACCACATCGGATCTGTGCGAAGGTGAGCAGTGACGCTGGTAAGACTTGGGGCGAGGAAGTCGTCTTACGCGATAATGGTGGTGACCACGACATCGGTTATCCGCGCACTGTTCAACGTCCTGATGGGACTGTGATTACCGCATACTATTTTGATGAGGAACCGGATGGTGAACGGTTCATTGAGGCGACGTTGTGGAAACCGTAGTGTTCTGTCCAATTTTATTTTCCAACTGGTTCGTAGGCATGCGATTCAGCAAACGTCCGCGAATCAAAAACGGGCAATGAATTGCCCTACTACGAACCAGATTCACTTTTAATTTCGGAATGGACAGAGCAGTAGCGTTTAAGCGTAATTACTTGGTGCTTGAACGTAGGTCGAAACAGATAAGGCGATCCTTGCCGCGAACGTAGAGGTAACCCTCTGCCAATACAGGGGCTGCCCATGCAGGATATTTCACTAACTGGCGACCGTTTTTATCTCTCAGCATGGAAATCTGTGAAATTATCTCTAATTTCTCCGGTGTGCATTTAAGGAGCATCAAGCGTCCGTATTCACCGAGATAGATAAAGTAATCGTTCACCCAAAGTAGCGAGGCGCGTTCATCAACGCGTTGGGTCCACATAACTTTACCTGTTTTGAGTTCCACGCAACGGAGTTCTGCGCCATTGGGGCGTTGCCCACTACAAGCATAGAGGTAACCTTCGTGGTGGATTGCGGTGTTCCAATGCAATTCCAATGACTTGTTCCTGCGCGATGCGCGATCTTTCCAAACGACTTCATAGCCGCGGGGCTGCGCCTTGAGGACTGAGCTGCCAATACCGTACGATTCGCTAATAAAAACGAAATCGTTAGCAACGACGGGACTCGAAGCGTTGACAGATTCAATCTTAGCGTGCCGCCACGGATAATGGAAATCAATGACCCCAGAGGTCGGTTCAAAGCCGACAAGGCCACCGCGTAGGAACGCGAACCCCCAACGTCTATCGTCAATCGTTGTAAAGACAGGACTTGCATAACTGGCGAGTTCATCTGCTATTTGGTAGACGACCTCGCCAGTATGCTTGTTAAAGGCGACAATGCCGCTCCCGTTCGGAGCGGGTCTGCCGTTTGCGCCCCAAATATCCTTTGGACTGCCTGGTGGTGAACCACCAATCTGAACGATGAGCAGCTCGCCTTCAATCGCGGGTGCTGAAGCGACCCCGAAAAAGTTTTGGACGACGTGAAACTTCGCCATCGTGTCAACTTCCCACAAAGCTTTACCGTTAGAGACGCGCACACAGTGTAGCATCCCGTCTGCCCCGAAGATATAGACGCGATCTGCGTCAATGACCGGACAACACCGAGGTCCGTTGTTATAGCCGTACATATCTTCGTAGTCTGTCGGATATTCAAACCGCCAGCGTTCTGTACCGGTGTCACTTTCCATACAGGTGAGACGCGCCATATCCCCGTGACGTGCGAAGATAAACAGACGTCCATTGGCAACGGTGGGTGCCCCGTAACTCGTACCAATCCGCTGATGCCAGACGACTGGTGGCCCCGTTTCGCCCCAGGGTGCGATGTCTATCTTTTCTTCGGACTTGCCGTCTCTTTGTGGACCGAGGAAATCGTTCCAGTCAGAAGTCTGCGCATCCGCGAACAGTGTCAACGGAAAACTCAGTAAAAATAAGGTGACGCGTGCGAGTGTCCTCACGCAGCGACCTCCTCATTGGCGCGCTTTACCAGCGCGTTCATGTAGGCGATTGTATAGGCTGTTCCGATACGACCATCTCCACCCATTGATGGGATATGGTCGGGAATCAACACGCCATTAAAGTTGACTTCGCGGAGTGCCTTTGCCACGTGATACATATCCTGATAGCCGTTGTCTACGAAGGTTTCAACGAAATGCGGGAGCGGCTGATCGACGTTGCGGAAATGGACTTTGAAAATCTTGTTCCGTTCCCCGAAATAGCGAATAGACTCAATGACATCTTTGCCCATGAGTTCGCCACCTTCCAGCCAACATCCGACGCAGAAACACATGCCGACATTTGGGCTGTCAGCGATTTCGAGGGCGCGCTTGTAGCCTTCAAAACTGCTGAAGATACATCTCGGAATTCCTGCGAGATGCACTGCAGGCGGGTCATCGGGGTGGATGCCAATCATCACACCGGCTTCCTCAGCGACGGGTGCCGCCTGCTTAATGAAATAGGTATAGTTGTCCCAGAGTTCCTCTTCGCTGTATTCGCGTCCGTGTGAGAGCGGCATCCCATATTTCTTACCGCTCCAGTGTCCCTCATCGGCAGTCTCAAGATTGAACGCCCTTGCACTTGCGCCGCCGCGGGTCGTCTCGCGTTCGGTACTCCAGATACCGTTACCCATGTGTGCGTATGTCGTGTACGGGATGCCTGCTCTACCGAGATCGCGGATGTAACGCTTGTACTGTTCAACTTTTGCATCGCGGTTCTCCAAGTTAAGCACAATCCCGTCCTGATTGTGAACATCGCTGTTGCCAAACCCGTAGATTTTGAGTCCAGCGTTCTCGAAAATCTCACGGCGACTCATGAAATAGTCGTAATTCGCATTTTCGCCGTTCGTCCAGAGGACGACATATTCGACATCCATCTGCTTAGCGAGCTGCAGATCAGCCTCACTCGGTTCCGGCGACATCTGTGCCGTAACTTTCATGCCGGGTTCAATGTTTTTCAATGGACTCTGATTTGCCATTTTCTGCCTCCATTTTTAAGGGTTTTCGGTCATCGGTTTTCGGTTATCAGTAAAAAGGTTTTGACTTAACCAAATCTTTCTTAACTGATAACCGGCAACTACTCTTCGTCTCCAGCTTCTGCTTTGAGTCGATACAACTCTTGCGTTAATTCGGTAACAATATCTGCGTACGCTGGATCGTCGTAGACGCTGCACATCTCATTAGGGTCTTTTTCCAGATCAAACAGTTCCCATTCCGGTGCTTTCGGTTCATCAAGGGATCCTGTTGTGCCGAGTGCCTCGCCGTAGTAGTAGATGAGTTTATAACGATGCGTCCGTATCCCGTAGTGCGCCGGAACATAGTGATGTGCAAGGTGCATCCAGTACCGATAGTACATGGACGTTCGCCAATCGTCGGGTGTTTCATCCTTGAGGACTGGTCGTAGACTCGTGCCTTGCATGTCATCAGGAATTGGGACGCCTGCATAGTCGAGCCACGTCTCTGCGAAATCTATGTTTAATGACATGGCATCGGACGCGCTGCCGGGTTGGATTTCGCGCGGATAGCGGACGAGGAAAGGCATCCGTAACGATTCTTCGTACATAAACCGCTTGTCATACCAACCGTGGTCACCTAAGAAGAATCCTTGGTCAGAGGTATAAATCACGACCGTGTCGTCTGCGATGCCGTCTTCATCGAGGTAATCGAGCATCCGACCCACATTGTCATCAATTGAGGCGACACAGCGGAGATATTCCTTGATATATCGCTGATAATTCCAGTTTGCCATCTCTTTCTCTGACAACCCTTCAGGGGGTGGACCGAGTTTATCAATTTTGAGGTCCCTTTCGGTCATGTGGCCGAAGACGCGCATCTTCGCTTCTTTCGCGGCGTTTGAACGGTTCGCATAATCGTCGAAAAAGTTATCCGGCATCGGAACATCGCCGTCCTCGAACATGTCGGCGTGCTTCTCATCGGAATCCCATGGACGGTGCGGTGCCTTGTGGTGGCACATCATGAAGAAGGGACGCTCCTTGTCACGATTCTGGAGCCATTCCAACGAGAAATCGGTAATGATGTCGGTGGCATAACCTTTATGTGTCGTTCTCCCGTGCGGTTCAAGCATCACTGGATCGTGATAGAGGCCTTGCCCGGGCAGCACGTTCCAATAGTCAAACCCTGTTGGGTCCGCATCGCCGCCGTGTCCGAGGTGCCATTTACCGACCATCGCGGTTTGGTAGCCATCCGCCTGTAGCATCTTCGCGACGTTCGGTCTTCTGCCGTCAAAATGATCGCCTATGTTCTTGACCCCGTTGAGGTGGCTGTGTTTGCCAGTTAGAATGTTCGCACGGCTCGGTGTACAGATGGAGTTAACACAGAAACAGTTATGGAGAATCATGCCGCCGTCTGCGATACGATCGAGGTGCGGTGTTTGGTTAATCCGACTCCCGTAGCTGCTAATCGCGTGTGATGCGTGGTCGTCGGACATGATGAATAGGATATTTGGTCTGCTCAATTGCGGCTCCTTTAAATTTACGATTTTCCTTATCATATCCTATTTCCGTGATAGAAGTCAATCTTTTTTGAGAAGTATTCAGTTGTCAGTCATCAGTATTCAGTTGTTTTACAATGGTGGTACCTCAGCAAGCGTATAACCTTGTGCTTTTGCTTCGGTTTGCCGTTGATACCACTTTGTCCAGACCTCTCCTTCTTTAGCTGTGCCTTTTATAGTGCCTCTCGCCTCTTGGTAACTGGAGATCAGAGCCGCTATAATCCCAAAGAGGGCCAGCACAAAACTGAGAATTCCACCGAATAGCAAAATAAATGCGGCAAACCAGCATATTAAATGAACCATAACAGATAGTGGGTTGTGTGTCATGGCTAATATCGTCTTTTGTGCGATCTTGAAATAAGAATCCGTTTGTATGTTTTCTGATGGCGGCGGTTCCTCAAAAATGTCTCCATGGCTTACTGTTTCCTGTTGCCCTTGATACCACTGCATCCATACTTGTTGCGCATTGGCAACGCCTTTTAGGTTACCTCTTGCCTCCCGGTAACTGATGACGAAAACGATTATAAAAATCCAAGGAAGCAATTGTCCAAAGATTCCTATGAGCTCAAATATTTCAAAAATATCTTCAGGCGTTTTTGAGGGTGGAAGTGTCGTGGAGAATAAAAGCGCGTATGTGAAAACCCAACTCGTAAGATGAATGATAAATGGTCTCAGGTTACGCACCATGAAAAATAGTGTTTCTGGAACTTCTCCGAAATAAGAATAAGCCTTCATATTTTCCGATGATGGCGGCTCTCCAAAGGAATCCTCCTGAGCCATCGCTTTGATTTGCCGGTAGTACCACTTCGTCCAGATGTCTTTCTCTATAGCGACTCCTTTCAGGTTGCTTCTTGCCTCTCGATAACTAAGGATGAGTGTGAATATAACAGCAGGAATAACGATTTTAGGAAGTGATCGCACAAAATTGGTTGTATCAAATAGCATAGGAAGCGCGAACAGTGTAAACCAACATACGAAATGACCGATGAGGAGGGGCCGGTGTCGAAGCATGAATAGCACTGTTTTTCGTGCGGATATGAAATAGGTGCCACCCGGTATATATTCTGATAAAGGAGGTGTCTCGTAAATGCCTCGCTGCGCCTTCACTAACTGTTGGCGGTCGTACCACTGCATCCATACCTGTCGCTCTGTAGTAATGCCGTTCCGGCTGCCCCTCGCCTCCCTGTAACTAAATGTGAGTGCGATAGGTATAATAAACAGGCAAAACTCATAAGAAAAGAAGAAATCGCTAATGATTTCTTCAGTGATGATCGAAAGGGCTGTAACTAATTTCCAGAGGGATCCAGGCAAATTCGCAAAAACACCTTCTGCTGCCGTAACCACATCCGGCCATGTGCCATATCTAAAGGATTCATCCCATATAGTGAATGTAGCAGAAAACAGGATCCAACATGCAAGAAAATAGACGATAAAAGTTGTCGGATTCCAAAGTCTGAATAACATTGCTCTTTTGTCTTTCATGATCTATCCTTATGTGCAAGATTTTCCGTGAAATCAATCCTGTTTCGTACTTAATACATGCGGAACAATGGAGGTGACACGTCAAAAGGGACACCTTGTGCTTTTGCTTCTTGTTGTTGGCAATACCACTCCGCCCACGCCTGTTGCGCTTTGGCTACTCCTTTGACAGTACCTCTTGCTTCTTGGTAACTGGAAATGAGCCCGAATATCGCAGCGACTATCGCGAGATAAGGTGCAGCGGACCAAAAATTGCGAGCGAAGTTCTCTACTGCCCGAACTATATTAGTAAGATCTGGGAGTATTGATATGAGGACGAGTAAAAAGCAAGTAATCATCCAGCATAGGAAGTGAATGAGGGGGAGCTTCGGATTGTGAATCATGAATAACAGTGTTTTTTGTGCTTTCCTGAAATAGGAGTTGATTCGCATGTTTTTCAATGGCGGTGCGGGTTCCACGAAATTGTCGCTTTCTGCTGTCCCTTCCTGTTGTCGGTGATACCATTCCATCCATATCCGATGCTCATCGGTAATGCCTTTTAGATTACCGACTGCTTCTCGGTAACAGATAAGGAAAGGCGGCGTAACGACAAGTACCCAAAATCCAGTTCTCGTTAAATCTTCTATAATTTCGTCCCAAATAATTGAGGCAGCTTTTAGAAAATCCCCGATAGACGCAGGAGGTGCCACAATAACTTTAATATAGGGCAACGTCTCTTCTATGAATGGATCGTCCGACACGATTCCCCAGGCAGCGAGCAAAAACCAGCACGTTAAATGAACGATGAGAGGTATTGGATTCCGAAACATAAACAACAACGTTTCTAAAACCTTCATGACACCACCTCTTTACATACGAACTTTCTATTTCAAACTTTGGAACATTAAGACAGGATTTTCATTTTTAGTTGAAACCACTTCGGTTTTCTTCAAAAAAGTAGTTCCTATATGGATGATGCTCCGATGGGACTAAAGGAGGGGTTTGGAAGAATAAACCGTTTTTTGGGGATAGGACGAAACGGGAAATAAAAAAAGGCGAGGTTTTCAACCTCGCCAGCAATAACGGGTTAAAACACTTATTTCGCCTTAATCTCTTCCCATGCGCGGTCGTAGTGCCTTGTGAAATCGCCGGGATCTCTCAGCCATTCAAGGGATTCCAGTACCTCTTTGGGTGGGTAGATAAATTTGTGTTCGCGTAGGTTTTCGGGTAAGAATTCTTTCGCAGTAGGCACACAGGTCCCGTATTTCGTGAAGGCGGTAATCTTGGCGTTGACTTCGGGCCGGAGGAGATAGTTGATAAACTGCTCTGCGAGTACCTTATGCGGTGCGGATTTTGGAATGCAGACAGCATCAATAAACTGGCTCGATCCTTCTTTCGGGATAACGTATTGGATGGTCGGGCGCGTCTCAGTGGCCCGGAACGCATCACCACTCCAACAGTGTGCCATAACGACATCGCCTGCGATAAGAAGCTCTTCCGCTTCGCTTTTATACTGTTTCACAAGCGGTTTCTGGGCGATGAGTTTCTCTTTCGCCGCTTTGATTTCCTTGGGATCAGTGGTGTTGAGACTGTATCCGAGGAGTTTAAGCGCGGCACCGATGGTTTCACGCTGGTCGTCTAACATGCTAAACTGGTTTTTATATTCCGCATCCCAGAGCACTGCCCAACTGTCCGGTGCTGGTGAAACGACAGCCGAATCGTAGGCGATGCCTGCGGTGCCGAACGTGTACGGGATAGAATATTGATTTTCGGTATCAAAGTATTTACCAAGGAACAACGGACTGATGTTCTGGAAGTTGGAGATGTTGTCGCGATTCAGTGTTTCTAACAGGTTTTGCTTGATTAGGATTGATACCATATAATCGGATGGCATAATGATGTCGTATCCTGTCGCACCCGCCAATAGTTTCGTGAGCAGGTCCTCGTTACTGGCGTAAGTATCAACGAGAACAGTAACCCCAAACTCCTTTTCAAATCCTTCACGGATATCATCGCTGACGTAGCCTGCCCATGTAAAGACGTTGAGTTGTTGCTTCTGCCCAACACCATCACCACTGAAAAGTGTGAGGAGTATAAGTACTAAGAGGATATATCTGTTGTGCATGTTTTCTCCGTTGGTATCTTTTCTACGATTGTTAGTAACGGGACGATAGTGGTTGCGAAAAGCGGAATCGCCCCGTTTGCGATGTAAGGTATTGACAATGTGTGCGATCTATGCTAACGTAATAGTGCTACTTATTCGTCAGATTTTTCGGTGGGTAGCCCTTCGGTTTTCCAGCCGCGGAAACCGCCAGTGAGTACTGAAACGTTTTCATAGCCCATGTTTTTTAGAGTATGTGCGGAGAGGGTTGCCCGTGTGCCACCGCCGCAGTACGTAACGATGTGTGTGTCTGCGTTAGGGGCGACCTCATCGATGTCGAGTTCAAGGTAGCCGCGCGGTAGTGAAACGGCATTTGGTAGATGTTCTTCGTCATAGTCGGGTTCGTCACGAACATCTAAGAGGATGATCGACTCTGTAGCTTCTGTGAGTTCGTCGGGTGCTATGTGTCCAACGTTTGCTTTCGCTTCGGTAACGAGTTGTTCAAGAGTTTTCAGTGGCATAGGTTTCCTCCAAAAGGGTTGAAGCGTACTTATGAAACTTAAGGAAATTTTGGCAGGGTGACAAGCCAAAATCTATCACTACAAATATAGCACAATGTCCGTAGGTTCGTCAATATTTTTTCGGTTATCAATTTAGGAAGGAGCAGAGATGGAGTTGCTAAAAAAATCAGTTCAATCGGTGCTTGAGAAAGACCGGATCGGGAGTCCAGTGTTCCTGCGGTGTGTCCTACATGTAGCAAGTGACACAGCGAATCTGCTATCATCGGCGGCTGAAGTGGCTGCGCTCGCGAATGCGTGGATACCCTCGCTGCCCGCGCGCGTCTATGCGCAAGGCGACGCAGATGGAACACAGATTACATTAACGGTTCACTATGTTGCCGGGCAGATGGCACTGTTGAGTGTCAATCGGGTTGATGTTGAGACAGCAGTTGACATCATGTTGGTCGGGAACAAAGGTGTTATCTATCATGAAACGCCGGTCGGTAGACACTACCAGAACGCTATCGCGCCGGAACTCAATGATGCAGGTGAACTCACAGAGGCTATCACGCAATCGCTTGAAAGCGGTCAGCCTATAGTGTTGGAGGGTTGAACATGCAACAAGATGGAAAATACGGAGTACTTTTGCTCGGTGGCCATCGGACACATCAAGAAAATTACGCAGCGAGTTTTGCGCAAGATGCACGTTGTCGGTTGGTGGCGTTCGCGGATGAACCTGATGCACCGACAGAGCGGATTGCCTTGGCGCGTTCGCTGGCTGAATCGATGGATTTGCCATTCATAGACCTCGACGCAGCATTGGCACGCGAGGATGTGGATATTGTGAGTCTCTGCACAGAGGTAGAACGGCGTGGACGTGTAGGTGCGAAATGTGCGGTGGCCGGAAAACACGTCTATCTTGATAAACCGATGGCACTCAACCCAGAAGATACGAAGAAAATTATTGATGCTGTTGCCAAAAGCGGTGTACGAACCCAGATGTTTAGCAATATTCATAGCACTTGGGCACGTACTGTTCAACAAGCATTAGCGAATGGCCATATCGGCGAACTTCAGGCGATTCATTGTGACGTGCTCTTCTCCAAAGGACATCCCGGCACCGCGCCTGTCGGAGAAAAAAGAGTCCAAAATCCCACGCTGGAACGTTATAGTTTCGTTGAAGCGAAACCTGAAATGTTTGATGTTGGTGTCTATGCGGTGTCTATGGTCAATTGGTTGACCCAGAAACGCGTGCAGCGCGTGTTCGGCGGGACGGCAAACTATTTCTTTAAAGAACATCGCGACTGTGGTGTTGAGGACTTCGGTGCATTGGTGCTGACGTTAGAAGACGGCACGACCGCAACAATTACCAGTGGACGCTACGGTTGGCAGAGTCACGCCCAAGGCGGCGTTCGGAAGGCGTACCTCATCGGTAGCGAAGGGAGCTTGACGTTTGATGCCTCAGCGAACCGTCTGGAAGTTTTTGCGGCTGAACCGGCGTTTGAACCACCGACACCGCATCCGCTGGATCCGATGGGGATGTGGAGTAGCACGCAAGCAGAGATCGGGATGCGACCGAAACAACAGTGGATAGATGTCGGTAGCGGAGATGATGGACAGCGGGAATTCAGTGCGTTTATAGATTGTATTGAGAACGGTGTAGAGAGTGAGATGAACGCCGAATTTGCGGCGCATTCTGTAGAAGTTATCTGTGCGGGGTACCGTTCAGCTGCAACTGGAGAGGTTATTAACCTCAACTGACGCGAGGTTCTCATAGGTTCCACGCTTACCGATTTTACTGTTTGAGGCTACGCAGTGTTTTCTCAATGTGGGTTATCAGGTCCGCATCGCCTTTCTTTTTAGCGAGTCTCAAAGCCGTGCGAAGATCCTGTTCCGCCTCCCGAACTCTCTCTAATTCTAATTTCGCTCCTACCTTTAGGAGAGGGATTTGGGGATCATCAGGATTGAGGCGTGCCGCCGTGTCAAAGTCTTGTATAGCATCGGGGTATTGGCCGAGTTTTGCTTTGGCATGTCCGCGGTAGAGGTAAACAAAGTCAATTTCGGGGTTGTCCTCTACCGCGATGCCAAAGTCTTCTACGGCTTCAGTATATTGACCACTGGCAGCCCTCGCGGTCCCGCGAGCGACGTAAATTTTGACATCATCGGGGTTGTATTGTAGGGCAGTGTCAAAGTCTCGTATAGCCTCGGCATATTGACCGAGGGCCGACTTTAGCCCCCCGCGCATGAGATAGGTTTGTGCATCATCAGGTTTATACCGTATCACGATATCAAAGTCTTGTATTGCCTCAGCATATTGATAAAGATTACCCTTAGCAAATCCGCGATTGTAATAGGCATCGATAAGGTCAGGGTTACGTTGTATCGCTTCATCAAAATCCGCGATAGCGGCTGCGTGTTCGCCCTGGGCGACCTTCACAGCCCCGCGATTGTAATACGGGGCAGCATCATTCGGATTGAGATGTATTGCTGTGTCTAAATCTGCAATAGCGGCATCATGGTGACCGAGTTTCGTCTTCGCAGCCCCGCGATTACAGTAGGCTTCAGCATAATCAGGGTCACATCGGATCGCGATGTCATAATCAGCGACAGCGGCGGCATGTTCACCGAGCTCCCGTTTCGCGACTCCCCGATTGTTATAAGCTTTGATATAATCAGGCTTGAGTTGTATAGCTTTGTCATAGTCTTCAAGAGCCACTGCGTGTTGACCGAGTTCCTGTTTCGCCACGGCCCGATTGTTATAGGTTTCGGCATAATGGGGTTGGCATTGTATCGCCACGTCATAATCTTTGATAGCTTCAGTATACTCACCAAGGGCGGATTTTATCATGCCTCGGCTATCATAGGCTTCAGCATAGTCGGGCTTGAGTTGTATAGCTTTGTCATAGTCTTCAAGAGCCGCTGTGTGTTGACCGAGTCTACTCTTTGCAACTCCGCGATTGTAGTACGTATCGGCTCTATCGGGATTGCGTTGTATAGCAAGGTCATAGTCTTGGACAGCCAGGGCATATTGATGGCAGTTAAACCTTGCAGTTCCCCGGTCGATGTAAACCTCAGTGTCATTGGGATTGCGTTGTATCACTTCATCAAAATCCGCGATAGCGGCTACGTATTGTCTGAGTTCAACTTTGATCAATCCCCGATTGTAGTAAGCTATGACTTCATTCGGGGTGTGTTGTATAACGAAGTTATCAAAAGTCTTTCATTTTCAAAACTCCATGCTTTAGCTTGGAGATGTAGAAAATGACGCACGACTTTGGGAGTTGCGAAAATGGGAAAAATTGGGGAAAAGCCTAAGTGGCCTGTTTATGTTTATGAACCACCTCTCGGATATGAGCCCATACCTTTTGACCCTGAACAACTTGTTCCAGAAGGTTATGAACCTGAGTTAATTGATTTAACATGTCGTTTGGAAGGGGTGCAGTGTTCTGATAATCAGGACTTGAAGGATCAGGGATAGAATTTACGATTTTTTGTAATTCTTCCTTGATAAAATTGTAAGTTTCTATTTCTAAAGAGCTTAACTTTTTAGTATGAATAGGATTATTCATTATGAACCTCAAAAAATGTTCGTAATTAACTTAATCCTATCATATTAACTATTTTAAAGCAAATATCAAAACAAGCGCGACTAGAGTATGGCAGTACAAAGAGTCGTGCTTGTTTTGGAATTTTTTCATTTGGTTCCTTTATGGTGGCGTTGTGTCTTTGAAAAGATGCAACGCTTCTTTAAGTATACGATATAATTTCCACAAAAGTAAATATTTTTGACTTGTGGCGCAATAGGTTAGCGCAATCGGCTGATAGCCGATAGGTTGTAGGTTCAATTCCTGCCAAGTCCATTCAGACCTCAATACTGTGTCTGCCGCTCAGTCGGCCACAGAAAACAACTTGACAATTTCTTTTTTTCTGTTATAGTGTTGGGTGCCACGCAATTTCGGAACCCAACACTTTGGATATGGAACAACACACCTTATTAGATGTGCCGACTGAAAACGCAAATTAATTTTCAAAACCGGCATTAACCAAAACAAGCACAACAGAGGTATGAGTAAAAGTCGTGCTTGTTTTGCGAATTTCCTTCTTTGTGGGTATTGCGTCTTTTCAGATGCAACATACTTAATGATACCACATGCCGACTGAAAACGCAAATTTTAATTCTTAACGATGGTGTGGGGCGACTCGCCCCACCAAATGCCGAGAGTGAGGGTTAAACCCTCAGCCGTCGCCCACATGTCGTAAGCCATGAAAGGCAGTAGCTTACCGTCCTGAGATAGACGTTAAATATACTCACTCGCAAAAATGGTGGCGGGTCCCACGCAATTTCGGAACCCGCCACCTATGGATCTAGAGCAATAAAGCAACTAGATTGCTGATGCGTCTTTTCAGACGCATCCCTTTTTTGATGCGTCTGAAAAGACGCATCCCTTTAATGATACCACACAGAATTAAATTAAGCAAATTTTAATTTTCAGATGGTGATGAACAATGTTGATAGAAACCCGTGAAATTAAAGTTCTGGACGGATTTAATAGCGAAATAAAATCTTTCACAAACGAAGTACCCAAGGGTAAATATTTAGAGATCACATCGCATGTACTCGCTGATAGAGTTGCTAATATATTGGTAAAGGGTGATTGGATAGGATTAAACTTCAAAGAAGTTGAATCAAAAAATTCATCATTTAGAACCATTAAGTTATTTGGCACTATTCCTGAATCAACCGCTTTAGAAAAAGCATTTATAGACATTGTTTTGACGACTTGAATCTCAATGTGTGAGATTCACCGTTCAGTCGGCGGTGGCGGTTAAAGGGTGTATAGTGCACTTAACACCGACTATTTTCTGAATAATTGATGATGATGACAGGTAGTCTCTCTGCAAATTTTGTAGAGAGACTACCTGTTTTAATATAAGCTATACTTGCGTTTACAAGGAATGTGCGTTAAATCTTCGCAAATTATTTGACATTTAAACTATATTAGACTATAATATTAATGCTGGTAGTGGAGAGCGTTAACTCCCCACTATCACAAACTGGATGGTTTGGATTAGCAGCCTATTCCATCCAAAACTGATTAAGGCACACTAAAAACCACATAAATAGTTCGGTTTTTGCTGCCTTTGATATAGGGTGGGTGCTTCAACCCGCCCACTATGTCCTTAATTCTACTACAATTTCGCGTGTTTGTCAAATATTAATCGTGACTTTAACGCGAAAAATGTTAAGAGGGAGTACAATCAGATGAATTTAGGAAATCAGACGCGTTTTAGAAGAATCACATTGCTCTTGATTATAAACCTGATTTTGATAGGTACCACCCAATTTGCAGAAGCAACATACGAAGTGAAAGTGATCTATTTCAAAACGCGTGAAGCTAAAGAGATAGATCACGATAAATATGAGGGAATTTTCAGAGAAATTCAAAACTTTTTTCGTGACGAGATGTCGAGACATGGTTACGGCGAAAAAACTATCAATTATGAAACTGATAAAGATAATCTTGTCAAAGTTCACAGTGTTACCGGTGAACATAATGGTGAATATTACTCCGGTAATACTTTTCGTGCTTTCTATGACAAAATTAGCAAAGAAATACCTTTTGAAATTAATTCTGCCACCAACTACCACGCACAGGAACATCATTACATCATAATTCTTGCCGGTGTTCCATTAAGGGATGATGGAAGTGGCAATGGATATATTGGCAACGCTTGGACATTCGCTGGTAATTCTGCTGGCGGCACAAGTATATGTAACGCCCAATATGAATTGGGTCATCAAGGTAAACACTACAAATCTTTGATTATACATGAATTGGCACATACTTTCGGTTTGAAACATACCGGATTAGAAGATGAATTAATGGGACCATTGCCACATGAATTTCCCAAATATATGACAAAAGAAAACGCGGCTATACTCGACAAACATCGCGCTTTCTATGTCATTCCAGCCGTGAAACACACTACTATAGATGCCGATGTTAATGATGACGGCTACATTGATCTCTATGATGTACTGATTGTGCGTAGCGGTATGCAAAACCCCATCTCTTATGACACAGATGTCAATAACGATGGAATAACAGACGAAGTAGATTTGCTGATTGTGAAAGCGAAAGCCATGGAAGCTATAGCAGCTGCGTCGCCACGCAAAAGGAAAATCAAGCTAACAACTTGGGGTGCTATGAAAAGGGAATAAAATATGGATGAACAATATCTAAAAGACTTGCTTGTTGCCCTTGCTAAACATCTTAGAGATTCTTGCGATATTTTTTTGGCGGAAGTAAAGAATCAATCGAAAATGACAACCTCTCAGGCTTCTCAAGACTTGGTTCATTCTTTAAAACACGTATGCAATATTTCTTACCAGTTAACTGAGATAGATAAGAGTTTAAATGAGATACAAGACTCTTTAAATCAACTTTCGATTGACCTTGATGAACAATAATGATTTCCAAATCTTTTTTCATGACAATTACCTTACGTTCTATGTGGGGGAAAATAAAGAGTGATTAGATTAACTATAATGTTCCTCTCATAGCTTTTATCACCACTACCACGGATGTGATAATAACTACCAACTTAAGTATTGTCCAAAAGCCCATCATATTCACCATTTTCAGCGGAATAAAATATGTTAATAATACTATATCACACTAAAAATCAAATAATCAAGTTCTGTTTTTAAGGGAAATTGGAGTCAACGCATCATGATAGACACACCCTTCGTTATTGCTTTGACAATTGTAGGATTGATATTACTCTTAATTTGGATCAAAATGTAAACCATTTTTATACTGTTGATATAAGGAGGAGTTATATGTTTGAAAAACTATTTTCTCATCTGTTCTCAAACGAACAGAAACCAGATTTTTGGGATATCCGAGCCTCTTTCATAGAATATGTAGAGGAAGAAAGTGAAATCTTAAAAGTCTATGATTTTGCCAAGAAAAATTTTGCTGGTATTTACATTGGATACAATCCTGATAATTGTAAAAGACCTCAATCTTTTTTATCGGCAGGTATCAATCATTTGGGAGATAGACCTGAAGATGGCAGATTAGACAGTGTCATATTATCTGCCTACTGGACGACTTTTCCAGAAACAAATTTCGCAGATACGCATTTTTTCCCATTAGAACGTAATCAAGAGGAAATCCAAGAGTTCTTCGGTTTTGAACATCTGAGTTTCAGGGCTGAACCGAAATTTCTCAGGATAGGCATTTACGAACCACGTATAGATTTAACTGATGAAAAACACATACATTCACATTTCAAGTGGATTCGGCAAAATCTTGAAAAGCTATATTGGCTCATTAATTTGCACGAATCTGGTTGTCTCAAATGGGAATAATATAGGAGGCGAAAAATGGGGACAAACTGTAATTCTAAATCTACAAGCGAAAATGGAATAAAAGAAATATTAGACGCTTTAGGATTAAATAAAAAAGCGTCGCTGTATATCTTGCTTGTTGTTAAGATTTTCGCTTTAATTGCTCATAGGAACGATATGATACCCGAACACTATGCGGATATTGATTATAGGACATTGCATCCTGAAATAATTGCTTTGCATATTTCAGAAATGGAATTAAATTATTGCATTCACAAAATCACCGAGTTTGGATTAATGGGTGCTATACTGATTGTTTTTTTGATAATTTTAGCGGGAATAATTAAGAACCACTTTTGGGGTGAGTCATAGAAAGAAAAACTGTGCCAAAAACAAGTAATCCTGGAATAATATACCATGAAGTATCAGGTTCTGTTCTTAGGACATGGATAATTATTATGCGATATGGGATTATGGCAGACAAGGTAAACGTATAAGAAATCAACCATCCGTTAAGTACAACCTCATCAAATCTGTATTTTACCCAAAATATCTTTGGAATAAAAATGTGATATTTGAGCCACGATTAATCATAAA
>CAZQIP010000319.1:0-13111 GCA_964593655.1 uncultured bacterium | reverse complement strand
TCTGTTGAACGAAGCAGCACACCTGAATTCAGACACCCATTGTGCAGGTGGTGTTAAAACAGCACTCTATTTCAAACACAAGAAAGGAGCAGGCTTTCCTCTCCAAGCTAAAGCATGGAGTTTCCAAGCCTGAAGAACTTGGTGATTCGGCTGAAGTCGAGAAATACCTCGATGTCAGGTGCGATAATTTGGACTAACCCGCGTACATATTCGCTGTCTTGAAGCAAGCGTCTGAGGCTACGGTCGGGGAAGTGTTCTATCTGAGTCTCTTGCGTTTTGGGCATAGATGCCTATAGTTTCCAAGTGTTGAAAAACATTTTGCAAAGTATAGCATAGAAATACCGAAAAATCAACAGGATCTAGCGAAATCTAGCGAAAATTTCTGCGAATTGTTTTAAAGCATAACATAAATTAAGTATTAACACCTGCGAAAAGGACAACACAAAAAACGGACAATTGAATACCACTGTATCGCACGCCGGATCAGAAAAGAAAAAATAGGGGCTAAACCTCGTCTCGGACATCAATTTTGCCGGTCACGGCTTCGGAGATGAGGGATTGACGGTATTCTTTGAGGAGTTCAATCTTTCGCTGCTCTGCTGTTATCAATTCATCAATCTGTTTGTTTTTGCGGTTGAGGAAGTCGACGATTTTTACTTGTTCACTAAATGGAGGTGTTATTGCGAACATGCTAAAGAACGCATCAGGATACAATCTCCATCTGGAATGCCATATTCCTTTTGACCAACGTATAATTTCTTGGATATGATTTGGAGTTCGGTAAAGATAATCGTAATATTTTGGCACGTATTCACTGCTTTTTAATTCGTACACATTGTAGGAAGGACTTACAATTCCGTCAAACGACGAAACACCTAATGCTCCCATCCATGCCCACATTGTATTAATAACTAAATTCCCTACAGAACAATGCTTATATCCTTCCATAGTTTCGGCTAAAAACATACCAACATTTTTCTTTTCTGCTCTTGGGGAAACCCCGGTAATGTGTGATACCGTAAGTAATTCCTCCTCTCCAGTCTCTGACCTATCGTCTCTCTCATAAAAGATACGTTTGTTTCTTCTCACTTCCCAATGCTTGGGTATCTCCCCAACCCACTCCACGCCGGACGGTTTCATCTCCACATTTGGGTCAAGTCCTTTTGTCACAACCTGATTTATCAGTGCGGTGCGTTGTTCCTGCAGCAGTTCTATCTGTCGGTCTTTGATGCGGATGAGCTCGTCAATCTGTTCGGTTTTGCAGTCGAGGAAGTTGGCGATAGCGCGTTGCTCTACCAAGCTAGGGAACGGTATTTTTTCCTGAAAATAGGAGTCAATATCAAGGTTTTGAATCCCTGTGGTCTGTTTAATATGTTTTCTGGTTAAACCTATATGATAGAAAAAACATAAGCAATACAACACATATTTAGGAAAATACGAATCCGATTTAGTAGTGAATTTGGTGATAAAATTTGAAGTAACGCTTTGTCTTGATATTTCAGCATTGAACATCACCGTTTTTCCAACAGGTGATTTTTCTCCGCCTCCTGATTTTTCTACTAATAAATCATAATTTTTTAGTATCCTTTTATCATTCTCTTTAAGTGGTATGCTTCTCAATGTAAGGTTATGCGTCGAAATTGTCAACTGTTCATAGTTAAAATCTGCCACTCGGATACAGTAAATATCATTTTCGTTTTCTTTTGGTTCCTCACCCCAGACCCCACCTACTAAGTTAGATTGGGTATGTTTTATTTTTTTTATTTCCCAATGCGTTGGTATTTCTCCAATCCAATCCACTCTTTTATATTCGGGATAACGCTTCATAATTCTAGCACCTTATTCGATAACCCCTCACTTTTCCATTCAAGTAACAACATGGAGTGGAATGAGTCACATATAAAAACGGTAATATGGTTGATAATGATCATTTGAACCAACGTACTTAAGTATTTGCCCTACTTGACGGGCACAACGAAGCGTAATTGGCTCTCCACCGTCAAACTGCGTATTATTCCAATTCATTTTCGTCAATGTCAAAATTTCTTGAGCAAGGAAAGTAGGTGTTTCAGCAACTTGATCGCAGCGAAACCCTAAGGGCTTTGGCACATACATTCCCGGGTAGGTGGAAAAGAAATCTACACTTCCCTTAGTGTAAAGCGCAAAGTATTCTCCCTCTGTGTCCAAGAAAGTCCCACGTAGCGGTGGGTAGCGATTGTCACGAAACAGTCGTGTACTGGAACGTGTTACACTTACAAAATCTGCCAACTCAGGTCCAATGGAGTGATCTCGCAAGGCGTTCTCAAAGCCATTAATTTCATCTCCATTATGTTTTGAACTTTTATGAATGACGACTCGCGCTGGAAAGTGTTTATGTTCTTTCTGATAAATCTGCAAGGCATTTTTGAGCAAGTTATAAGCATCTTCGGCAAATAAGTGAATTTGCTTGTCGTCTTTCGAGATTTGTGCTGTACCACCTCGCAAAATAACACCTTCTCCGCGCTCATTGAATACTTGTGCCGTACTAGTGAGTAGTTTTGTTTCGTCCAAAGTTTTATAAAAAGTTACACCAACATAGCAAGCTGATAATTCTGATGGGTCGTGTACCAATCGCCACGGTGTACCACCTGCTTTATAATAAAGGGCTGTATATAGATTCCATGCCCGGGTGGCTTCATCTTGAACCTGCCTTTTTTCTCCAGATGCTTTTTTAGATTTGAGACGTTTTTGCTCATCATAGGTAGATGGACGGATAATTTGCGTCGGTTTTCCAAATCGCATAGCTTGTGCTTTCAAATGATCGTGGAGAATGAACTTAGACGAAATAATTACAACTCCTGGCACCCTATCAAGTTCATCAGTATCATCGACGGCCTCATCTTCCTCTTGATCAAGATATTGGACCAAAACGAATGGAAAAGCACACACAAGGACATCTGCAACCGTTTTCTCTGCTAAATATTCAAGTTCATCCAAATACATTTGAGCAATTTTTTGGAGAACTTCATCCGTTTTGGGTCCTTGACACAGTTTATCAAAGTGGATCTGTGGAATAGTGCGTTGGAGTTGGCTATCCAACACAAGATCGGCACAGAGCGGCATTCCTTCACCGAATCCGGGAAAGTGCGGAAAGAGGTTAGGATGTCTACTCAGTTTGGCTGGAATTCCGGCACGACATCTTTCAAACAAAGCCACTATACCATCAATAGTTTCAGGAGTGCCAACAATCCCTAACTTGATTTTTTTTGGAGCTAATGGGTTATTAAAATCAAAAGGACTATAGTTCATCAACCCAAACTTGATGTCTATGTGCCTACCAGTTCCAAACTCTAGTTCTGGTTCATGGAAAAATTCCGTTTTCATTAGTCAAATAACCTCAACTGGTTCTCTGTGTTTTCCTCCGCTGATTTGTCTTTTTCCTCTGATTTGTACCAAACGTCATCAAGAAGACTAGCATTGATATCCACCGTTGCCAACTGTCCAAAACGCAAAAAGGGGTAATTTACTGAAAGTAAATCTTGAGGTCGACTAAGGTAAACTGCCCACATGCGTAATTGACCTAACACCGCGGGATTCCGATCCAGACGTTTGATACCTTGCAATCGCTCCCCGCGAAACTTGTCCTTTCTATAACCATCTGAAGTGAAATGATAAGTCGGAGTAATTTCCAAATACCACTCGTCCCCAAGCCGTAGAAATTGACCTTCAAAAGCTGAGTGGCGACAGTACGCCCTTTGACTCGGATCGTCTTTCTTGCTATATTGTTTGAAAACTTCCCGACTAACCCTTTTCTTGCTGCCATAATAAGATACTTCCTGAGTCTGCAGTTCTTTTGTCGCCGGAAAGAAATAGTGTTGATGAGCTTTATTGAACTCCAATCCAAGAAGCTGTGTTTTTTCCGCTAAGCATTTATTGAGCAATTGGACAAATTGACGTTTTGTATCTTCATCTTCACTACTTGCCCATTCACGCGTATCAAAACTTTCACATGTTCCCAAATCACAAATTGCGTCAAAAGGTGGTTCATCAAGTTTGTGAAAAGAGAAGATCTTCTTGTCGGCCAATATCCACTCTGAACCAACCGTGACTTCCATTGAGTAGAATTTATCTCGTATTGATCCGCGCTCCCGGTAGTTAGTGCTAGCAACATATATTTTCGGTGCCAAGGATGTTACTTTGATCAGGTTTGTATAGAGCGTTTCTGTTTTTTGCAGAGAAGTAAAGTAAATGCCGGAGTCCTTAGGCAATGCAAGTTTTTTTAGAGCGGCAGCACAAGAGACATCGAAACAGTCACGTTGTTTGTCAAAAAAAACTTTACAGGTCTTTTGTATTGCAGGAGTGCTGAAGTAATCTCTGACAGAAACCCAATATGCCTCATTGGTATCAGGACGGCACACAACAAGAATAATGGGCACATTACCTTGAAGCCAATAGCCAAGGTCTTTTTGTTCGCAACGATATTCAAATGAGTTGTTAGTTTCGGATAGAAATCGCTGAGTGGTTGCTTTAGATTGAACTTTAATAATTGCGTTAGTCATTTCACCTGTTGCCGGGTCACGAATTTCAATCTCGCCATCTATTCCGACATCAAATATAGGGGTAGGTCGCCAAATATACCCCATCTCTTGGACAATTCTTTCAATGTGGTTGACTCCCTGCTGCCCTATAACGCTTTGTGATGTAACCTTTTTCATATTTGATAACCTAAATTGCGACTTAATCGATAATATTATACAACTGAAGCACTTATGTTATGCCATCAAATCAATAATCCGCATAATGCCAACACCTCATTCAGCGAGCCTTCACTTTTCCGACCCAGTGCTCCGATGGGCAGTACACCTGTCTGAACTTCAGGATAGCAAGGATTTACCAAGCCTTTTCTAACACTAAACTTTTTTCAAACTCACGTTAGTCTCTTAAGTCGCGGATGAAATACCGCATAGAATTTTTCGAGCATATCAACCAACCATTCGTGTTGATTATGCCAATCTTTCTCATCGGTAGGATCAGCATCTTGATTCCTGAAAGCCACGCGTTTCTCAGATTTTGCTTTAGCCCACCATTCCAATTTGTCACCAAAGTCTTTCTCAATTTCTTCTTCCAGCACCCTTAAAGCGTAGAAGTACCCTATCGCATTTGCACCCCTCATGACCAACGCAGCACTGATTTCCTTATGTCTAATAGTCTGTTTTGCTCTTAACGAAAAACCCTTTATGCCAATCTGCAAATCTTGGTAATGAGACACATTAGCCGTTGGCCGTTGTAGATAACTGTCTCGCCGCTCTAAATGCTTACATAACCCCGTCCAGTATTTAATATTCTGTAGTTGTCTTTCAGTTATAGCATGTTCAGACCCCATTTTACTTGAAGTCTGTAATTTGCCGTGTGATCCTGCATTGGACGTTATTTCTGTCGACGGCAGATTAATGGGAGCCTCCGCTCCAAAAGATGTGAAAATTGAACTCAGGATATGAAAAGGGGGCATGGATCCATTGTTTACAGCGTCTGAAAGAAACCTCGGATTAATGTCAGCTTGTTTTGAAACGCTAAGAATCCCACCTTGTGCTTCTACTACATTCTTTATTCCCTTTAAAAAAAATGCCTTGTCGCCATCTTCTAAGTATTCTTCAAGAGAAACTTCAAGATAGCCGATAACATCTTCTGGATCCGAAAGACGTTCCATTAAAATTTCATGCCACGTTCTAAATCGTTCCATCATTATATCCCTCATATCTTTGTCTGACATCTAACGAATATTTTTTAGCACGTTCAATATCACGTGTTTGTGACGACTTATCACCAGCACACAGAATCAGAATAATCTTGCTACCTGATTCGCTAAAGACGCTAAAATAGATACGGTAACCAGGGCCAAAATCAAGACGTAGTTCATAAAGATTAGTCCCTAAACGTCTATAGTCACCCATATTCCCATCCTCTACTCGGTCCATTCTCTTTTCAATTCTACCGCGTGTAGTTTTATCTCGGATTGAAGCCAACCAGTCCGTGAAGGGTTCTTTTCCACTTGAAGTACGGTACGCGTCTATCTCCAGTTTGCGTGTATCATTCATCCATCATCTCCATATTCAAGCTTCTCTGCTGAGTGCTGTCCCTTCAACTGAAATTCTAACACATTGTTATGTTACAATACAAGTTAAGTTGAGACTCAATCAGGACGATTCAGTTTTCAATTTTGATTTCGATTTTCGTGCCGAAACGGAGAGCGAAGGATGTACTCAAAAGCGTCATTAATTCGTTCCTGCGTTACCTGATCTCGCCTTCAAAATTTACGACTTTTCTTGGCAGTGATTCAAACGTATATGGCTGATGATTCACAGACCAATCTCCTTCTTGACCTGTGCCCAGGGTATTCCACCGCCAGCATCCAATTCCTGTTCAGCCTCAGCCATATCTGCTAAGACATCCGGTTCTGAATTAATCAATGCGGTTTCACGCCATTCGGAGAGAAAAATTGAAAGTGCTTCAGCGTCTTTTTTGCCTTCTGAGATTCGTGTTAGCAGCTTGAATAATTCAGCAAAAAATTCAACAAGTTCTTCTGACTCTAACCATTTAAGCCAATCAAAGGACTTTGAGGTTGCAACAGATTGGACGCTTAATCGGTCATTCATGAGGTGTCCAACGACAAGTTTTGGCTTTTTCATCTGAGACCTCTGTAGTAAGGATTATGTTAATGCTAATTATACATAATTAAGCTGCGGGATTCAAGGTTTTATGGTAAAGGGACAGCGAAATTCAACGTGAGCCCAACACCTCATTCAGCAAACCTTCACTTTTTCGCTCCAATGCCAGTATTTCATCGGCAATCTCTTTCAGTGAGCGCAGCGGCGTGTACTGGTAAAAATACCGATTGAAGTTGATTTCGTACCCCACCTTATCCTTCTTCCTGTCTATCCAGCTATCCGACACGTGCGGTTTGACTTCTCGTTGGTAGTAATCTTCAATATCCTCTGTGAGAGGCACGCGCTCATGGTCTCGCAGCTTGGGATCCGGTTTCGGATTGCCCTGTTTGTCCCGAACGACAACCTCCGTCTCCGCACCCAAAATCTCACACCTTTCAATCAGCGGTCTCTCAACCGTCACCTTCGTGTAGCCGAAAAAGTCGTTTGGATAGATTTTGCAGTGTTCGGTCTCCTCAAAGCCGGTGTAGAGTTCTGCTATGTGACGGATATGGCTATTGGAAATGAGTGCGTTCTTGTCTCCAAGATTCCTTTTCATATCGTTGTGGAAGTCAACGGCGTTAATCAGTTGGATCTTACCCTGTCGTGCCTCGGATTTTCGGTTCGTTAAGATCCAGATATAGGTGGCGATACTGGTGTTGAAGAACAACTTTTCAGGGAGGGCGATAATACACTCCAGATAGTCGTTTTCGATGATCCACCGTCGGATTTCACTCTCACCGCTACCGGCATCCCCCGTGAACAGCGGCGACCCGTTAAAGACGATGCCGACCCGACTCCCGCGATCCTCCATCTTGGAGAGCATGTGTTGCAGAAATAGCAACGCCCCATCGGAAGAGCGAGGCGTGCCAGCGGAGAATCTACCGGTGGCGGTTTGTGTTTCCGCTTTTACTGCCCCTTCGTCAGATTTCCAACTGACACCGAAGGGCGGATTTGTTATCATATAATCGAAGTGTTCGGCTTGAAACTGGTCATCGGAGAGGCTGGAGCCGTGTCGAATATTGTTCGGGTCCTCTCCGATAATGAGCATATCCGACTTACAGATGGCGTAGGTCTGCGCGTTCAGTTCCTGACCCAACAACCGAATATCGGCATCCGGATTGATCTGTTCACGAAAGTATTCCTTGCCAATCGTCAACATGCCGCCTGTCCCGCAACACGGATCGAAGATACTGCGGATAACACCTTGACCGCGCAGGTCTTCGTGGTGTTCGGCAAATAACAGCGAGACCAATAACCGCACGACATCCCGCGGCGTGTAGTGTTCACCACTCGTCTCGTTGGACATCTCCGAGAATCGGCGGAGCAGCTCCTCAAAGACCTGTCCCATCGTGTGGTTGTCTACCTGATCTGGGTGCAAATCGACTTCGGTGAATTTATCACAGAAAATGAACAGTCGGTTATTTTTCTCCAGTCGTTCAATAAACCCATCAAGATTGAAGTTTTCGATGATGTCTCGCACATCCTGATTGAACCCGTTGAGATAATTCTCAAAGTTGAGGCGGATGTTGGTCGGGTCTTCTGTCAGTCGAGAGAGGTTGTAGTGGGAGGTGTTATAGAAGCTGGTGTTTGTCTCTCTCAGAATAATCGGCGGTAGTCGATCTTCCGGCACTTTGTCCTTAAACTGGTTGTAGGTATCAATGGCTTTCTCTTTCCGTCCGTCCTCATCTAAGATGCAGTCCAACCGGCGCAGTACGAGAAATGGGAGGGTGATGTCGCCGTATTCGTGTGGCTTGAACAGTCCTCTGAGCACATCATCGGCTACAGTCCAAACCAGATGTGCCAGTTCTTGATAATTTGCCATGCGTCTCCTTCTCTTTGCAATACTATCAGTGGGTTAAAATGATAACAGATTTCAACGAAAAAACCAAGCCAAACATCTGGCAGCCCCCAGCGGAGCGACAGGTGCATAGTATATCCCGCATCATAGGTGTCAATTTTAGAAAAAATAACCGTCGCGACCCCCAGACCGGTAGGTTCGGTTTCCCAACCGAACCGGCTCCTCCGCGGAAACATTGATGACTTCAAAAACCTCTTCAATCCCGTCTCAGTCCCAGGTAGAGTATGGCCAAAAAAGACCTAAGCCCGTAGGGGCGGCATTTGGAAGCCTTTGCTACCAAAGTTGCCGTGAAAAGCCACTAAATTGACACCTATGGTGCATAGTATATCCTGGATCAATACGATTGTGTTGGGTGTGCTTTCAGAGAAGAAGTGTGATCGTTCTATTATTTATAAGATAGACTGTAGTTCAAGGTAGTAGACACGATCCACCGCGATGTCCACTATCTGTTTCAATCTCGTAATCGAGGTTCTTTTGATTTCAAGTGTGAGTTTCTCTTTGAGGTCAATAAAAGCCATGTTGTTTCAATCTCGTAATCGAGGTTCTTTTGATTTCAAGCCAGACAATCCTGCCATTTGATGTCGCCCGCTGCCAGTTTCAATCTCGTAATCGAGGTTCTTTTGATTTCAAGGGCACCCCTTCGGAGGTCTTATGGTACGTGCTTTCAGCGATAGGGATTCCGCGCGCGACGCATTTCGAGACGCGCAGAGATAATAGAAATAGATCAGGCATTGGATCAAAGCACGGATCATAAGGGTTTTCACCTCTCTATGAGGGTCAAGGGTTTTTCGGTCCGCTTTCGCCCACAGCAATAATTCTACACGATATAGGATTGATTGTCAAGTCCTTTTTTCACTCCGATCCGGTTAATCTGCTTTTCACAGGCTCCACAGAGATGATAAAATGTAATCGTATCCTCTCCGAGATCAATGACCTTCTCCAATCGGTTTTGCAAGCGTAATAGGGCACGGCGATCCGTGTTGCACTCAAAGACGCTAAATTGGATACGACTCCCAAAATCCTTCAGAATCTTAGCAACCTTGTTTCGACGTTTGTCATCAGCAATATCGTAAGCGACTGTGTAATGCATTGAGCGACTCCTCGTAAAACTTTCACTTCCAAAGCCCATATTCGATGGAAGGGGGTAAGATGCATCCTGCCATTCTGTACTGAACCGTACCTCAATTCTTGAAACAAGGTGAGTGGAAGGATGGAAGATTGGACAATTATTCTTCAAGGTTTCCAGTGCACCTATAAAATGGAAGGACCGGAGGATGGAAGGGTGGAAGTACTGCTTATTCTTCCACTCTTCCAACCCCAATCTTTCATTCTTTTTTCTCGCATGCTTGTGGATTTCCGTGTTATCGAATCGTTAACGGTGTATATTTATCAATTTCTCCTGTTAGATATTTCGCTAAAAGACGGACTTGTAACTCTATGGCGCGTCGAAATGTGAGTTTATACTTAAACAGTGGGTGCGTGATAGTCTCATTCTTTCGCGTTTCATACGCTGCGTAGAACACCTTCCGACGATGTTCCTTGAGATACCAACCCCCATGAGACTGTGTGAAGTCCTCTGGCTTAATACGCCGGTTGTTGATGAGCGTAATCACGACAGAGTCGGCGATAATAGGACGGAATTCTTCCATCAAATCAAGGGCAAGGCAGGGTTTACCATACTTGAGTTGGTGAAAGAAACCGATGTAAGGGTCTAACCCGACTGTCTGAATTGCGGACATGAGATCCGCTGTTAGGAGTGAATAGGCGAAACTTAACAAGGCGTTCGTTGCGTCCGCGGGCGGACGACGACTTCGACGTTGGAAATCAAAACCGATCTCGGATTTGAGCATAAAGTTGAATGCTCCGAAATATGCGGCGGAAGCGTTGCCTTCTATACCCAACAATTCTGGCAGTTCTGTCGCCTTGTGGATGCGTTTTTCCATTGCTTTCATTGCTTTAATGTTAGCCAACAACGGCTCCAATACCGGGTTTTCGGCATCGGGCGCCTGCCATTTCCGGCGTTGGAGCATCGTCCGCATATTCGCCACCTTCCCGTGTACAAATGCCTTTGATAACTCCAGGCAAGCATCTGGGTTATTTGCGACCCTATGCTGTGCAGACCGTAAGAGCGAATTTCGGGAGACCTGCGGTGTCAATGCACCGTGATACCGACCATAGGCGGACAAGAATACAACAGGGATGCCCTCGTGTAAAAGCACCTGCATCGCGGGTGTCGTGAGATTGACGTTGCCGGAAATAACGACTTGCCCCAGATGAATGAGCGGCATATCGCGTAAGACATCGTTTTCTTTCACGACGAGGAGCCGTTCGCCCGTTTTTTTGATTGCACACCCCGGCTCATCAACATATAACACATTATCAATGCCGAGCGCGGGTTTGATGCGTTTCGGACGCTCATCTAACTCGTGGAGATAGGCGACTTCATCGGGTAAGCAGATGGATCGGACGCTGCAGCCGTTGCACCGATTATCGTGTATCGGTTTCGGAATCTTGCGGGAATCTAAGAGCGAACGTGCTTCGGCGACGTATTGGCGCGTTGTCCGGCGGAGTTCAGTATCAAACGGGACCTTTCGTCGCCGTTTAGAACCGATGTAGAAGATATAGCCGTGTGGAATCGAAATTCCGGTCCTCTCCTCTAAGAGAAGACCTTGTAAACAGAGCTGCACTTGATCGTTCAACCAGTTCCCCATCCCCGCCTTTTTGAATTCAACTGGATAGGGAACGCCGTCTTTCTCCTCAACGAGATCGGTGTAGCCGGAGACACCGAGTGTATCGGAAGCGAGGTATTGGCGGCGAGAGATGGTTTTGTCTTCTTTTTTTCGATCGGTCACGGCTGTGTGGACATGCTCATGCTTGATTTTGCCTTCTTCAACGTGGTCGTTGATAACCTGATGCCCTTCAACGGATTCATAGTAAAACCGCCGAGGACAGAAGGCGTAAGTATTTATCTGTGAAAGTGGAATATAATTCTCAGCCATGCTTATCGCTCCTTTCACGGAATGGAAGGTGGGAAGATTGGAAGGATGGAAGGGGCGTGCTGTTTCCTGCCTTGCTCCTAATCTAAAAGGTGGAAGGACAGAAGAATAAATGGAGGGTTGGAAGAGTGGAAGATAGGTAGATCCCAATCCTCCGATCTTCCACTCTTCCCATCATCACACATCCAACCTTCCTGTCTTCTTGTTCTTACCTTCCATTCTTCCGTGCTTCCTCTTTTCTTCCAATCTTCCTTTTTTCGTTGTTCTATTCGTCAATTTGGTTTAGAATGTAAGCGAGTTCGTCTTCACGAAGAAAAAGGTTGTCATCCCATTCGCCTTTCTGTTGTTTTGCTTGAAGTGATTTAATTTGATTCAGTAAGGCATTCTCCATTGCATAGTGCTGTGCGTCAATTGTATCAAATGTTGCCTCTGAAAACTGTCCGGCTCGGTAGCATGCGTAGCACCGAGAATAGACTTCCCCAGCAGATGCCAAGGCGACATTGAGAAAGTAAAGATATTCCTTCAAAGAGCGTCTGCAATACCCTTCGGCAATATTGGCAGAGATTGATGATCCAGCATCTAAAATCTGTGCGACCAAACGATACGGAGAACCAGGAATTTCTTTGACTTTCTCGCATAAGAAAGCGTACAACTCAATCGCCATTTGCCACGTTCTCAATTTACGATACCCACGGTTCATATTCTTTCGACGTTCCAACCGCTCATCCATATCCATCCTCCTAAATCTATAAGAAGAAGGGAAGGGTGGAAGATGGTTGGAAGGCTGGAAGGACGTATCGGGCATTCTTCCAACCCTCCACTCTTCCTGTCTTCCGTTTTTCCAACCCTCCACTTTTCGATTCTGCTATATTCTTCTTGTCTGTCCCATCCCCATTGTTGTTTTATATCCCGTGCCGCAATAGAA
Source organism: uncultured bacterium (assembly GCA_964593655.1). Lineage (GTDB taxonomy): Bacteria > Poribacteria > WGA-4E > WGA-4E > WGA-3G > WGA-3G. The sequence goes on along the minus strand of CAZQIP010000319.1, from coordinate 649 downwards.
CGCAAAAGCTGCTAAGCAATTGACAGTTCGGAGCAGCTCGGTGTCAAGTGAATCTTCGGGATAGAAAACACACGCGCAGGTACCGACCCACCCGACCTCAGTATGCCTTCCAAAGTTGAGTGCCCGTGATTTCGTCGCTACGCTCGTTACCTGTGCGTGATCTGTAACGAATGCCAGGATTTCGGCTTTGTCAAGTTTTATAGGTGCGAAGGCGTTCCACTTATTGACCCAACTCTGATAGCACCGGACGAGATCTACGTAAGTATCGTTGCGGGTTTTCTGTCCGCGTGGTGTCATCGTACGGAAAGCGGTAGGTGAATAGAAACGGAAACTCATCCGGGTATCGGTTTTTGCGGATTGGACGAGTTCTGCGTAGGTTTCGCTTTTGCCCCAACTTCGTTCCTCTGTCGCGTGTGAAACCATCTGTCTCACCTGAAAGACTGCCTCTCCCAAGCGAATAGGCGGCATCGTCAGTGTCAAGAAGGCTTTCCCGAAGTGTTGAAATAGTTCGTCATCAAGGAAAGTGAATCGGAGTTTGCACTCGGTGCCTGCCCTGAAGTGAAGTAGATTATTCCGTTTTTTCGCTTCTGCACTCCGCGGCGAAACGGTAAAAGTTTCTTGTGTAGACTGTGCATGCAGTGTCTCTGCC